>JALOQC010000025.1 GCA_025453555.1 Myxococcota bacterium | reverse complement strand
CCACTCGATCTCGAGGCTCACGTCCTCGAAGTCGGGGCGCACTTCGCAGAGCGGGGGCGACGGGTTCGTGAGGCAGCGGCCGATGGTGGGCTCGCAGTACGTTCCTTCTTCGAGGCAGTCGAAGTCGTCGCCGCACTCGGCGCCCGGCGCGACGCAGGCGTCCTCGACGCAGACCTCGCCGACCTGGCAGCAGACGTCGAGGCTCGCGCCGCAGAGCGCGCGATCCTCCGCGCAGCTCGCCGCGCAGACGACACCGTCGAGACAGACCTGGCCGGCCGCGCAGCACGTGAGTCGGTTGTCGCCGCAACGCGCGTTCTCGCAGACGGGCGAGCAGGCGAAGTCGTCGACGCACTCCTCGCCTTCCGCGCAGCAGAGGCGTCCGCCGCCGCACTCGTTCTCGACCTCGCACGCGACGACGCCGCCGTCGGGGACCGCGCTGTCGGGGCGCGGGCCGCCGTCGGTGTCGGGCGCGGGTCGGCAAGCGTCGTCGAGGCAGATCAAGCCGGAAGCGCAGTCGTCCACGACCTCGCACGGGTCGCCGGGGCCACCACCGCTGGAGCTCGAACAATCGCAGGCGACGACGAGCGCGAGGGCGAGGAACGAGAAGCGAGGGTGTGACATCGACGATCAGCGTACCGCACGCGCGGACGCTTCCGCACGAGCGATGCGCGCTCCGCTGCTCCTTCGAGGGGATTCCCTCGTGAAGACGCGCGCGGCGCGCCGCTGGAGCGCGAGAGGACCAGTGCGTGTCGAGCGAGCGCGGGTCGAGCGAGCGCGTGTCGAGCGAGCGCGTGTCGAGCGAGCGCGTGTCGAGCGAGCGCGTGTCGAGCGAGCGCGTCGAGCGAGCGCGTGTCGAGCGAGCGGGGATCGCGCGCGCTCAGGCCGCCGGCAAGAGCGGGGTGATCGCGTTGCGCATGCGATCGGACCACGCGCACGGCGTGTTCGTCTCCGGATCGAGGCGCACGAGGCGGGTCGAGGAGCGCGCGTGGGTGGTGTTCCCGTGGCGCGAGGTCACGAGCGCGTCGAGCACGAGGCTGGATCGACCGAGGTGCACGGGGCGGATCTCGACGTTGAGCTCGCCTTCGCCGCGCACCGGCGCGAGGTAGTCGATCGTGTGTGCGGCGACGACGTGGTACTTGTCGGGGTTCTTCTCGAGCGGGTCTTGCCAGAGGAAACCGAGCGCCTGCAGGAGCTCGCCGCGCGCGCGCTCGATGAAGAGCAGGTAGCGGACGTTGTGCAGGATGTTCAGGGCGTCCAGGTCGTCGAAGTAGACGCGCTGGATCGAGCGGTAGGGCATCGCCAACATTCGGGCGCGAGCTTGGCACGCGAGGCGGAGCGCGACGAGGCGCGTGGTCGTGGGCGCGTCGTCGGTCCGCGGGTTGGTGAGCCGGTCGAGCGCGTGAGCGGACGCGACGAATCGTGCGACCGGACGGGAGTCCGCGAAGCTGCACGAGACGGCTTCGCGG
Organism: Myxococcota bacterium; assembly: GCA_025453555.1. Lineage (GTDB taxonomy): Bacteria > Myxococcota_A > Polyangia > Polyangiales > Houyiibacteriaceae > JACKEH01. The sequence goes on along the minus strand of JALOQC010000025.1, from coordinate 25,020 downwards.
TACCCGAACGAACGAACGAACGATCAGGGAACGGTGTCGGCGCGCGCGGCGAGGTTCTGGACGCGAGCGTCCATGGACGCCGGTACGTCGGCGAAGTCGAACGCGGTCCCTCGCGTGGCGTGCAGCGTCAGCAGGTACTCCGCGAGCACGTCCTGCTCGGTGCCGGGTGGCGCGAAGGTCGCCGCACCCGCGGTCAGACCCGCTTCGTCGAGGTCCACGCGATTGGGCGCGGAGAGCGCTGCGAGCGGGTAGGCGTCGCCGCCGCTCGCCAAGAAGCCCAGCGTGACGATGCGGATGTTGCCCGCCGCGGTGTTCGTCACGCCGTCCGTGACGACGCGGCCCACGAGCGCACCCGAGTCGTCGACGACGGCGGCGTTTCGCACGCGGTCACCGACCGCGCGGGCCGGATCGAAGCTGAAGCGGATGCCTCCGACCTGCCCGAACGCGCCGGGAGTCGCACCTGGAGCCACGCCGGCGACCACGTGCTCGAGGAGCGCGCGCATCTCGGCCGGAGTGAGCGTGAGGAGCGTGAGGTCGTTGTTGAAGCTGAGGGCGGTCTGAATGTCGAATTGAGAGATCTCGCCTTCTTCCTTTCCGGCGGCGGGGATCGCCTGGGGCGGCAGGAACATGCTCTCGCCCATGGAGCCCGGCGGGACGTAGATCTCGCCGATGGAGGCGCGGATGCCGCCGCCGTTGCGCACACACACGGCGGTCGCCGGGTCGAACGAGCGCGCTTGCCAGAGCATCGCGTCACAGACGAGGTTTCCGAGGTTCGTCTCTTCGGTTCGGATCGCGCCTCGACGTCCCTCGAGGTAGTGGTCGGTGTAGCCGAACTGCACGCTCTCCCGCGCGACCAGCACGTCGCTGACGGCGTCCGTGATCGCGCGCACGCGGGACACGCTCTCGTCGTCCGCGAACGCTGAGAACTCCGCCGCGCCCGCTTCGTCGGTCGCGTAGGCGCCGCTCACCTCGTCGTCGATCGAGCCCGGCAGGACCACGCCGTCGTCGTCGAAGCCCACCACGAGGCGGCCCACGTAGCGCCAACGACCGTCGGTGTTCACGAGCGCGACCGGCTCACCGCTCGCCGACGTGAGGATCTCCGGGTAGGTGCCCACGGCGGTGTCGCCGGCGCGCAGCCGATCCGTGGCGTCGGCGAGCAAGGTGTTCGAGCCGCCCGCGACGATCACGTCGACGCCTCGAAGACGCGTCGCGAGCATGCGCTCGATCGCGATCTGCTGCATGTGCGCGAGCAGGATCACGTGATCGATGCCGTCGCCCGTGAGCGCGTCGACCGCGGTCTGGACGATCGTCGCGAGCGCGTCGACGTCCATCGCGTCCGTGGGCGCGACCTCGGTGCGCGTCCCCGGGCTGGAGATCGACGGAAGCAGCGGGGTCGTCGCGCCCACGATGCCGAAGCGCACGCCGTCGACCTCGATCACCACGCTCCGCGCGATGGAGGCTGGTGCCGGCGCCGCGCCGTCGTCGACCACGAGATCGGAGAGGTCGTTCGCGGCTGGGTCGTCTACGAACGTCAAGTTCGACGAGAGGTACGGGAAGAGCGCGCCCTCCCAGGACGCCCCTTCCGTCGCCTCCGGGGCGAGGGCGGCGTACACGGCCGCTGCGCCGAGGTCGAACTCGTGATTGCCGAAGGCCGCCGCCTGGAAGCCCATCGCGTTCATGGCGGCGACGTCGGCACGGGCCGCGCGTGCGATCCCGAGCTCGTCGTTCAAGCTCGCGTCTCCGGAGGCGTCGAGGAACGGTCCGGGGATCCAGTTGTCGCCCGAGCTGAGCGTGAGGGTGTGGGTCGGATCCGTCGCGCGGAGACCGGCGAGAACCTGCGCGAAGCGGGGATAGTCGTCGATGGCGGACGCGTTGGCTTCGCCGTCCGCGACGTGGAGGAGTTGGAGCGTGAAGGCGGGCGGTGGACCGGCGTCGGTGTCGGTTCCGCCGTCCGACCCGCCGTCCGCTCCGGAGTCGCGGCCGGCGTCGAAGCCGCCATCCAAGTCCATGGCGGCGTCGCGGCCGCCGTCGAGAGCGGCGTCGGACTCCACCCCGGAGTCCATCGGAAGAGGGCCGTCGTCGTCACCGCACGCGGCGAGGAGCACGAGTGCCGCAAAGGCGCGGCGCAGAATCGAGTTCGTCATGACGGCACGCTGGGCAGCTCACGTGACGCTCGGTGCGCGCCCGGGCACCGGCTCGGTGTCGAAGTGCAACGGGCTCGGGTCGACGTACGAGCAGGACGTACGCTTGCCGCGAGGCTGCGTGCATCCGCGCGGAGAACGTACGGCGGTCGGAAGGCGCGCTCGGGACGCTCAGCGCATCGCTCGCTCGTCGAGGCGCAACGTCACGACGAGCGGGAAGTGATCGCTGGTCGTCACGTCGCGCAGCACCGCGCCGTCCACGATCTCGAACGGGCCGCGCGCGAAGAGGTAGTCGAGGCGGCGGCCGCTGTCGTGGGTGCGCTCGACGTCGCCGAGTCGCTCGAGAGCGTCGACGAAGCCGGCGTCCCTCAAGACCACGAGCTCGGGCGCGCGTGGGTACCAGGCGTTGAAGTCGCCCGCGACGATCTGCGGGCGGTCGCACGCGAGGCGCTGCGCTTCGTCGAGGAGCTCCTTGCTCTGCACGGCGCGCTTCTCGCCGAGGATGTCGTCGCTCTCGAGGTGGACCGCCCAGACGCGCACGATCTCGTCGCCGGCGGGGACGTCCGCGTGCAGCACGACGCGGGACCCGAGGCGCGGCTCGCCGTCGTCGAGCAGCCAGTCCGACTGCGCCGAGTGGCAGAGCAAGGCCGCGCCGGTGAGCGGGCGGCGGGAGACGATGGCTTGTCCGGTGTCGCCACCGATCGTGCGGCCGACGTTCAGCTCGACGAACTCGATGCCGTACACGTACTGACCACCGATGGCGCGTGCGAGCTCACGTGCGGCGCGGCGCACGCCGTTGCGGGTCGAGCAGCGATCGACCTCGTTCAACAGATACACGTCCGCGTCGGCGAGCGCGGGGTGGGTGGTCAGCGTGGTGAGCTGATCGTCGAGGTTGCGCGAGTACTCCATGTTCCACGCGACCACTTTGAGCGTGGTGGGCCACGAGCTCGGGAGCTCGCTCGAGAGGAAGCTGCCGCCTTCGCTCACCGGGATCGAGACCGGCAACGTGCGCACCTCGTCGTCGAGCGGGAAGGTCAGGCCGCTCGCCGGATCGGTCAGCGTGCCGCCGCTCCACGTCGGACAGACGGTGAGGCGCGCGTCGAGATCGGGCCAGACGCCCGCGCTGCAGTCTTCGGTCGGCGGCTCGACCTCCGCGGGCACGGGGGCGCCCGTCGCGGGCACGTCGCCCGTGCAGGCCCAGTCGTACTCGTACACCGCCGCATCGACGAGCTGGCTCGGATCGAAGGGCGGCGCGTCGCGGCGTGCGCTGGCGTCGACGAGGCCCGCGTCGGAGGGCGCGTCGAACCCCGCGTCGGCGACCGGATCGTTCGACGACGACGAGCACGCGAAGACGAGCACGAGGGCAACGGAGCACCGACGCATGAGCCTCGGTACCACGCGTCGGGCTTTCGCTCGTTGCGCGCCTCGCAGGCGTCACCGATCCGTCGCAGCCCGCGGTGTCTCGCCCGCCGATCAGCGCTTGCGTTCCGGCGGGGTCGCGCTGAGCGGATCTTCCGGCCACGCGTGCTTGGGATAGCGACGCATCAGCTCCTTGCGGAGCGTGGGGTAGTGGCGCGCCCAGAAGCCTTCGAGGTCGGTGGTGACCTGCACCGCGCGGAAGTTCGGCGCGAGCAGATGCAGCACGAGCGGCACGCGACCGCTCGCGACGTGTGGACCTCGCTTCATGCCGAAGAAGTCTTGCAGGCGCGACTCGATCCACGGAGGTCGATCGACCTCGTACGTGACGGGCACGCGCGCGCGTCCCGGCAGCGCGATCGACTCCGGCGCGATCTCGCGCAGCTTCGAGCCCGCGCTCGGATCGAGGCGCGCGAGCATCGCCCGTTCGAGCGAGAGCCCGCGCAGATCCGCGAAGCTGCGCCGGCCGACGCACGCGTCCGCGAGCGCGCGTTCCACGAACGTGAGGCTCAGGCGACCGGGCGCCTCGGGGCCGACCTTCGCGCCCGGCGTCGCCGCCTCGATCTCGGCGTCGTCCGGGAGCGCGAGCCCGTGCGCGGCCGCGAACGCGAGCCGACGGCGTAGGTTCTCGAGACCGTCCGCGTCGAAGAGCTTCTCGAGGCCATGCTCGATCGCGGCCCTCGCGAGGCACGCCGCGACGTCCTCGCCTCCGACGTCGCGCCGCACGCTCTCGTCGAGCACGAGGCCGTCGTAGAGGAGCGCCTCGCTCGCCTCGACCTGCTGTGTCTTCGCGTCGAAGCGTAAGGTTCGGCGCTCTTCGATGCGCTCGGGGAAGAGCTCGAGGAGGTGCTCGGGGGCGACCTCGCTCGCGGCGCGGATCGTCGCGGTTCGGCCGCGCTCGCCTTCGACGACGTCGACCGCGACGAGCAGCTCGGCTTCACGCACCACGCTCGTCTCCGCGAGCTCCGCGCTGCCGCCGCCCGCGAAGACGATCTGCGGCGCGTTCGGACGGCGTCGCTTGCCCACGCGGTCGGGGAACGCCGCGAGCGTGGCGAGCAGGAGCGCTTCTTCTTCGTCTTCCAGACCGAGCGCGGGCTCGCGACCCACGCGGGCGGCACGCGCGAGCTGATCGCGGGACTTCTTCACCTGCTGGAAGCCGAGCACGTCGAGGCCACGCGCGCGGAGCTCGGACGCGGAGAGACGCTCGGCCTCGGCAGCCTCGAACGCTTCGAGCTGCGCGAGCAGATCCGACGCGCCGACCGCGACGTCCACGCGAGCGTCGCCGAAACGCGTGCGGGTGGCGAGGCGGAGATCACGCTCGGACGCGAGCGCCGCGAGGAGCGCGCCGCGCGGGCCGGCGTCGCGGGCTTCGGCTTCGAGGACGAGGCGCGCGAGGCGAGGGTGGGTCGGGAGCCCGAGGAGGCGCCGGCCGAGCGGCGTGATCGTGGCGGATGGCGTGTGTGTCGTGGAGCTCGACGTCGACACCGACGTGAGCGCGCCGAGTCGCTCGAGCAAACGCAGCGCGGCGTCGAGCGCGGGCGCGGGCGGTGGCTCGAAGAACGGGAACGCGTGCGGATCGACGCCTTCGGCGGCGAGGAAGAGCGCGAGCTCGGAGAGATCCGCGCGCGCGATCTCGGGGGTGTCGTGCTCGTCGCGCGTGTCGTGATCGTGCTTGGTGTAGAGGCGCACGCAGCGACCGGCGCGCACGCGTCCCGCGCGACCGGCGCGCTGCTTCGCGGACGCGCGGCTGATGCGATCGACGACGAGCGAAGGCAGCCCGCTCCACGGCGACACGCGCGCTCGACGCGCGAGCCCGGAGTCGATCACCGCGACCACGCCCGGCACCGTGACCGAGCTCTCCGCGACGTTGGTCGAGAGGATGATCTTGCGGCGCGAGGAAGAACGAATCGCGCGGTCTTGCTCGTTTGGCGGTAAGTCGCCGTGCAGGATCGTGAGCTCCGCGTCGACGCCCGCGAGCGCGTCTTGCGCGCGACGAATCTCGCCCGCGCCCGGGAGGAAGACGAGCACGTCTCCGCTCGGCTCTTCGCGGAGCACACGCTTCGTCGCGTTCGCGACCTTCGCCTCGAGCCGCCGATTGTCCGCGGCTGACCCCGCGGACCCGCGAAGATCGTCGTCCTTGTCCGCGTGCTCGATCGTCACGGGGAAGGTGCGACCCGGCACGTCGATCACCGGCGCGTCGAGGAAGCGCGACACCGGAGCTGCGTCGAGGGTCGCGCTCATCGCGACGAGGTGCAGGTCGGCGCCTTCGCGTTGCGCGCGTCGACACCAGGAGAGCGCGAGGTCGGTGTGCAGGTGGCGCTCGTGCAGCTCGTCGAAGATCACGACCGCGGTGCCGCGCAAGCTCGGATCTTCGGTGAGGCGGCGGACGAACACGCCTTCGGTCACGAAGCGCACGCGGGTCGCGCGGCTCACGCGCTCGTCGAAGCGCACCTGGTAGCCGACGCGCGCTCCGACCTCTTCGCCGAGCTCGTCGGCGACGCGAGTCGCGGCGAGACGCGCGGCCAAGCGCCGTGGCTCGAGCACCACGACGTCTCCGCGCGACGCGAAGCCGCGATCGAGGAGCGCGCGGGGGACCCGCGTCGTCTTGCCCGCGCCCGGCTCGGCGACGATCACGACGTTGCGACGCGCGCGGAGCGCGTCGAGGATCGCGGGCAGGTGCGCGTCGATGGGCAGCGCTTCCACACGCGCGTTGTGGCCGAAGCGAGGTGTCCGCTCAACGTGCGCTCGCGGATGGGCTCACCCTCGGCGCGTGGACGACACGACGGAAGCTGCGACCACGGACGGCGCACGATCACCGACCGTGGACGACGCGACGGAAGCTGCGATCACGGGCGGCGCACGATCACAGACACCGAACGGGGCCGAGCTCACCGATCGGTGTCGCGTTGCACTCGGGCACCACGGGTGGGCCGTACTCGAGCGCCAGCCCGGAGAGCAGCCCGCACTCGGTCGGGGAGAATCGCTGCTCCGAGAAGCGCCCGCACTCGTCCAGCTCCGGCGTGTAGAAGTAGATGGGCACGACGGGGAACGTCTCGAGGGCTCCGGAGCAGTCGTAGTCCCACCACGCGTCGACGAACGTGTACTGCCCGCAGCGCCGCTCGAACGCGTCGACGCACTCCCACCGGCCACCCCCGCAGTGGAAGGGCGCGAACGGGATCGCGATGTCGCCGCGGATGATGCCGTCGGGGCAAGACGGGATGGGACGCGGCGTGGTCACGCCAGGGTTCACGTCGTCGCGGTCGTCGCGGCAGTCGCCGAGTCGGCGCGCGTACGTGCGTCCGTCGTCGGGCGGAGCGCAGCCGAGCTCGACACGATCGGTGTTGCCCCAGCCGTCGCGATCGGCGTCGACGTACCAGAGACGCGGGTCGATCGCAGGCGTGTCGGCGCCTTCGCCGTACTCGTCGATCGCGTCGTCGCAGTCCTCGTCGCCGCCACCGCAGATCTCGAGGGAGCCGGGAGCTGCACGGGCGTCCTCGTCGTCGCAATCGCCCGGCTGCAGGGAGTACCCCTCGGGGCGTGCGCACGCGCGGATGGGACGCGTCTCGGAGGGCAACGTCTCGTCGTCGGGATCGCCGTCCACGCCCCAGCCGTCTCCGTCGGCATCGACGTAGAAGACGAGCGAGGGTTCCTCGTCGGTGCTGCCGTCGCAGTCGTCGTCGCGTTCGTTGCACACGTCGAGCGCGCTCGGATTCACGGAGTCGCGCAGGTCGTCGCAGTCGTCGCCGCAGCGCAGCGCGCCGCTCTCCTGCACGTTGCAGCAGCGATCGTCGACGAAGCCGTCGCGGTCGCGGTCCTCGCCGAGGGTCGTGGGGTCGCAGTCCTCGTCGCGGCCGAGCGCGTCGCAGGTCTCGACGTTGCCCGGAAATCGGTCGGCGTCACCGTCGTCGCAGTCGTCGCCGCCGCACGCGATCGCGGCGTGCCCGTCGCCGTCCGCGTCGGGGACCTCGCAGCCGAGGCAGCGTCGTCGCGACTCGTCGCAGCGTCCTTCGCAGGGCGGCGCGCCGGCCGAGCAGCCGTTCGGCGAGGCGTCGCCGCCGCACGTCTCCGTGCCGTTGCAGAAGAGCCCGTCGTCGCACTCGACGTCGCGTGTGCACGTCGTCGCGCCGTCCGTCGGGGGAGGGGAGGCGTCGTCGCCGCAGCCCGCGAGCAGAGCCGAGAAGAGAGCGCACACCACGACACGCGCGGAAGACATCGGCGCCAAGGTATCGCGAGCTTCGGTCGGCTCGCCACGGCTCTCTCACGCGATTCGTCGGCTCCGCGCTCTCGCGCGGCCCGATGGTTTCGCGGAATCGTGCAGCTTCGCGGACTGCGTCCGCTTCGCCTCGCACGATTCCGCTTCGATTGGCTTGGTTCGGTCGCCTGACGGCGACGCTCACGTGACGTCGGGTCGCTCGGCCTGGCGGCCGGCTCCAAAAACGTCAATTCGCGGCTCGGTGATCGTCGGGCGTCGCGCGTCAGCCGTCGGTCACGCGATCGTCGACGTCCTTCAGGTCGATGCCCGCGAGCTGCAGCAGCCGCAGCGCGTTGCTCGTGCGCACCACGCCGTCGCGCAGCCGGTAGTCGAAGACCATCTCACCATCGAGCAGCACGTCCGTGAAGTGCACGTTGCGCACGCGACCGTCGGTCTCGTCTTCGAGCGACGCCAACGCGACGTCGTGGGTGGCCGCGAGCCCGACCGCGCCGCGCGCGAGCAGGTGCTCGAGGATCGCGCGCGCGCCGAGGTGTCGTGCGCGGGCGTTGGTGCCTCGGAGCATCTCGTCGAGGAGGAAGAAGATCGGCGGCTGCGCGTCCGCTTCGGCGACGACGGTGCGGAGCTTGGTGAGCTCGGCGTGGAAGTAGCTCGCGCCGCGCTGCAGCGAGTCGTCGACGCGCATGGAGGCGCGCAGCCGCACGGGCGAGAACACGAAGCGCGACGCGATCACGGGACCGCCCGCGAGCGCGAGCGAGAGGTTCAGACCGACCGCGCGGAGCAGCGTCGACTTGCCGGCCATGTTCGATCCGGTGACCACCAACGCGGCGCGCTCGGCGCCGGGGAGCTTCACGTCGTTGGCGACGCGGCGATCGGTCGAGAGCAGCGGATGCGCGAGACCGTCGGCTTCGAACGTGACGGGCGCGTCGTGCAGCTCGGGCAGCCGCGCGTTCGGATCGTCGGCGAGCAGCGCAGCGAAGCTCGCGAGCGCTTCGACCTCGCCCAGCGCCTCGAACGCGTCCTCGAGGCCCTTGCCGACGTCGGCGTTCCAACGTTCGAGACGCCAGAGCACGTGCAGATCCCAGAGCGTCAGCAGGTCGACCACGAAGTGCACCGGGAACTGAGTGTAGAACTCGGCCAAACCCGCCCAGCGATCGAGGCGCGCCATGTACTGCGAGGGCGCGCGGCCTTCGACCCGGACGCGCTCCTGGAGACGACGCAGCAGCGGCGACTCGAAGCGTCCTTGCTCGACGAGCACGAGCAGACGTTGGAACGCCTCCGCGTATCCGCGGCGAGCGGCGACGAGCTGGAACGCGTCGGTGCACTGCTTCTTGAACGCGAACGCGACGATGGTCTGGAGGCCGAGCACCGACGACCACACGGAGTCGGGGAGCGCGCCCAGCTTCGCGGCGACGAAGAGCCCGAGCACCGAGAGCGGGAACACGTGCATCAGCACGACGACGGGTGTCGTGACGAGCGGCTTGCGGCGCGTGAACTCGAGGAAGGGCGCGGCGTCGAGGCGTTGGTCGGGCGGTCCCGCGAGCGCTTCGAGGCTCTCGCGCCACTCGCGCATCGGCGCGAGCTCGGCCACCGCGGCTTGGCGCTCGCGGATCGTCGCCGGGTCGCTGGGCGCGCCGAGCCATGCGGAGAGGATCGCGGTCCCGCGCACGGTGTGGGTGACGTCGAGGCGTTGTTGGAGCGAGCTCGCGCCGACGAGATCGACGTCGACCGCGTACGGATGATCGGGCGTCGCGGTGCCGGCCGGCGGCAGCTCGCTCGCGCGGCCCTGGAGACGCAACAGGTGTCGCTCGTGCACGGCGCGGCGAGCCTCCGCTTCGTCGCGTCGAGTCAGCACGCGCGCGTGGAGGATCACCAGCACGACGAAGCCGAGGAGCGCCGCGCCCGCGCCCGCGCCGAGCATGGGGTCGTGGCGGCTCCACGCGGACGCCCCGAGGATGACGAGCGCGAGGAAGAGCAGCAGGCGTCCGAGACCGACCCGCCCGGCGCGCGACTCGAGCGCCTCCACGGTGCGCGCGTGCACGTCGCGTCGTGCTTCGTGGTCGGCGTGCGGGGACCCCGCGGTCGACGGAGGCGTCGGATCCGCTGGGTCGGCGGGGTCAGCCGCCGACGGATCCGTCGGAGGCGGCGGGGTCGCGGTCGGGCTCGGAGCAGACGTCACCGCGCCTACGTACTACACGCGCGCCGATTCGCACGATCACGCATCGTCGGCGCACGACGCTTCGTGGGCTCGCGCGTCGTGCTCAGCGCGTCTCGGTGATTCGCGCGCGCACGCCGTACGCGCCAAACGGTCCCGCACCGTCGTCGCGGATCGCCAGGGTCGCGGTCGACGTGTCGATCGACATCGACGCGTCGGTGTCGACGCTCGTGGTCTCGACGTCTTGCCCGACGACGGTGCGCGGCGTTCCTTCGCCGAGTGTGCACGGGAAGAAGCCCGCCGAGGGGCCGCCGTAGAGCAGCCGACCGCCGCACACGATCTGCGTGCGACACCAATAGCCCGAGGGCTGATCCGGTGAAGGCTGGCGCTCCACCGTGAACTCGCACGCGGTGCCGACCGCGACCGGGCTCGCGCCCTCGACCGAGTCGATCGTCGCGCGCACCAGCATGGGCGGCGCGAAGCTCGGAGGAGGGGGCAGCGCAGGCCCCGTGGGAGGCGGGAAGGGCGACGGTGCAACTGGCGGGGGTGGTGTGGGTACGGTGGGACCCGGAACGGTGGGACCCGGCACCGGCCCCGGCGGCATCGGGTAGGCGACGGGAGGCGCCGACGACGCCTGCTCCATCACCATCCACACGCCGACGCCGGTCGCCGCGCACAGCCCGAGCACGAGCAGGCCCGCGCAGCCGAGGAGCACGTAGAGCGCGGTGTTGTCTTTCTCGCCTTCCGCCATCGCGCGTCGAGCGTTCCGCGAACGAGCCGTCGGGCGCAAGGGGCGAGCGCGGAAACGCCGAAGCCCCGGAGGCGTCCCGAGCACGAGAACGCGTCCGGGGCTTCGCGATCGCGCGACCGGAGCCCGGCGGAGCGATCAGAGCCCGCGCAGACGCGTCGCCTCCACCACGCGGCCGAGGCCGACCACGAAAGCCGCCTTACGGAACGAGCACGTGTGCTTCTTGCGCGCGTCCGCCAAGTTCGCGAAGCCGCGACGCATCACCTTGTGAAGCGCTTCGTTCACCTGGGCTTCGTCCCAGTAGTAGTGCTGCATGTTCTGCGACCACTCGAAGTAGCTCACGGTGACACCGCCACAGTTCGCGTAGATGTCGGGCAGCACCAGCACGCCCTTCTTTTCGAGGATCTCGTCTGCTTCCGGATCGGTCGGACCGTTCGCGCCCTCGATGATCCACTTGGCGCGTACGTCGCCTGCGTTCTCCTTCGTGAGCACGCCGCTCAAGGCCGCCGGCACGAGGATGTCGCAGTCGTGGACGAGCACGCGGTCGCCGTGCACGTGCTCGGCGCCCGTGAAGCCCGCGAGGCTCTTGTGCTTCTTCACGTGCGCGATGGCGGCCGCGACGTCGATGCCGGCGTCGTTCACGTAGCCGCCGGAGATGTCGCTGATCGCCGTGACCTTCGCGCCCTTCGCGACGAAGTCGTTCGCGGCCCAGGTGCCGACGTTGCCGAAGCCCTGGATGGACACGCGCTTGCCGGCGACGCTCTCGCCGATCGACGCGAGCAGCTCTTCGGTCGCGAACACCGCGCCGCGACCGGTCGCCTGCTCGCGGCCCTCGCTTCCGCCGAGGGTGACCGGCTTGCCCGTCACGACACCCGGCTGGTAGCCGTGGTACTTCGAGTATTGATCGAAGATCCACGCCATCGTCTGTCCGTTGGTGTTGACGTCGGGCGCGGGGATGTCGGTCGTGGCCCCGATGATGTCGTGGATTCCGTCGATGAAGCGGCGCGTGAGTCGTTGCTTTTCGTCCTCGGAGAGCTTCGAAGCGTCGACCTGGATTCCGCCTTTGGCGCCGCCGAACGGTACGCCGGCTACCGCCGTCTTCCAGGTCATCAGCGACGCGAGCGCGGTGACTTCTTCGCTGTCGACGTGGTGGTGGTAGCGGATTCCGCCTTTGAAGGGGCCGCGCGCGTTGTCGTGCTGCACGCGGAAGCCGATGAAGGTCCCGATGGTGCCGTCGTCCATCCGGATGTTCAGCTCGACGCGGACCTCGCGGTGCGGCGTCTCGAGCTGCTTCGTCTCGTCCGCCGCGAGCCCGAGCAGCTTCGCCGCGCTCTCGACGTAGTACTTGGTCGCTTCCAGGAACTTCGTGGACATCGCACCCCTCTCCCGCGCCGTGCGCGTGCAGCATTTCCGCGCGCCCCCCGAGGCACGCGGGAAAGAGCGTATCGCAGACCTCCCGGGATCCGCTGCGCGATTCGTCCGCGCGCGAGCCAAGTGAACGTGAACGTGAACGGCGACGTGACCGTGGTCGTCATGACGGTGGCGTCGTGACGGTGGTCGTGAGCGCCGCGCGTCGACGCTCGCGACGTCAGCCCGCCGGCGGCTCCGCGACGGGCGCGACGCGCTTGCGACGCCAGCCGATCACCAAGAGCACCGCGAGCACCACGTGCAGCGCGAGCGCAGCGCCGAGCACGGCCTTGAGCGCGGTCGAGCTCCCGCGCGTGACCGCGATCGGACCGAAACGGACGAGGTTGGCTTCGCGCTGCGGAACCTCGACGTTCGCCTGCACCTGCACGACCGCGACGTCCTCGAGCGTCATGTCCTGCACCGCGCCTGCCACGAGCGCGCGCACCGCGGTGTCGTCGACCGGCTCGCCGCGATGGCGCACCAACACCGAGGCGCGCGGCCGCGGGCGCGTCTCGTCGAGCGCGATGCGGCGCGTGTCCGGGAGCGCGACGTGCACGCGGGCCTCGAGCACCCGCTCCATCGTCTCCACCGAACGCGAGAGCTCGCCCGCCAGCGCGCTCACGTAGCGCGCGCGCTCTTCGGTCGCGGTCGGCACGAGGCCCGGCTGCCCGAACACCTCCGCCAGCCCCGGCGCGCGCTCGCGCGGCAGACCCTCCGCGCGCAGCACCTCGAGCGCGGGCGCGACCTCTTCGGGCGCGACGGTCACCGAGAAGCGCGCGTCCTCGCCGGTCCCGACCGCTTCCTTGGCGGCGCCGATGCCGTGCGCGTGCAGCGCGACCACGAGCTGGTTCGCGTCGGTCTCCGAGAGATCCGACTCGAGCGTCGCCTCGCAGCCGACGAGCAGCGCGAGCGCGGTGAAGGTTCGGAGCGCGCGACGCATCAGCCGGCCGAGAAGCTGTAGCGAGCGCCCATGCGCGGCGCCGAGAACGACGGGAAGCGCACGCGGCTGACTTGGTTGCGGATGCAGGTCTTGAACTCGCCCGAGCCCGCCCGAGCGCTCACGCCCATCACGCTGCCGCTGCCGGCGATCGCGATGTCGATCGTGACGTTGCCGAGCCCGCCGCCGCGGCGGAGCTCGGGGACCACACACGCGTTGTAGATGGAGTTCAAGCTGCGGTTCATCGTCGACGCGACGTCGCCGGGCGAGAGGCGTGCTTGGCTGCCGCTGCCCGTCGCGTCGCCGAGGTCGATGGGCACGTTCATCGCGTCCTCGTAGGAGCCGTGGAAGCCGCCCGGTCGGCCGCCGCCGCCGCCCGCGCGTCGCATGCCTCCTCCGCCGCCCCGCGGAGGATCTGGCAGGATGCCGGCGGTGCCTTCGACCTCGATCTGACCGCGCTGGAACAGGTCGCCCATGTCCGCCTGCGCGACTTGCTCGTTGCCGCCGGCCTCGCGCGTCATGAGGAAGACCGCGACGCCGCCCCCGAGCACGAGCAGCACGCCCGCCGCGATGGCCGCCTTCGCGACGCCCGTGCGCTTCTCCGCGCTCTCCGCGCGCTTCAGCGCCGCCTTGCGCGCGTCCTCTTCGCGACGGATGCGCGCTTGGTCGACGAACTCGCGCAGCTCCGGGTGCTGCTTCACGGGGCGGCGGTCGCCGTCGTCCATGTTGAGCAGCACGTGGTCGGCGAGGACCTCGCTCTTGACGATCAGCTCGACGAGCTCGCGCCCCGAGAAGGGCCCGTGATCGAGTCCGTCCTTCACGACCATCCAGCGCGGCGCGTCGTTCTCGGTGATCTTCGCGAGCAGGCCCCCGAGATCCACCTCCGCGGCGGCACCGGGCGCCGGCCCCGGCAACGACGTGCGGAACTCCTCGTCGATCCCCACGCGACGGCCGACCTGGGGCGCGGCGGGCGCTCCGACTCCCGCGTTGGGCGCGGACGGCTTGGGCGGCGGTCCCGGAGGTCGCGGCTTCGCACCTGCAGGCGGCGGTGCGGGCGGGCGAGGTGCTGCGGGTTTCGCCGGCGTGGCGGTAGGCGCGGCGGTAGGCGTGGCGGTAGGCGTGGCGGGCTTCGCGGTCGACGGCGCGGCGGCGTGCTTCGGCGCCGGCTCGTCCGCCACGCCGTCGCCGTCCACGTCGACGTCCACGTCGAAGTCGTGTGCGTCGGCCTCCGGCGCGGCGGCGGCGAGCGGTTGCAGCGCCGAGCGGACCTCGTCGGGCGATCCGAAACGCGCCGCCGGATCGAGCGCGAGGCAACGCAGCAAGATCTCGTCGATCTCCGGCGTCGCTTCGGGGTGCGCTTGCGACGGAGGTACGAAGCCCTCCGCGGGCGACTTGCCGGTGAGGAGCTGGTAGAGGATCGCGCCGACCCCGAAGATGTCGCTGCGGGGCGTCGGCGGCTCGCCCGCCTTCACTTCGGGCGCGAGCGACGCCTGCTCGGCGTAGGGGAGGGCGTTCGGTCCCTGCGACTCGACGAGCGCCTTGCCGAGCCCGAAGTCGGACACCTTCACGCGGCCCGCGCTCGTGACCCAGACCACCTCGGGGCGCAGCGCGCCGTGGCACGTGCGCGAGTGCGCGGCGGTCAGCGCGCGGCACACGTGCGCGACCACGTTGTACGCGCCGCGCAACGACATCGGACGCCCCTCGGCGACGCGTTTGGCGAGCACCTCCGCGAGGTGATGGCCGTCGACCCACTCGCTGGCCACGAAGCCCGAGCCGACGCCGTAGGTCGCCGCGATGTTCCGGTGCGCGAGGCGCGCCGCGACGCGACACTCTTCGCGCAGGCGCTTGAGGCCGGCCTCGTCGAGCAGCCCCTCCCGCAGCACGCGGAGCAAGATGGGCTTCTGCGTCTTTTGATCTTGTGCGCGAAGCACCGTACCGAGCGCGTCCTCGCGGACACCGCCCTCGACCAAGAAGCGGCCACCGACCAGAGACCCGGGAGAAAGAGGTCCGCCGAGCGGCGGGACCGACGCGATGTCGCTCACGGGGCGCGAGGGTAGATGGCGCCGCGGGGGGGATCAACGCCCACGACGCGATGCGTCGTCAGCGCTTTCCGGTCGCCCGGCGAGGTGGGTGCCCGCCGAACGCCGCCGAGGCCGGTCGTTCGTTCACTCGAGCCGCAAGCAGCCCTCGTCGGTGCGCCCGTCGCAGTCGTCGTCGTCGCCGTCGCAGACCTCGGGGTTGGGGATGCAACCGTCCGCGCAGCCTTCGTCGACGAGGTCGTCGCAGTCGTCGTCCTCGCCGTTGCAGACCTCGCCGATCGGGCGGCAGTCGGTCGAGCACCCCTCGTCGACGCGGGTGTCGCAGTCGTCGTCGTCGCCGTCGCAGATCTCCGGACGCACCGAGCAATCCGGGCAGCCTTCGTCGATCCTGCCGTCGCAGTCCTCGTCCTCGGTTCCGTCGCAGATCTCGTCCGCGCAGAAGTCGCAGCCCTCGTCGACCGTGCCGTCGCAGTCGTTGTCGACGTGATCGCAGACCTCGGTGCTCGGTGTGCACGTGCTGCGGCACGCGAAGCGCACCTGCACGGTCGCGGTGCCTCCGGCGGCCACCGCGCTCGTCAGCGCGTCGCAGGCCGCTCCGAGGAGCGTCACCGTGCCCGCGCCCGCGTCGTAGCGGAACTCCGCGGGCGGCACGCGCCCGGTCGCGCCGTCGATCGTGCTCTCGACGATCATGCGCGAGACGTCTTCGTCCCCGTCCAACGCGACGGTGACGGAGCACGAGATGATGTCCGAGGCGATCGAGCGCAGCGCGGACACGATCGATGCGGTGCTGCTCACCACGAACCAGTCGGCCGTGCCCGAGGTGCGCGGCAGCCCTCGCCCCGCTTCGGCCACGCGGTCCATCGTGGTCGCGTTCACGCCGCTGTAGCCGAGCGCGTACACCGGCGCGCCCGCCGCGAAGAGGTTGCCCGCCGCCGCGACGAGCGTGTCCTCGCTGTTGCCCGAGCAGTTCGGGGCGCCGTCGGTGATGAAGACGATCGCCTTCGGTCGGCTCGGGATCGGATCGGCCGCGAGCTCGTAGAGCATGTTGGTGCGCGCGTAGTTCAGCGCGGTGGTGGCCGGCGTGCCGTCGCCGTCGGGCGCGGCGCCTCCGTAGCTCGCGCGGAACTGCGCCGCGGTCCAACCCACGCGGAGATCGAGCAGCTCGGCGGCTGCGTTCACGTTGCACGCGCCCGACGACGGGAACTCCATCACGCCGAGGTTGAAGTCGGCCGCGAGCTCGTCGCTCATCGTGTTCAGCGCCGACACGAGCGAGGTCCATCGCGTCCCCGCCATCGAGCCCGACGAGTCGAGCACGAAGTAGAGGTTCGGCCTCACGCGCGACGACATCGTGGTGTCGTTCGAGCACGTCGGGGTGCTCGCGGGCGGCGGCTCGCAGGCGTCGCCCACGCCGTTCCCGTCGAGATCTTCTTGGAAGAAGTTCGCGACGCTCGGGCAATTGTCGCAGGCGCTCCCGATCGTGTCGGCGTCGGGATCGGCCTGGTCGGCGTTCGAGACCGTTCGGCAATTGTCGAGACGGTCGAGCACGCCGTCGCCGTCCGTGTCGAGGAAGGGATCGTACGGATCGAACGGGCACGCGTCGCCGGTTCCGTCGCCGTCGGTGTCGAGCTGATCGCGGTTCGCGACGCCGACACAATTGTCACATGCGTCGCCGACTCGGTCACCGTCTGCGTCGGCTTGATCGGGGTTGGCGACCTCCGAACAATTGTCGAAGATGTCGACCACTCCGTCCCCGTCGTCGTCGCTGCTGAAGCCGCCGCCGCACGCGTCGCCGGTGCCGTCGCCGTCGGTGTCGAGCTGGTCGGCGTTCGCGACGCTCGCGCAGTTGTCGCAGGCGTCGCCGAGCCCGTCGCGATCGTCGTCCGCCTGGTCGGGGTTCGCGACGCGCCAGCAGTTGTCGACCGCGTTGTCGACCCCGTCGCCGTCCACGTCGCCCATGGGATCGACGAAGGTCTCGCAGGCGTCGCCGATGCCGTCCGCGTCCGCGTCGGCTTGGTCGTTGTTCGCGACCTCGAAGCAGTTGTCGCAGGCGTCGCCCACGCGGTCGCCGTCCCCGTCCGCTTGGTCGGGGTTCGTGAGCGCGGGGCAGTTGTCCATCGGGTTCGGGACGCCGTCGCCGTCGGTGTCGTCGGGCGCGCTGCCGTCGGGGAGCTGCGCGTCGCGTGGATCGTTGGCGTCGGGTCGCGTGCCGCCGTCGTCGAGCTCCACGCAGCGGAACTCGATGCAGGCGCCGGTCGGGCAATCGGTGGCGACCTCACACTCGCGCGCGGGCGATCCGGACGCGCCGCACGCGGTGGCGAGCGCGAGGAGGAGAACGGCGAGGACGTCGCGCCGGTGCCGAGCCGTGGACGATCGCGAGGCGAGGAGACCCAACCGATTCCGCATGTGCCACTCCCGAAGTGAAGGAGGCTCAGTGTCGGAGAGGTGCCGATGAAGCTCAAGCGGGATCGATGTTTTCCGTCGTCGATGGAGGGAAAACCCGCCGCTCGGTGCGTCGGACGCGCTCGCCGGTGAACGGAGCCAACCGACGACGGGCTCGTCTCGGGAGCGGAGGCTCAGCCGATTCGCGAGCTGCCCCCTCGAGGACGCTCAATCGAGCACGCCCGCGTCGAGCTCCACCCCGACCGGGCAGTGATCGGAGCCGGTCACCTCGGGGTGGATCGTGGCCGCGCGCACGAAGGGCATCGCGCCCTCGGACGCGAGCACGAGATCGATGCGCCAGCCGACGTTCTTCTCACGCACCCCGAAGCGCTGGCTCCACCACGAGTACGCGCCTTCGCGCGTCGGGTGGAAGCTCCGGAAGGTGTCGGTCCAGCCGGCCGCACACCAGCGACGCACCTCGTCGCGCTCTTCCGGCAAGAACCCCGACGTCTTCTCGTTCGACTTCGGGCGCGCGAGATCGATCGTCTCCGGCGCGGTGTTGAAGTCGCCCATCACGAGCACCCGTCCGCCGTTCGCCCGCAGCGGCTCGAGCGTGTCGAAGAGCTTGCGGTAGAACGCGAGCTTGAAGGGCACGCGATCGTTGCTGCGATCTTTTCCGCTGCCGTTCGGGAAGTAGACGTTCGCGATCCAGAGCCGCCCGAAGCGCGCGATCTGCACGCGTCCCTCCGCGTCCATCTCCGCGTCGCCCAGCGAGGTCGCGAGCTCGTCGAACGCTCGCTTCGCATAGAGCCCGACGCCGCTGTAGCCCTTGCGCTCGGCGGCGACGAAGTGAGTGTTCCAACCCCGCAGGGTGCGCACGGCCTCCGGCACCTGCTCCGGCGTCGCCCGTGTCTCTTGCAGGCCGACCACGTGCGCGCGCGAGGCCTTCAACCACTCCGCGAACCCTTTGTCCGCCACCGACCGGAGCCCATTCACGTTCCACGAGCGCACGCGCCAACGACTCGACATCGCGCGCGCCCTGTCACGCGCAGGCGAGCCCGGCAAGCGAGCGGAACGAGCCGCCCCGTAGAGAACCTGCGCCCTCACCGGCGACCGCTGCTACCCTGCGGGTCGCATGAGCGCTTCGGTCGGTCGGCGCGATCCCTTTCTCGGCGCGGTCCTCGACGGCAAGTACGAGGTCGTCGCGGCGATCGCGCGCGGTGGCATGGGGCGCGTGTACCGCGCGGTGCAGCGACCGCTCGGTCGCGAGGTCGCGCTCAAGGTCCTCGACCTCGATCAGCTCGACGCGAAAGCCAAGGGCTCCGACTTCTCGCGCCGTTTCTTCCTCGAAGCGGCCGCCTGCGCGAAGCTGCACCACCCGAACACCGTCGTGGTCTACGACTACGGCCAGGCCACCGAGGACGTCTTCTACATCGCGATGGAGCTCCTCGACGGACGCACGCTCGACCACGTGCTCCAGGCCGAGGCGCCGCTCGATCCGGTGCGCGTGAAGCACATCGCGCTGCAGATCTGCGGCTCGATCGCGGAGGCCCACGAGCGCGGCATGATCCACCGCGATCTCAAGCCGTCGAACGTGATGCTCAACGTGCGCGGCGCCGACCCGGACTTCGTGAAGGTGCTCGACTTCGGGCTCGTGAAGCAGGCGGACGATGTCGGGCTCACCCAGAGCGGCGCGCTCCTCGGCACCCCGCGCTACATCGCGCCCGAGCAGATCGGCAGCTCCGACGTCGGCCCGGAGAGTGACGTCTACTCGCTCGGCGCGTGCCTCTACCACTGCCTCACCGGCCGCCCGCCCTTCGAGAGCGAGTCGAAGTTCGTGCTCCTCGCCTCGCACATGAACGTGGAGCCGCCCGCGATCCACGAGGTCTACTCGGAGAGCCCGACGAGCCCCGAGCTCGCGGCGGTGATCATGCGCTGCCTGCGCAAGGATCCCGCGATGCGCTACCGCTCGATGGGTGAGCTGGTCGACGCCTTGCTCGCGACGCCCGAGCCCAGCAGCGCGGGTCGCTCGAGCTTGCCGACCTCGTCGAGCCCCGGCATTTCGAGCGGCATCTCGAGCGGCATCTCGAGCCCGGGCATCTCGCGGCCCGGAACGTCGAAGGCGCCCTCGGCGCTCGAGCGCTCCGGCGTCCAGCGCTCGAGCCCCGACGTGCTCGCGACGAGCGTGCAGCGGCCGGGTGTCTCGCTCGCGCAGGCGCCGACGATGGCGGCTTCGAGCACGCCGTCGCTCGTCGACGATCCGAAACGCGCGGTGCCGGTCGCGCTCGTGGCGGTGCTGCTCGGCGCGCTGGTGGTGATCGGCGGCTGGTGGTTGCTCCGTGGGCCCGCGACGCCGGAGATGCGCGCGACCCCGATCGTCAGCACCCCGGTCTCGCCCACCCCGGTCGCGCCCACGACGAGCGCTAGCCCCACGACCACGCCGCCGACGACGACGCCGACCACCGCCACGAACGATCCGGTTCGCCTCGTCGTCGAGCCCCCCGGCGCGCGCGTGCGACGCGCGGACGTCGATCTCGGCGACGCGCCCCTCACGCTGCCGATCCCGAGCGGTGAGAGCTGGACCCTGCGCGTCGCAGCCGACGGCTACGAGCCCCGCGACGTCACGGTGCTCGCAGGCCAGGGCGAGGTGCGCCTCTCGCTCGAGCGCGAGCGCAGCGTGGGTCGAAGGCCGCGTCCGGTCGCCACGGAGCCCGAGCCGACCACGCCCACGCCGGTCGTCGCGCCCCCGCCCGTCGAGCCGCCGCCGGCGCCGCCCGTGATGCGCGAGCCCAGCGTCCGCACCGACAACCGTGACCCCTGGGCGCGCTGATTCCGCTCGCGCCTTCGGCCTCCGCTCACGGAGCGCGGGGAGTCCGCTGCGAGAGAGTCACCCGCTTCCGTCTTCGTCGAGCGGGTGATCCGCGAGCGTGAAGGCGTCGCTGAGCTCCGTCGCGTCCTCGCCGCCGAAGCGCACCGGGCCCGCCATCACGGTCGTGTGCTCGTCGGTCATGCCGAGCTCCGCGAGCTGGCTCTTCCCGCGCTCCACCACCGCGTCGAGCCCGAGCTTCACCTCGCGGCTCGGCACGTCCTTGGCGGCCAGGAGCGACGCCCGCATCTCGCGCGCGTCGCGGAAGCGACCGGCGGCGTCGAACGAGAGCGCTTTCATCACCACGGCCTCCAGCAGCGGTGAGATCGTCGGCCGCACCGCGCCCACCGGCGCCGGGCGCTGGGTGAGGATCTTGGCGATCAGTGCGTTGTAGTTGTCGGCCGAGAACGGGAGCATGCCCGTCAGCGCTTCGTAGAGCAGCACGCCCGCCGCCCAGAGATCCACGCGGTGATCGATGTTGCGCTCGCCGCGCGCTTGTTCGGGCGCGAGGTAGTACGGCGTCCCCACCACGATGCCGGTGCGCGTGAGCGAGAGCGTCTCGTCGAGCACGTTCTTCGAGATGCCGAAGTCGAGCAGCTTCACCTGACCGTCCGTGGTCAGGAACACGTTGTCGGGCTTCAGGTCGCGGTGGACGATGCCCTTCTCGTGCGCGGCGTCGAGCGCCGAGAGCACCTGCGCGACCACGTCGCATGCCTGCGCGATCGGGAGCGCGCCCTCGATCTTCAGCTTGTCTGCGAGCGACGTCCCCTCGAGCAGCTCCATCACGAGGTACGGGCTTCCGTCCGGCAGGCTCCCGAGATCGAAGACCTGCACGATGTTCGGGTGCCCGATGTTGCCGGCGGTGCGCGCCTCCCGCTCGAAGCGTCGCTTCGACTCCGTGCCCGCCTCGTGGCCCCGCAGCAGCACCTTCACCGCCACCTTGCGCCGCAGCCCGGTGTGCTCGGCGCGGTAGACCACGCCCATCCCACCACGTCCGATCAGCTCGTCGAGGCGGTACTTCCCGTCGAGGGTCAGCCCGAAGAGCCGCGTCACGCTCGGAGAGTCGTCGACGTCGATGTCCACCTCGTCCGGCACGGGCGTCTTCCACACCGGCTCCAGAGACGCAGGCGGAAACACCGAGCCCCGCTTGCGCGGCTTCATCTCGATCGAGCGCCCAGTCACCGGACACTGCGTGGTGCCCGCCTCGTGCGGCAGGTTGCAGTGTGGACACCGGACGAAGCGTTCCTGGCTCATCGCAGACCGGCGACCAAGGTACTTGGGTGGCGATGGGGCTACAAGCTGCACGCTCGGGGGCGAGGCGTGGTGCGAGTGATGGCTCGAAGGGCGAGTCCGATCGGAGCCGTCCGATGGGCTTCGGCGTCATCACGGGTCGAAGCTCGTCACGGTCAGAAGCTCACGCCACCCTGCGCGCCGACCTGAAGCACGAGCAGGTTGCCGTCGCCGTCGTAGTAACGATGCGCGTCGGCTACCCGGACCGTGGCCGCCATGTGGAACCGTCCGAAGCTCGGCCCGACCGCGAAGCGGAACGACGCGAACGTCGGCTCCCAGTCGTCGCCCGAGCCGTAACAATCCGGGCACCCCAGGCGCGCGCCGGGGGCCCACGCGGCCTGCACGACCAACCCGATTCCCGCCGAGAATCGGAAACGCAACGACGGACCGACGAGCCCGTAGACGTCGAACGAGTCCCAGTCGTCGTCGTAGTAGTCGTCGCCTTGGAGGTTGAACGAGAAGCCGAGCCCGAGACCGAACGCGAAGCGGACCGCGGACCCGCGCGTCCCGGTGAGCACCAAGGGGAAGTACGCGGCCACCTGGAAGCCGTTCGACGGCGCGCTGGCGACGTCGGCCTGGTAGCCCACGGTCAACATCGGGAACCACCCGCGCCCCGTCTCGTCCGCCTCCGGCCGAAGCTGGGGCTGCACGGTCGGGGAGAACGACGACCAGCGCGCCGGAGCGCCCGTCGGCTGGCCCGCCTGGTTCGCCATCTGCGTCTGCCCCGTCTGGAGGAACGCCACGAACGCCGACCGCTGCGCCAAGGTCGCGTCCATCGAGACCGCGCGTGCGACGAGCTCGCGCGCCTTCGCCTGCGCGCGCATCGCGGTGTCGCGCAGACTGCCCGGCGGTAGGTGCGAAGGAGTGGGCGCGCCACCGCTGCGCTCGAGCATGACGAGCGACGCATCCCAGAAGTACGCCGCCAACAAGATCAGCAGCGAAGGCTCGTTCGTCTGCGACGCGACCCGTTCGAAGTGCGCGAGCCGCTCGGACCCCGCGACCCCGTCCGCGACGCGCGCGGCCTCTTCGAGCAGCTCCACGCCGCCGAGCCGTACCAACGCATCGACGACCTCGGCGCTCCGCGCAGCGTCGGCTCGGGCACGCAGCTCCCGATGTGCACGCGCGAACGCGCCCCGCATGGCTCCGTCGTAGGCCGCGCGAATCGGCGCCGTCGGAACGGCGACGCCGATCCCTTGCACGCCACGCTGCACGTCCCCGCGCGCCACGACGATTCCCACCAGCGTCTCGCGCTCGTCGACGAGCGGACCGCCCGAGTTGCCGGGGTTCACGCTGATCCCGAGCTGCAGGCGTCCGTCGCCGAGCGCCGCGCTCACGATCCCACGCGTCGACTGCGGATGCTCGCGCGTGGCATCGAGCGGGTAGCCCACCGCATCGACCGTCTGCCGCACCGTCAGCGCCGGCGGCGCCTCCGGCAGCGGCAGCACGTTCGGCAGCGCGTCGTCGCTCAGCACGAGCACCAGCGCGAAGTCGAGCACGTCGTCCTGGTGCACGACGATCGCGGGCAGAAGCCCGCCGCCTCCGGGGAGCCGCACCGCCAGGTGCCGCGCACCCTCCACGACGTGCGCCGCCGTGACGACGACCCCGCGCGGATCGACCAACACGCCGCTCCCGTGCCCCGTCTCCGGGAGCGCGACGACCCGCATCGTCGACCGTCCGCGAACCTGCTCCGTCCCCACGTCCCCGACCGCGAAGACCCGCACGGTGGCGGAGTCCACCGCGCCGTAGGCCACGCCACCGAAGGGCGTCTCTGCCGCGGGTACGGGCGGTGAGAGCTGCGGAGCGACCGGCGGTGAGAGCTGTGCGCTCGCGACAGTCGACCACGAGAACACCAGGAGAGAGAGAAGACTGAGCGCGCGTCGCACCAGGTCGTTGTAGCAGGTGATGGGGCGGAGATTCGGCAGAAACCTCGGTTGTCGACGAGCGGATCCTGGGCAGAAACCGGGCCGTCGCACCCTGCGCTGCGGGTGGATGTCCGCGTGCGCGCTCGCCGCTTCGTCTCCGGACGAGCGAGCGAGATGCCGGCTCGAGCCTCGGGTGACATCGCCGCGCCCGACCGGTAGAGCCCGGAGAAATCGGGGTGGGAGGCTCGGATCGCTGAGAGCGTCGATTTCCGGAGCGTCGACGCTCTCGGATCGCCGAGGGGTGGCGCGAAAACGGAGTGGTGTCGTTCAGCTCTCGCCGAGGCGAATGCCGATCACCAGCGTGCCGCCGAGGTGGCTCTGGCCGGCCACGAAGAACGGGTCGCCTGGGCTCGCGACCACCTGCAAGAGCGGCAGGTAGTCCTGCTCGCCTTCGCGCTGGATCGAGACCTTCACGCGGAAGCGGCCGTCGGGGCCGATGCGCTGGAGCTCGACGCGGAGCTTGCGGCCGTTCGGGAGCACGATCTCGTGCGGGGTGCCCGTGCGGAGCTGGAGGTCGCTGCGCTCGAGGACCTCCATCGAGCGGAAGGAGTCGAAGGGCGGGCGACGCAGCGCGGTAATCTGCGCGAGCTCGGGCGCGATGGTGCCGGGGGCTTCCTTGGCGAGGACGACGAGGACCTCGCCACGGGTGACCTCGGCGCGGGGCTGGGCGTGCGCCGAAGGCGCGAAGGTCGCCACCGAGGCGAGGGCGCCCACGAAGAGCGTCGCCAGGCCGAACGACGCGAGGCCGAACGACGCGAGAACGGTCCGGACGGTGCGCATCAGAAGCTCCCTTCGTCGATCCACACGACCGCGAGCGGCTGACCCTCGCTGCCTTCGACGTGGAAGACGGTGCCGGTGCTCGCGCCCCACTCGACGCTCTCGACCTCGCTCCCGCCAGGCGGGTGGACGAGGACGGGAGCCTCGGTGTTGTCGACGAGGACCTCACGGCGCGTGTCGAACGGGTGGGCCGCGGTCTCGTCGGTGGACGGCGGGCGGGTCACGAAGAAGAGGGTGACCGCGGCCGCGAGCGCGACCACGGCGCCGACCGCGACGCGGGTGCGCGTCTTGCGCTGGCCTTCGATCACGCGGAGGCGCGGGTTCGGCTGGGCGGCGAGGCCAGCCTGGATGCGGCCGAAGAGGGCGTCGGCGTCGAAGTCCGCCGCCGTTTCCGCCTCGAGCCGAACGAGATCGCCGATGCGACCGAGCGCGGCCAGGCGCGCCTCGTCCTCCGTGCCCTCGATCTCGCGCGCGACGACCTTCGCTTCGCCCTCGGAGAGGTCGCCGTCGAAGTAGCGGTGCAGCTTGTCGGGGGGGAGGCTCATGGTGGGCTCGGGGCGGGTAGCTCGGGAAACGCGGTGCTCGGGAGAGGCTTCTTCGTCAGAGCCTTGGACAACCCTGGGCTTCTTCGTCAGGGCCCGGGTCTGAACGACCCTGGGCTTCTTCGTGAGGGCCCGGGTCTGAACGACCCTGGGCTTCTTCGTGAGGGCCCGGGTCTGAACGACCCTGGGCT
>JALOQC010000697.1 GCA_025453555.1 Myxococcota bacterium | reverse complement strand
CGAGAAGTTGGCGAGGTTGCGCAGCGTGCCCGTGAAGGTGAGCAGCGCGGCCTTGGTCTGGTTGTAGTACTCCTCGTCGACCTGCCCCTGCACCATGTCTGCGCGCACGTGGTAGCGGGCCCAGCCGCCGAGCGATTCTCCGACCATGTAGAAGATCGTCGGCTCGACCGTGCGCGAGTGGTCGTCGACCGTGGTCTCGATCTCTTCGACGACCGCCCGCTTGAGCGCCCGCACGAAGACGTCGTCCATGTGCTTGAGCGCGTCCGCGCGGAACGCGTCGAAGTTGAACTCCTGGATCATCCAGAGCGCGTGATCGACCACCGCGGTGACGGCAGCGGGGTTCGCGCCGTAGTGGAAGTCCGGCATGTCGAGGGTGAACCAGCACCCGATGCGCGCCTCGTCCCAGCGGTTGTGGCATTGATTGTGCCCGAAGAACCAACCCGGATTGCGCGAGTAGATGTTCGCCTCGCGCTGCACGTGGTTCGCCACGAAGTCCGGCATGATGCGGATGCCGCGCCGGTGCGCTTCGTTGACGAGCTCGTGCAGCTCCTCCGCCGTGCCGAAGGCCGGCTCGATGGGGTTGGCGTAGCCGTAGTCGTTCAGATGCGTGTAGCCCGTCGCGATCGGGTGGTAGCTGTGGTAGCTCGCGAAGCGGCGCGTGTCGCCGGGGTCGACGCCCGGCTGGCTGTTGTGGCTGTTGAGGATCGGCGAGGAGATCCAGAGCGTGTTGATGCCCATGTCCTCGAAGTATCCATCACGGATCTTCTGCGTGATCCCCGCGAAGTCACCGCCCTGCCACTGACTTCGCATGTCGGTGACCTGCGCGAGCGTTCCGGCCGAGTTGTTCAGGTCGTTCGAGGGATCTCCGTTCAGGAAACGGTCCGTGAAGATCTGGTAGACGATGCTGTCGTTCCAGGTGAAGTCCGCGTAGCGGATGCCCTCGCCGATCCACATCGGAATGAAGAGCGGGCGCACGTTCGTGCCCGTGGTCGTGCGCAGGCGGAAGAGGTAGCTGTACTTCGACGGCGGGAGCCCGCGCGCGCGGATCGCGAAGGTCTTGGTTGCGGCGTCGTAGGAGCCGGCGAGGTTCACGCGCGCGCCGTTGAGCTTGATCTCGCTGCCCGCGACGTCGACGTCGCCCGCGCCCTCGTAGCGCACGACCACGTCGTAGCCGTCGTTCGTGGTGTCGAAGCAGAAGCGGAAGTCGCCGACCTCGCGGTCGGGGGTGCAGCCGGGGGCCTCGCACTCGCCGGTGTCCTCGTTGCAGACGGTGCCCGCGCCGCACTCGCCGCCGCACGCGTCGGCCACGCAGGTGCGCATCGCCTCGTCGTACGCGTAGCCGGGATCGCAGTTGCAGGTGCGCCCGCCCTCGTTGCAGGTGCCCATCCCGCAGGAGACCTCGCTGCAGAACGAGGGGCCGCCGTCGATGCCGACCACGCCGCCGTCGTCGTCCGGGACCTCGCCGTCTTCGAGCGGCGTGCCGCCGTCGCGCGGCCCTGGATCGACGGGCGGTAGGTTGAAGCCCGGTCCGTCGTCGCAGCCGACGACACCGAGGACGGCCCATACCCACGCCACGCACACGACCACGCGGACGGCACCCCGAGACAGACTCTTCATCGCGACACCCCAAGCCCCGTCGCGCACCCGAGCGACGGACAACGTGACTCACGGTAGAGCGACGCGAAGGATTCGGCAAGCGACGGGACGCACGGCATCGGCGTGGCGGGCACGCCGTCGGGATCGTGCGGCGGTTCCGGCGGTGTGTCCGCGGCGGAGGTCGTACGGCGGTCGTCGCCGTTCACGTCCACGTCCACGTCCACGTCCACGATCACGGCTTGCTCTCGTCGTTTTTCACGCCTCGCCCCCGTGCCTTCGCGCGGAGGTGTGTTCGGGCCGCCAGGATCCGGCGTCGTTCAAAGGCAGGACAGCGGACTTTGAATCCGCGAATCGTGGTTCGAATCCACGCGCCGGAACCGCCCCTGCCTTCACGCAGGGGCTTTTTCGTGCGCCTTTCGGGCGAGGACGCTCGTGATGCAGCGGCGGTCCGTTCACGAGCGGGCCGTCAGCTCACGAGCAGGCCGTCAGCTCACGAGCAGGCCGTCAGCTCACGAGCAGGCCGTCAGCTCACGAGCAGGCCGTCAGCTCACGAGCAGGCCGTCAGCTCACGAGCAGCGCGATCAGCGAGCCCGCCGCCACGAGCAGCACGCCCGCCCCGCGGAAGAACGCCGCGAGCTCGTCGCCCGCCAGAACCATCTCGGGCTCGGTCCGGTAGCTCACGCGCGGCGCCCCGTGGGCGTCGCTTCCCACGCTCCACACGCTCGACACCCCGCGGTACGGCCCGCCCTCGCTCTCGACCTCGAGGCGTCGAAAAGTGCCGACCACCTCGACCTCTTCACCGACGCGTAGCCGTCGCTCCGCGGTGAGCCCGAGATCCTCCTGCACGGTGACCGCCTCGATCTCCGCCTCGCGCGGGTCGACCCACACGAGCCCCGTGCCGTCGTCGACGAGGAACGGCGTCGCGCGGACCTCGCGGACGACCTCTTGCGCCAACGCCCCGCCGAAGCTGCGGAACTCGCTGACGTCCACGTACACGCAGGGGCTCGCGTCCACCGCGCTCGACACCGTCTGCATCGCGCCGATGCGGCCGACCACGCGGAAGCGCCCTTCGGCCAGATCCGAGACGTGCCGCGACTCCACGATCTCCTGCGGCGGTCGTGCACGACGCACGCGCCACGCCGCGGCACCGAAGAGCGCCACCGCACCGGCGAGGCCGAGGAGCAACATCGTCAGGCCCAACAGGCACCTCCGCGCGCGACGTCGTGTTCGTCGCGAGCCTCTACAGGCTGCGGGCACACACACGCATCGGCAACCGCGGGGAGCGGATTCGTCCGTCGACCGGAGGGTCTCGCGAGACGGACCGCGGCATCGTGCGCGTCGCCCGCGGCGCACGACGTACCGACCGCGCGCCGCCGGCCCTACCGACCGCGCCGTCGTGCTCCGTCGTTCGTCGATGGAGGGATCCCCCCGACAACGCGGACAACGCGTGGCAATCCGAGGGGAACCGCAGAGAACACGTGTTGACCGCGAGGGGCGCGGTGCGGCATCGTCCGAGCGTTTCGACCCTCTCGCGCGCGCCTTCCCTTCGGTCGGCTCCGGAGGCGTCGACCCGCCGCATGAGCCAACGCGCGAAATCCCAGAGCACGGATCCCGACGGGAACGCCGCCGCGTCTGCGGAAGCGTCGGTCGAGAAGTCGGCGGCTGACCCCGCCGACTCGCGCGAGAAGTCGGCGGCTGACCCCGCCGACTCGGCTGAGACCGTGTCGTTCGAAGAGCTCGTGCGCCGCCTCGAAGAGGCGGTCCGCAAGCTCGAAGGTGGAGAGCTTCCCCTCGACGAATCGCTCGCGGTCTTCGAGGAAGGCGTGCGCCTGGCGCGCGCGGGGACGTCGCGGCTCGACGAGGTCGAG
>JALOQC010000024.1 GCA_025453555.1 Myxococcota bacterium | reverse complement strand
AAGTTACGTGCAACGGTCGCGGCACGAGCAACCCGGAGAGAGATATCGCGATGAGCTGTGATGGGGCCCACTCCTCCGCTCAGGCCGTGGAAACGGCTTTTTACAACTGTGGTGTGGTCGGCTGCGCATCCAATCCATGCTTCACGGCGTGCCCCAGCTCGCCACCAACGTTTCGCTGATGGTTGTCCGTCGTGGCGCACGCAGCGCCAACCCGTAGCCCCAGATGCCGTCGACGTCCGAAGTGGCGTCGTTCATTGTTGAGGCGATGCGTACGGTCGCCGCCATGATGCTCCTCTGCGTCGTCGGAGCGTCGGGCTGTGCGGACGTCTATCCGATCGGGGGCGCGACGCACGGCGATGCCGGCGCCGACCCGAGCGAGGGTCGCTTCGCGGTGCCTCTCGACGCGTCTGGCACGTCAGGGTTCGGGGAGCGTGCGCTCGGCGACGTCGCGCCGCTCCTCTTGCTTCGAGGCGAGGACGCACGGAGCGACGCGTGGCCGGCGCGGATCGGTCCGAGCTTCTCGAGCTCGGAGGGCGAGGTCGGCCTCCGAGGACCCTTCGTCGACGGCACACGCGGCGCGCGGGGTCGCTACGTCGGTTCGATCGCGACGCCCGCGTCGATCGTGATCGAGCTCGTGCTCGCCGCGCCGGTCGACGCGACGAGCGCGGAGCTGATCTCGGCGCCGCTTCGAGTCGCTCTCGACACGAACGAGGGTGGCTCGTGGACGGTGGGTGACGATCGGATCGAGGCGCCGATCGGTGCCGGTGCGTGGCAGCACGTCGTGATCGCGCGTTCACCGGACGCGACGCGGGTGTTCGTGAACGCGCGCGAGCTCGCGACGCTCGCCGGGGCCGACGCGACCTACGAGGGTGTGCTCGAGGTCGGCGGTGCCGCCGCGATCGCGTGGCTCTCGGTGTCGGAGCGGCCCGCGGTGCTCGACGTGCCCGAACGCTTCGCGGCCCTCACCGGTACGTTGGCGCGCACGGCCGCCGGTCGCGCGGCGCCCCTCCCGCTCGCGCGCGAGAGCGATGCGTACGTCGACCTCGTGCAGGCGGGTGTGCGGCGTCTCCATCGCGTGGGCCCGCGGTGGCCCCGCATCGCGTGTCGACCGAACGCACCCGCCGACGCGCTCGATGCGCTCGGGTCCGCCGTGGTGTGTGGCTACCTCGCGGAGACCGAGTCGAGCGCGACGTCGATCGCTCTGGTCGACCGACCGCTCCTCGGCCTCTCGGTCTCGAGCGCGACCGCGCCGGGTCCAGGCGATGCGATCGGCGTCGAGCGCGTCGACGGAATCGGGGAAGGCGAGCACCACGTCACGCTGCCCTTCGGGGCCGACGACGATCAGGTGCTCTCGTTCTTCGTGCGACCTGCCGCGGCCGACGTGTCGCTCGAGCTCGACCTGGGGCTCCGTGGACGCGCGTCGTTCTCGTTCGACGGCGCACCGGTCGTCGAAGGTGGGCTCCGCGCGCACGACGAGCGTTGGGGTGACGGCTGGCACCGCGTCTGGATCGTCAGCCAAGAGGCGGGCGAGCCCGACGCGATCGTGCGCGTCCTGCGCGGCGGCGCGCGCACGTTCGCCGCCAGCGGCCCGCTGCTCTTCGTCGCGGGCGCACGTGTCGAGAGCAACCGCCGTGATCCGAGCTCCCTCGGCCCCCGCGAGACGGATGTCTTGGCCTACGCGACCTCGGGCAACGTGCCGCGCGATCGCGCCTCGATCTCCGCGCGCGTGTTGGTCGACGCGTGGACGCGTCTGCACGACGGAACGATCGTGCACTTCGCGAGCGACCCGCAGATCGTGAACCTCTACTACAGCCTCGACACGCGCGTGACCTTCGCCGCGACCGGGGGACCCTTCGAGTGGAACCTGCACGGCGCGAGCGTCCGTGACGGCCGCGTGATCGACGTCGAAGCGAGCTGGTCGGCGGAGGGTGTGTCGCTCCGTGCCCGTGAGACGCTCGACACCGACGACGTCCCGGCGGGGCTCGATGCGGTGGAGACGTTCGACCGCTTCGTCGTCGGAACGGGCGGTCCATCGGGAGAGATTCACGGATTGATCTCGGGCCTCCGCATCGAGTGATCGTGCGATCGGATCGCATCACGAAGCGGTCCTCCGAGACGGTCCCGACCGACTCGCGGTCTCGGTACCGCGGCGCGGCTGATCGTGCTGCGTGTGGTGCGCGGGCGATCAGAGCGTGCGCAGGTACGCGACCAACGCGGAGCGATCGTCTTCGGACAGATCGGTGCCGAAGTCGTGGCCTTCGTTGCCGTTCCCGGCGCGCATCGTGTCGACGGTGAAGCCGTGGCGGTCGAAGGTCGTCGGCCGCGCGTCCGGTGGGGCGAGCAACGCCTCGAGGGTGGGGACACTGCCGTTGTGGAGGTACGGTGCGGTGGACCAGACGCCTCGGAGGTCCGCGACGCGGTAGCCGTCGGAGGGCGAGACACGGAGCATGTTGCGGAAGATGAAGGTGACGAGCGCGGCGCGTCCTTCGTCGCTCGGCATGCCGCCGCCCATCTCGTCGCCGTCGATCAGGATGCGGTGGAAGCGCGAGGTCGCGATGGTTCCTTCGGGGAACGCCTCGTCGTCGTCGGGGTGGCGTTCGATCCCGTCGGGCGCGTAGGGGACCACGCCGAGCTCCGCGGGGTCGTCGACGTGGCAGCTCGCGCAGCGCGCCTCCCGGAACACCTCGCGGCCGCGCGCGACGAGCGTCGCACTCTGAGGAGGGCCCTCCGGGGCAGCCATCGCGCCCATCCAGCGAACGAACGGGTCGACGCGTGCGGCGGGTGGCCACGCGACCCGCGCGTCCTCCGGATTGGGATTTCCGACGCCGGCCGAGAACAGTGAGAGATAGACCTCGCTGCGCACGTCGCGACCGGTGCCGAGGTAGTTGAGTCGGTCGCGATCTCCGAGCCCGAAATAGGGAGGGAAATCCGCGGGGACCACCTGGGGATACTCGCCCGATTCTGCGCCGAATCGCCCCGGTCCGAGCTCGCGAAGCTTCGATTCTTCGAGCGCGCTCAAGAAGGATTCGTGCCCCTCGGCGACCCAACGCTCGTTCACCGCGACCGTGAATCCCGCGAAGTCCAGCGCGCCGTTGGGTGCGCCGAGCCACACGCGGCCGTCCGGTAGACGCGCCACGTGGCAGATCGCGCACGTCTCTTTCATCTTCGTCGGATCGTCGAGACCTCGCTTGAATCCGACGGGGAAGTCGTCGTTCGGGTCGCGAACGAAACCGAACGCGCGAAACTGATCGCCGAAGACCTCGGGTTCGTCCTCCATCAATCGAAGAAAGAAGTCAGGCGGAGGCCAGTGACTCACCGCTTCGGCTCCGAAGGCATCGTAGAGGAATCGCAGCATCCCGTCGTAGAGCTCGGGGTCCTCCGGGCCGACCGCGTTCGCAGCTGCGAGGGGAGGGCGATCGACGGGCGCGACGGGGGGCCCGGCGTCGCGTCGCCGACCGGCGTCCGCGTCGCCGCTGCCGCCGTCGAGCGCGGGCACGTGTGCGTCGGCCGCGACGTCGTCGTCTCCGCACGCGAGGAGCACCATCGACGCGAGCGTCATCGCCGCGAAGGACGTGCTCGCCGCGGTGGACCTCCTCCCCGCGAACGTGCGGCGTGCGGCCCGGCAGCTCCCGAGGGCTCGGCGGGCGCGGCTCGCTCCGGCCACGGCGCGGCTCGCGGTTCGGATCGGTTCCATCAGAGCGTCTCCAGGTAGGCGACGAGGTCGTCGAGATCGGGGGCGGACAGATCCGCGGCGCCGTGGCGGGCGTCGGGATCGGCGGTGGTGAGCACGTCGCGCAGCGTCGCGGCGCGGCCGTCGTGCAGGTACGGCGGCCGCGCGCGGACCGCCTGGAGTGTCGGCGTGAACGCGCGCTCGAGCCGTGCGGCGGCGTCTTCGCTCGGAGGCGCGATCGGGTGCGCGAGGCCGTCACTGCCACCGCCGGGATGACAGCTCGCGCAGCGCGCGTCGAAGAGCGCGCGTCCGCGCGCGGCGGCGGCAGGGTCGTCCGCGGGTCGCGGGGGTGGCGGCGCGAGCTCCTCCAGGTAGGCCGCGATCGCGTCGAGCTCGACGAGCAATCCGTCGCCTTCGAGCAGCGCGCGGATGGTCGCGAGCGTGAGCTCCCGAGCGCTCTCGTGCTCGCCGTCCCAGTGGTACGGCGCGAGGGAGGTACGAGCGCCCCACGCGGGTGGGGTGCGGCGGAGCTTCGGTCCCACGGTCGACGTGTGGAGGAACCACGCGAGCCCGTCCTCGCCGCCGCCCGGGTGACAGCTCGCGCACGTGACGACGCCGCTCGGCGTGAGCTGGGTGTCGCGCGCGTCGTGGAAGAGCGCGCGCCCTCGCAGCGCGGCGGCGCTCATCGCGGTCGCGCCGAGCGATCGCGTGCGCTGCGCGACGATCGACGGTGCGCCCTCGACTTCGCGCACCTTCGCGATCGCGTGGTCGAACGCGACGTCGACGAAGACCGCTCCGTCGTCGGCCAGCGCGAGCCCTTCGAGGCCACGACCGACGTAGACCGCGCCGAGCACCTGGGCCTCGCGCTCGCTCGGCGCCGCGAGCCCCGTGCGGGCGCTCCGACCGTCGCACGCGACGAGCACCACGTTGCCGGTCTGTCGGTGCGCGATCCACAGCCGCCGTCGCGCGGCGTCGAACGCGAGCGCGGAGGGGCCGCTCGCGACGCGCTCGCCTCCGTCGAAGCGCGCGTAGCGTCCCCCGCACGGCGCGAGCAGGCGGGGCTCGAGGCGCGGCGTTCCGTCGTTCACTGCGCCGTACCCGCCGAGCCTCGGATCGCGGGTTCGATCGCGGTCGAAGTCGACGCGTTGGTAGCTCGCGATCACGGCGGCGCCGTCTGCGGCGAAGGCGTCGAGCTGCACCGCCGCGACCCCGCGCGTCGACTCGAGGACGAGCTCTTCGCGCGGCGCGAAGGTCGCCGCGTCGAGGACACGCACGCGGCCCGCGCGCGAGAGCCCGACGTGGATCCGATCGCCGAGCCGAGCGAGCGCGGTGGGTCGGCCGGGGCTCGTGTACGTCGCGATCACGGCGGCATCGCGGAGATGCACGAGGCGATCGTCGTGTGGGCACGCCACGAGCGCCTCGTCGGTCGAGAGCGCGAGCACGGCGCCGGTCCCCCCGCAGGGCACGGGCACGCGAACGATGCGCGCGTCTTCCAGCGCACCGTCCGTGTCCCGCTCGATCCACGCCACCTCGGCGGCCTGCGCGAGGGAGACCACGAGCGTGTCCGCGCCCTCCGGCGAACCGTCGAGGCGGGCGAGCTTCGTCGGCGCGCCCGCGATCGTGAGCCGCGCGCGCTCCATCAGCGTGGTCGCGTCCAGCGCCACCACCGCGTCGTCGTCGGGGGAGGCGACGAGCACGGTGTCGCCGTCGACGAGGATCGTGCTCGCGTGCGCGGCGAGCGCGGTCACGTCGTCGGCGCAGCCGAGCGCGAGCGTCGCCAACGTCGCGAGCGCCCTGCGCCGCGCGAGGGCCACGTGCGTCGCGAACGTCCGGCGCGCGAAGGTCGCGAGCGGCCCGCGGGTGAGGTCGCCGCGGCGCGCGGGCCCCGAGACGACTTCGTGTCGCTCGCGCACGCGCTCAACGCCCGGGCGGCAGGAGGAGCGCGAACTCCACCACGATCGGCTGCTCCGCGCATTCGAGCGGGTAGCTCCCGATCGGCAGCGTCACCGGATCGCCCTCGTCGGGGCGCGGCGACGCGGGATCGGCGTTGCCGTCGATGTCCATGAAGCCGAGCAACTGGTACTCCCCGACCGGCAGATCCAGGTCGATCGGGTAGACCACCCCTTCGCCGGCGACCGTCGCGTCGACGTCGGCGAACTGGAAGCTGCCGAGCGGCTCTGCGCCCTCGCGGGGTCCGCCGAGGGTCACGTCCTCCGCGCGGTAGACGTCGCCCCAGATCGGACCGCGCAGCGGATGGGTGAGGGCGTCGCTCGCGCGCACCGTGGTCGAGGCGTCGAAGCGCACGCGGAACTGGCCGCGGAGCGCGGGCTCGCTGCCGACGTCCGCGCAGGTGCGGCGCGGAGGCTCGAGGGTGTCCGGCACCTCGATCACACCCTGGTAGGGCAGGAAGCTCACGTCGCGCAGGCGCTTGCGCGGCGCCTCCACCGCGTAGGCGATGCGGAACACCCCACCCTGCCCCTGCGCGATCACGCTGACCACGCCGCCGCCCTCGGGGTCGTCGTAGTAGAAGGGCACGC
This sequence comes from Myxococcota bacterium, assembly GCA_025453555.1. Classification (GTDB taxonomy): domain Bacteria; phylum Myxococcota_A; class Polyangia; order Polyangiales; family Houyiibacteriaceae; genus JACKEH01. The sequence goes on along the minus strand of JALOQC010000024.1, from coordinate 42,372 downwards.
GCCACGACGCGCTCCGGCCCGGAGTCTCGCGCTCGGTCGCGTTCATGTTCGCGACCATGCGGAAGACGTTCTCGCGGAACTGCTCGCCCGCCACGAGCGAGGCGGGCGCGCGCGCGAAGGGCACGCGGCGGCCGTCGGTGGTGAGCACCTCGAATGCGACGTCGACGCGCTCCTCCTCGAGCTGCGGCGTGACGGTGAGGCGCAGCCAGTCGTGCGGCAGCAAGCGGAAGTCGGAGAAGTTCTGCTCGGCGCCGGCAGAGAGGCCGTAGGCGCGGGTCGAGAAGAAGTCGAACTCGTCGCGGCTGAGCGTGAACCAGACGGTGCCGCCGAGGGTCTCCCACGGCTCGCCGGCGAAGGCGGGCGTGTTCAGCGTGGTCGGGCGCAGCGAGGTCTCGGGCGTCGTGGTGTCGAGCTCGACGGTCTTTCGGCTCGCCTCGAAGCGCGCGCGCACCGTGAGCACGCCGCCGTTCGGGCTCCACGCGCGGTACTCGAGCACGAAGGGCTCCATGCTCCCGGGCGACTCCGCCTCGACCGCGTCGGCGCGCGCGAACGCGACCTCCGCGGCGTCGACGAGCACCCGCCCGTACGCGTAGCTCGCGGGGACCTGCAGGATGGTCCGCGGGTCGCGCGCCATCGTGTCCATCTCGAGCACGACCACCGCTTGTTCGGGGGTGCGTTCGTCCGGGTACGAGGTGAGCCGCAATCCGGATTGAAGCTCGGTGTCGGTGTGACGATCTCCGGATTGAGCGAGGTCTCCGAAGAGCCGATCGAGGAAACGCACCGCGTCCGCGGTCTCCGCGAAGGGCAGGGTGACGGCGAGCCCGACGCTCTCGATCGGCTCCGAGCGAGGACGGCTCTCGTCGGGGGCGGCGGGCGAGGAGCCTCCGCCCGAGCACGCGGCGAGCAAGACGAGGAGCGAGGAGCGACGCATGGCGCGAGCGTCGCTGCGCCCACGGCCGCGTGGACGTGATGCGCGTCACGCTCCGAGAGGCGAGTCTTCTTCACTCCTTCGAATCGCGATTCGTTCCGGAGCGTTGCGCGAATCTTTCACGTCATGCGAGCGGGGAGCGCTCACGGCGCGCAGACGTCGGCCGCCACGCAGCGGTCCGTGTAGCAGAAGCCGTCGCCCTCGGGCACGGTGCCGCTCGGGCAGGTCGGAGGCAGGCGCCGGCAGGCCGTGCGGCACGTCCCGGCCACCACGGGCACGCAGACCGCATCCTCGAAGCGTGGCTCGCCCTCGCCGCTCGGGAACGCCGGGATGCAGCCGTAGCGATCGCACGCGTCGACCGAGGTCGGGTTCGCGCCCGCGCAGTCGACGACGCCACCCGTACAATACTCGGGAGGGACGATTCCACACGAGATTCCGACGAGAGAGCACGCGATGTCCGTGGTCTCACAATCATGGAAGGTCGGTCGAAAACAATCGGCGCAAGCCACCGGCTCTCCGGGCTCGAAGCAGGAAGGGCAGCATGCGTCGTCCCAGCGCGGCGTGCAGCCGGGGGTACCGAGGCATGCGCTCAGGCCGAGCCCGTCGCAGGGCGTCCCCGCGTCGATCGGCGGACCAGCGTCGGGGAAGAAGGGACCGCCGTCGCTCGGGAAGGGACCCCCGTCGTGCACCGCGCCGCACCAGGGCGCAGTCCGGTCCTCGACCAGCACGGGGCAACCTCGACGGTCGGTCGTACGCACGTAGGGCAGCCCGTCGAAGCCTTGAATGGTGGAGACACATTCGGACCGACGCGGCGCCCACCCGCCGGCGGGTAGGGGATCGAAGCCAGGCGAGCAGCCCGAGAAGTCCGCGATGGGGCAACACACTCCCTCGCCGCCGATCGGCTCGTCTTCGGGGGTGTAGGAGCTGCTGCAACCCGTCACGAGGACGGCGGCCGACAGTGCGAAGGTGTGCCACGTGCGCATGTGCGTGCCGCTGTGCAGCGCGCGTGCCCGACATCGGGTCGGCGGCGTCGAGTCGTCGTCGAGTCGGCGTCGCCATGGCGGATCGGCGATGGTGCGTGGCTGCTCGACGAACGAACGTCACCGCGGATCGTCCGCGCAACGCGGGGAAAAGTGTGGCCTGACACCTCGTCGACACTCCACGCGTCTGCTATCCATCCGCGTATGCGTGGTCGGGTGTGTGGCTTGGTTTGGGTCCTCGCGTGCGGCGGGGGCTCGGGTGGCGGCGTGAGCCTGGACGGAAGCGTTCCCGACGGAGCGGTCGACGGTGCGGCCGTCGACGGTGCGCTCGTCGACGCGGGCGATCGTGACGACGCGAGCGACGACGCGGGGGAGGGCACCGACGCCGGGCCCACGAGCTGTCCGCCGACGCCGAGCTGCGACGACGCGCCGCCGGATGCGGGCGAGCGCGCGGACTGGGAGAACCCAATCCAATCGGGCGCCACGACCACGCTCGGAAGCGCGCGTCACCGCGGCCGCGATCTGATCTTGCGACCGACGGATCGGCAGCTCGCGCTGGCGAAGTTCGCGTACGGCGCGAACGACGACGACCTCCAAGACGAAGACGTCGACGTCTGGCTCCAGCGCGACTGCGCGGGCGCGTGGGAGAAGCTCGGCACGGTGCGCACCAGCGAGGACGGCGACAACGCGACGGTCTACGGCGTGGAGGACACGGGCGGCTGGGTGTTCTTCGAGGTCCCGGAGAGCGCGCGGCTCGGGGTCGGGCGGCATCGCTTCCACTTCGTGGTGAAGGGCGACCTGACGACCGCCGATCAGCTCGTGGAGATCGTCGGCCCGGACGCTCGCTTCGTGGTGAGCGACGTCGACGGAACCCTGACCGAGAGCGAGAACGCCGAGGTGCTCACGCTCTTGAATGGACCGTCGCCCGCCGTGCAACCGGGCGCGCCGGAGGCACTCTCGGCGCTCGCGTCGCGGGGCTACCGCATCCTCTACCTCACCGCGCGGCCGGGCTGGCTCACCACCCGCACGCACGAATGGCTCGACGAGCGCGGCCTGCCCCCCGGGCTCGTCCACACGACCTTCACCTTCACGGGCGCGCTCAACGAGGCGGCGGCGACGTTCAAGCGCGAGGAGCTCGCGGCGCTGGGCGCGACGCTCGGTCGGACGATCGACTTCGGGATCGGCAACCGCGAGTCGGACGCCGCGGCCTACGTCGAGGCGGACATCGTCCCGGAGCACCGCCTGCTCTACCGACTCGAAGGCGACGCGATGGGCGGCGTGATCTTCGACGACTACCGGGACTTGGTCGCGGGCTTCGAGGCGCTCCCGCTCGTCTGCGAGTGACGTCGTGCCGCCAAGAGAATGGGGCTGAGCCTTCTCGGTCGATTCATCGGCTCCGCGCTCGCGCGCGGCCCGATGGTTTCGCGGAATCGTTCGGCTTCGCGGACTTACGTCCCCTCGAACGATTCCGTTTCGATTCGGCACTGCGCTTCGCGCCTGCGGATCGGACGCCGAGGCAGAGACGGCGCTCCGCCGACACGCGCCCTCTCAGCGCGCGGCGAAGAGGAGGGGGCGCATCCACGCCGGCACGTGGGCCTCTTCGAAGCGGCGCATCGGATCGGCGAGCTCGCCGTCCTCGCGCCACTCGAAGTGAAGGTGCGGGCCGCGCGACAGGCCGGTGTTGCCGGCGCGCGCGACGAGCTGGCCTTCGTCGACGAGCTGGCCGGCGTGCACGTGGATCGCGTCGAGGTGCGCGTACGCGCTGACCTCGCCCCCGCCGTGCACGAGCACGAGCAGGTTGCCGTAGCCGTCGACCGTGTTGTCCGCGTAGCCCACGAGGGCGGCAGCCACCGCGCGCACCGGGGTCCCGACCTCGGCCGTCACGTCGACGCCGCGGTGCACGATCTTGCGGCCTCGCCGCTGCACGCCGCGCCCGAAGCGTCCTTCGTCGACCGGCCACGTCATCGGAAAGCGCGGCGCCGCCACGAGCCCACGCACGGCCGCGATCCACTCCGGTCGTGGGGTCGCGCGGATCAGCTCCGCGGCCGCGCGGTGCGTACCGAGCCCGAGCTGCGCTGCGAGCTCCGCGCTCGCACCTTCGGGCTCCGGCGCGCGGCGTGGTCCGTTGCAGTAGCGACGCGCGCCGAAGCGACCGCAGCGACGTGCTTCGGGCAACCAGCGCGCGACCGCGGGCAACGCCGAGCGCTCGTCGGACGCGTGCAGGCGAGGCCCGACCTCGCGGGGCTCACGGAGCTCGCGGACGTCGCCCACGTCGCCCACGCGTTCGGCCGGCTCGATGATGCGTGGTTGGTTGGGCTCCGAGGTCGGCGCAGGCGCGTCGCCACAGGCGATCAGGCACGAGGCCGCGACGAGGACACGAAGCACGGCCGCGAGGGTACCAGAGCCGGACGCGGGAGGCGGTGTTTGCGATTCTGGAGCATGAACCGGTGATCTTCCGCTTCGGATCCGACTCTCGGTTGTCGGTTGCGCGATCGGTTGCGCGATCGGTTGCGCGATCGGTTGCGCGATCGGTTGCGCGATCGGTGGCGCGATTGGTCGCGCGATCCGTCGCGCGAGAGCGACATTCGATCGAGCCGCCGCTCCACACGAATCCTCGAGCGCAAGCGGCCGACATGGTCGTTTCTCGTCCTGGAGATCGAACACCGTTGCAGCTATTCCTGGGCGGATGTCGATTCCGCTCGTCTTCGCATGGAGTCCGTTGACGACCGGTGTCGTCGTTCTCGTGGTGAGCCTCGTCGTGATCGGCGTCGGCGTGCTCTTGGCAACCCGCTACGTGAAAGACGGTCCTGCGCCCCAAGCTCCGAAGTCCGTGTTGGCCCCCGAAGACGCCGCGACCGCGGAAGCGATCGACGAGCTCGACCGGACGTTCACGGAGTGGGCGACCACCGGCGTCGTGTCGTCGGAGGCGCTCGAGCACGCCGATCGCGTCGTGCGCGAACGCTTCGAGCTGGCGGCGACGCGGAGCCGCACGAGGGACGTGACCCGACTGCGCCCCGACGAACAGGCGAGCGTCTTCTTGGTGGCGATCCGTGCCGCTGCGCTCGGGCACCCTCGTCACGCGGGGTGGCCGGTTCGATCGCCCGTTCGCCCGCGGGTCGCCGAGCAGCTCGCTCGTCGCGCGAGCGGTCCGCGGCCGGGCCTCGCGGTCCACGCGGCGTTGGTGCCTGCCGCGCTCTCCGTGGGCGCGCTGGAGATCGCGGTGCAGTCGCTCGGCCAGCTTCGTGCCCACTCGGTCCTGCGTGCCGAAGTGCTCGGCTGGGTCCGCGACATGCTCGTCTCGGCGCCGAGTCAGAACCACTACGACACCGTGGTGCGGTTTCTTCGCGTCGTGGGAGACAAGAGCGCCTCCACGGGCGCGCTCACCGATTCGCAGCGTCACGCGCTTCGTTTCGCGGTGCTTCCGTCGCCCGCAATCGATCGGCGCGTGTCGCTCGCAGATCCGAGACCTGCCGTCGTGTGCCGAGCGTATTTGCGCGAGTGGTACGAGGTCCACGACGGGCCGACGGCGCGGGAACGCCTGCAGTTCTTCGCGCAGGTGGGCGTTCGAAGCGCGATTCAGCGCGGGCTCGCCGACGTGGAAGGGCCGAGCGCCGATCCGGCCACCGAGCGGCGTCGCCGCCTGCTGTCTCACGACCGCGCGGGCTACGCCGCCCACGATGCGCTCGCGTTCGATCTGGTGAGGGTGGTCGAGCTCGCGCGCCTCGCACACTCCGCGGGGTACCTCTCCGAGCGCGAGACGTGGGACTGGATCTTCTCCGCCACGAAGGAGCTCGAGGCTCGGTACGACGGGTTCCCCGCGATCGCGTCGGACTACCTGCGCGGTCATGCCTTCGCCAGCCCGCCCGGTGGAGAGCAGGATCTCGTCGAGCTCGTCACCTACTTGGTGCGCGCGCCGACGAGCCCTTGGGCGCCGTCGAGCGCTGCGGGGTGAACGTCGGATTCGCCGTCGACCCTGGGCTCGCTCCAAGGCATGGACCCCGAGAACCGCGGATGACGTCCGTTCACGAGCTCCGCTCGCGATCGAACGCGAACCCACTCGTGGCCGAACGCGAACCGCTCGAGCCGTGCTCGTGGTCGCGCGCGGCGACTCGTAGCGGATTCGTTCGAAGCGAATGCGTGGTTCAGGACGAATCGAGCGGTTTTCGACCAAGCGACTACCTCGTTTGAGGGAGGCGCGCTTCGGCTCGAACCGATAACGTACGACCGTGCCTTCTCTCGATGCTTCTTCGATCGCGTGGACTTCCCTCGGGGTCGTCGCCGCGCTGCTCGCCGCAGTTCTTCTCGGCGGCATCCTCTTGAGCACCTGGACGCTACGCTCGACTCGACGAGCCCGACTCGTCGGCTCCAGCGCGTTGCCGTCGCGTGGTCTCGGTCGCGCATACGCGTTCGTGATCGCGGTGACGGTCGGCGTGTTCTACCTCGTCACCCCCGTCGTCATCGTCGCGACGATCGGAGGCGCGATCGCGCTCCTCTGGTACGCCCTCTCCGAGGGCAGCTTCAACGTGAAGCTGATCCTGTTCCTCGGGGCGCTCGTGCTCATCACGCTCTTCGCGGCGATCAGCGGATTGATCGCGCTCGTGCGGCGCGTACACGACGACCCCGGCGTGCGCCTCGATCTCGCGACCGCGCCGCGACTTCGCGCGCTCCTCGACGAGGTCGCCGCGCAGATCGGGACGCGCCCCATCGACACGGTCTTCCTCACGCCGATGGGCGATCTCGCGGTCTTCGAGCGGCGCGGCGAACGTTGTCTGATCCTCGGAGTCGGTTTGCTCGACGGCTTCTCGCTGCGTGGTTTTCGTGCGGTGCTCGCGCACGAATACGGGCACTTCGCGAACCGTGACACCGCGGGCGGGACGCAGGCGCTCGCGGTGCGTCGCAGCCTCGAGGGGATGCTGGCGACGCTGCGGGATCCCCGACAATCCGAGTCTCTGATGGACTTCCTCAACCCCACGTGGCTCTTCTTGAGCGGCTTCCGCTCGGTGTTCCTGCGAGTCTCTCAAGGCGCATCTCGGCTGCAGGAGTACCTCGCGGACCAGTGGGCGGCGGTCGCCTACGGCCCCGACGCGTTCGAAGAAGGTTTTCGACACGTCGTGCGCAACGCCGCGCGGAGCGAGCTGGCCTTCCACGCGACCCTCGAAGAGTCGATCCGTCTCCAGCGCCCCATTCACAACCTGTTTCGCGCTCGACCGGCTGCGCTCGAGACGGTGGACTTCGATGTCGTGGTGCAGGAGGAGCTCGAGCGGCCTGCGGGGCCCTACGACAGCCACCCGAGCCCGCTCGAACGTTTCGAGTGGGTGCGCGCGGTGGCGGAGGAGCGAGGCGTGGGATCCCCGGCGCGATGCCTCGACGACGCTTGGTCGCTCTTCTCGGATCGCGACGCGACCGAACGCAGCGTGACCGAGCAGGTCCTCGAGGGATTCCCGTTGCTCGTCACCGGACGGGCGGGGGTGGAGCCCTCTCGGGTGCGCGGGTGGGACGAGCCGCCGGACGCCTCGCCGAACGACGACGCGAAGGAGAGTCCATCGACGTCTGGCCCGATGGGGGTTGGCCCGACCAGCCCAACGTCCGGTCTGACGTCCGGTCTGACGACGCCCGACCCATCCGTGTCGGATGCGCCGTCGACCCCCACCGATGCGTGCTGCCCGGCGCCGGGTGGGATCGCTCCGTTGTGGCGCGGCGAGCCGCCGACGGGCGCGGCGTCGTGAATACTGTGGAGCCCGTCGAGCCGCGATGATCTTCGATACAAATCAATGATTGCGATGACTTGGGTTGGAGCGACGTATTCTGAGCGTATACGAAAAGCCGCCCTCGGCCCTTGATCGCCCCGCTCTTTGGCGCACGATGGGAGGGCGTCATGCCGCGCGCCCCCCGAGAGCTCGACGTCTACGGATACCTGGACTACCGGGCGTACCTCCGCGACTTCTACGAAGCGAAGAAGGCGAGCCCGCGGGGGTTCTCGTTCCGCGGGTTCTCGAAGCGCGCGGGGCTGAAGTCGCCCAACTACCTGAAGCTCGTGATGGACGGGGACCGCAACCTCACCGCCGCGATGGCGGATCGGTTCGCGCGGGCGTGTGGCCTCGACGACGAGGGGGCAGACTTCTTCACTGCGCTGGTCGCGTTCAACCAGGCGCGGACGGCGACGGATCGGAACGCGGCCTACGGGCGGCTCACGGGGTTTCGTCGCTACCGGCAGGCGCACCAGCTCGATCTGCACCACGCGGCGTACCACTCGACTTGGTACCTCCCGGCCATTCGCGAGCTGGCGGCGCGTCCGGATTTTCGCGACGATCCGGAGTGGATCGGCAAGGCGCTCGTGCCGACGATCTCGCGCGCGGAGGCGCGTGAGGCGCTCGACCTGCTGCTGGAGCTCGGGCTGCTGGAGCGCGCGGAGGACGGGTCGCTCCGACAGACCGAGAACCTCGTGACGACGGGGCCGCAGACGCGCGGGCTCCACATCGGCAACTACCACCGCACGATGATGCAGCGGGCCGCGAGCGCGATCGATCTCGTCCCCGCCGCCGACCGCGACATCTCCTCGCTGACGCTCTGCCTGAGCGAGGACGGGCTGCGCACCATCAAGGAGCGGATTCAGCGTTTCCGTCGCGAGTTGCTGGAGCTTTCGGCGCTGGAGGACGATCCTCGCCAGGTGGTTCAGATCAACTTCCAGCTCTTCCCGCTCTCGCGCGCGGAGGTCGAGTGATGCGTCGCTTGCTTCTTTCGCTTACGCGCCTCGCGTCGCGCGCGCTGACGTCCACGTCGTCGGGTGCGTCGTCGCGCGCGCTGACGTCGGTGTCGTCGGTGCGTGCGTGGTCGCGCCTTCCGTCTGCCGTCGCCTCGTCGCTCGTCGCGCTCGCGAGCGCGTGCGGGGGGACGGAGACGGGCAACCCGCCCCTCGACGGGACGCTCTCCGTCAACTCGCACTCGTCCGACTCGGTCAGTGTCGCGCTCCGCGCTCCGGAGGGCGGCGCGGTGGTGGAGGAGCTCTGGATCGGCTTCGGCGACGTGCTCGTCGAGCGCTGCGACGACGAGGCGCCTTTCGTGGTGACCGATCTGGGCGTCCGCGAGCACGCGGGCGAGGCGGCGGATCGTCACGCGTTCCTCGCCGCTCAGACGGCGATCTGCCGCGTGCGCGCGCGCTTCGTGCAAGCGGATTCCGGGCCCGACGCGCTCCGATCGCGGAGCACGCTCGTACGAGGACTCGATGCCTCGGGTGTGCCGTTCGAGATCGCGTTGCCGCTCGACGCCGAGCTCGTGGTGCCGATCGACGCGTTCGAGCTCGACGAGTCGAGCGCGTCGCTCCTGCTCGCGGTCGACGTCGCGCGCTGGATCGGCGGGCTCGACCTCGCGAGCGGCGAGCTCGACCCCGACGGCGTGCTCCGCATCGACGAGACGAAGAACCCCACGCTCCGCGATGCGTTCCTCGCGCGCGTGGCGGATGGTTTCGAGCTGTACCGCGACGACGACGCGGACGGGATCGCCGATCCGGGCGAGCTCCTCCTCGGACGCGGGGAGTAACCGAGTCCTGCTTTCGAGCGGGACCCTGCTTTCGAGGAGGAGGTTTCGCTCGCCATGCGCACGGCGGACACGAGGTCCGCTGGCGCGGAAGTCGGCGGCTGACCGCGCCGACTGGGTCGAGAAGTCCTGGAGGCCGAACGTGACCAGAGCCATCCCCACGCCCCTGCACCGTGACGCCGCGCTCGCCCACGAGAGCCATCGGCACGAGCTGCTGGATCCCACGACGCTTCGTTGGGTCGCCGAGCTCTTGAAGGAGCTCGAGCATCTGCCGTGCGCGCAGGTCGCCGAGCATCTGCAGCTCGTGGCGATGAGCGCGGGGCGCGCGATCGACGTGCACTGGCGGCGCGACGAGGCGCAGCGTGTCGTTTTGACGAAACGCGCCGGCGGTTCTGGACGTACGCCAGCGGTGGCCACAGAGGCCACGCGGCGCGCGAGCAGGTGAGGGCCACGCGGCGCGCGAGCAGGTGAGGACGTGACGGAGGCCCTTCGAGCATCGAACGTTCCCGAGATCGAGCGCTACGAGCTCGGCTCGCTGATCGGTCGTGGCTCGATGGGCGCGGTGTACGAAGCGACGGACGCGGATGGGCGCGTGGTCGCGCTGAAGATCCTCCACGCGGAGGTCGCCGAGCACGAGATGGCGCTGACGCGCTTCGAGCGCGAGGTGGAGCTCGCGCGGCGCATCGAGCACCCCGCGGTGCCCGAGATCTTCGACTGGGGTCAGCTCCCGGACGGTCGGCTCTTCCTCGCGATGGAGCGCCTCTACGGCGACAGTCTCGAAGGATGGTGGGAGACGCCGGGGCGTCCCCGCGCGCTCGCGATGGAGCTCCTGCTCGAGGCGCTCGGTCCGCTCGCGGTGGCGCACCGGCTCGGGATCGTGCACCGCGATCTGAAGCCGGAGAACGTCTTCGTGCTCGATCGGCACGATCGCGGGCGCGTGAGGTTGCTCGACTTCGGCATCGCGCGCGACATCGACGAGCACGCGAAGTCGAAGACCGCGACGGGCGTGGCGGTCGGCACGCCGGTGTACATGAGCCCCGAGCAGGCGACGAAGCCGCGGCTCGCGAGCCAGCCGACGGATGTCTGGTCGTTCGGTGTGATGATGTACGAGGCGCTCTGTGGAGAGCTGCCGTTCGACGGAGACACGCCGCACGCGGTGATCATCGCGGTCGCGACGGAGGCCCACGTGCCGCTCGCGGAGCGCGCGCCGGAGCTGCATCCAGACCTGCTCGCGTTGGTCGAGCGGTGCCTGCTGAAGGATCCGAGCCGACGTCCGCGCGACGCCGGCGAGCTGGAGGCGCTGCTCGGTGCCCTGCTCGCGCGACCCGAGGTGGTGAATACGATCGACGGCTTTGCGGCGACGCCTCCGTTTCGGCTGAGCTCGCGGCCGACCTCGGGTGACGCGGCGCCGATCGAGTTGCGCGTGCGCGCGGACGAGACGCTCGACGAAGGGAGCGCGACGCCGTCGTCGAGTGGGTTGCGGCGCATCGACCTGCCGCAGCGCTCGTGGGCGCCGATCGCCGCGATCGTGTTGCTCGCGATCGGTGGGCTCGGCGCATGGGCGTGGACCCGCGCGTCGGAGGGCGCGACCGCGCCGGCTTCGAGCGTGCCGTCGGTCGCGTCTTCGAGCGATTCGTCGGAGGAACCGATCGTCGCCGCGGAGCGCTCGGGCGGACCCGCGACGGAAGAGCCACCGCCGCCGGCCGACGCGCCCGAACCGACGGACGACGGCGAGGAGCGACGCGATGCGTTCGACGACGGGCCGGGACCCGCGCCCGAGGTGAGCGTGCGACGCGCGACGTCGATGGCGCGAGGGCGCGAGGTGGCCCCGAGCGTGGAGTCTGACGTGGAGCGTGAGGAGGTCGGCGAGGTGGACGCGACGGACGACGTCGCGAGCGCGACGCCGAGCGTGCCCGAGGACACGATCGTCGCGCCGAGCGTGCCGAGTGTGGACACGCCGAGCGCCTCCGCGCCGACGGCGGCCGCCGCGAACGCGCCGAGCGCGGACAACCCGAGCGCTCCGAGCGCTTCTGCGCCGACGACCGAACCGAGCACGCCCATGACCCGTACGGTGCGACGCGTGGTGCGGCGGCCGGCGACGAACACGCCGACCCGTCCGGGCTTCGTGACGTTCTGAGCGGCGACGACGAGCTCGTGATCGTGGACGTGGTCGTGGTCGTGGTCGTGAACGGCGACGTCAACGGCGACGACGTCGAAGAGTGAGTCCGAATCGGAGTCGGAGTCCGAGTCAGTGTCCGAGTCGGTGTCCGAGTCAGTGTCCGAGTCAGTGTCCGAGTCAGTGTCCGAGTCAGTGTCCGAGTCAGTGTCCGAGTCAGTGTCCGAGTCAGTGTCCGAGTCAGTGTCCGAGTCCGTGTCCGTGTCCGTGTCCGAGTCAGTGTCCGAGTCAGTGAGTCCGGGTCGGTGTCCGAGTCGGTGTCGGTGTTCGAGGTGGTGGAGGATCGATGACGGCGCGAGCGAGTTGGATCGGGGCGGTCGTGATGGTGGGCGCGTGGCTCCTCGCCGCACCCGCGAGCGCGTCGCCGTGGACGTTGCGGCGGGGCGAGATCGCCGTCACCGCGGCCTACGACCAAGCGTGGGCGACGCGCGAGTACCTCGACGACGCGGGACGCGACGTGCCCTTCTCGTTGGACGGGAGCTTCCGCGGCTCGACCATGAGCCTCGGGGTGCGCGCGGGTTTCAGCGACCGGCTGGAGCTCGAGATCCAAGTGCCGTTCAAGCTCGTGAGCTACCAGGCCGATCCGGTGATCTTGGTCCCAGCCTCGTCGGCGGGCGGGGAAGAAGGGATCGACTTCTACCAGGAGAACGTGCTCGATCTGAGTCAGACCGTTCAAGGCGTCGGCGACATTCGATTGTTCGGTCGCTACAATCTGATCCGGTGGCCAGTCGCGCTCGCGATTGAAGGTCGATTGAAAGCGCCCGCCGGATACGACGGACCTTCGGGGACCTTCGGTGACCGTCCGCGCAATCAACAGGACTTCCTCGATCGAGTCGGCGAGCTGGTGCGTCCCGAGAACGTCCAGGACGACGTCACCCTCGGCGACGGTCAGGTCGACCTCGGGCTCTCGATCCTCTTCGGCGTTTCGTTGCCCTCGCGCACCTTCATCCGCGTGGACGCGGGCTACGACCTTCGGCTCGGCGGGGCCGGCGATCAGATCCTCGCGTCGGTGAAGGCGGGGCAGCTTCTCGGGCGGCGGCTCTTGCTCTACGCAGACACCCGCCTCGCCTACGCGTGGCAGCAGGGACGCGTGATCGGCGTCAGCGTCGCGGCGATCGATCCGACGTTGCCGGCGAGCGAGTACGTCGGTCTGAACAACCTCGCGCTCCGCACGGTCACGCTCGATCGCGACTGGCTCGAGCTCGCGGTGGGCGGGATCGTGAAGATCACGGACAACGTCGAGATCAACGTCGGATACAACCGCACGCTCTGGGGCCGAAACACCTCGCTGGTTCAGAGCGTGTACGTGACGCTCGGGGTGCGCACGAGCGTGCAGGAACCGGTCGCCCCGCCGCCGACCGAAGAGGTGGTCGAGGAGATCGTGATCGAGGAGGTGGTGGAGGAGCCCGTCCCGGAAGCGACGCCGGTCGAGACGCTGGCCCCAGCTTCAGCCCCAGCTCCGGCCCCAGCTCCGGCTGTGGCAACCACGCCTGCCGCGGAGCCTGCGCCGAGCTCCGCGCCGACGACTCCCTGATCGGAGCGAAGCGGCGCAAACGCGATGAGCGCGATTTGTCTGCGACGAGCTCAGTCGCCCACGTAGCCGAGCGCGCGGAGCTGCGCCGCGGTCTCGGGATCGATCGCGGTGGTCTCGGCGGCGTGCGTCGGACGACGCGCAGCGGTCGGCGTGCTCGCGCCGCGGGTGGCGTCCAGCGACGCGCCGAGCAGGCCGCGGAGCCAGCCGAGGATGAGCGGATGCGCGCCGGCGACGTTGGTGTTCTCGCCCGGATCTTCCGCGAGATCGTAGAGGACGGGCGGGTGTCCGGGGCGCTGGACGAGCTTGTAGCGGCCGACGTTGACGGTGCGCCAATGCTCCATGAAGCCGCTGACGGTGGCTTGGGGCGCGTCGTAGCCGGCGCCGCGCAGGGAGGGCAGGAAGCTGCGGCCGGAGAGGTTCTCGGGGAGGGGGCGACCGAGCGCTTCGAGGATCGTGGGCATCACGTCGACCGTGGCCGACCGAGCCGTGGTCCCAGAACTCTTCGCCGTGATCGCTCGTGAGCACGACCATCGTGTCGTCGGAGAGGCCGCGGCGATCGAGGCCGTCGAGGATCGCGGCGAAGTGCACGTCGGTGTAGGTGATCTCGCCGTCGTAGAGCGCTTGGAGGTGCGCCTTGTCGCGATCGTCGAGGCGCAGGCGCCCGAGCTTCACGTTCTCGAGCAGCGTGGCGTCGCGCGAGAAGTCGACGCGGCCGCGGTAGCTCGGGTCGCCGTAGAGCGCGAGGTGCTCGGCCGGCGGTCGGTAGGGCACGTGCGGATCGATGGTGTGTACGTAGAGGAAAAACGGTTTGTCGGTGGGGCGCGCGTCGAGCCATTGCAGGACGTCGGCCGCCACGAACTCCGCCATCGTGCGGCGACCTTCGCGGATGTAATTGCGGTAAGTGCTCCAGCCACGGCCGAAGCCGAAACGATCGGAGACGTAGCCGTTGCAGATGAAGGCTCCCGTGTGGAAGCCGTCGTCTTTCAGGATCTCGGGGAGCATGCGCACCGTGCGCGGGACCACCGACTCGTGTTGGGTGGTCGCGTGCTCCCAGGGCATGAGCGACGAGAGCAGCGTCGCGACGCTCGGCTTGGTCCAGTTCTCCTGCGAGTGCGCGTGCAGCATCGTGCTCGCGCGCTCCGCGAAGCGAAGCAGGCCGGGCGTCTGCACGCGCGTGTCTTGGCGGTAGGGGCCGAGCTTGTCGGCGCGCAGGGTGTCGACGAGCACGAGGAGCACGTTGCGGATCGGGCGCGGGGGCGCGGTACCTTCGGGGAGCGGGGCCACGATCGCGGGCGCGAGCAGACGCAGCGCGCCTCCCTCGGCCGTGAGCTCGAGGCGCGAGACGCCCACTGCGCGCGAGAGATCCACGTCGAGCGTCTGGCCCTGCGCGTTGGCTTCGAGCCGCGCGAGCTCGATCGTCTCGGTGCCGCTCGTCGTGCCGCTCGCCGTCTCGCGCACCGCCCGGACGATCGCGCGGCCTTCGCCACGCACGATCGCGCGCAGACGTTCGCCCTCCGCGACCTCCGCGACGAAGCCGGCGGTCTCGCGCGCAGCGAGCTTCAGGCCTCGCACGCCGTCCTCTTCGTGGGCGAGCGGTGCGAGCTCGGCGACGTCGTCGCCTTCGACGAGCTGCAGCTCGCGCAACGCGAGGCCCACGCGACCGCGCATGCCGTCGACGGTGCGCGAGCCCGCCGCGCGGAGGAGCAGCTCGTGCTCGCCCGCGCCGAGCCGCGTGCGCGGGAGCACGACCTCCGCGCTGCCCCACGCATCGGTGGGCAGCGTGATCGGCGCGAGCTCCTCGCCGTCGAGGTAAACCGCGATCGCGCCCGGCACCGCGGCGCGACCCACGAAGCGCGCGCGCACGTCGCGTTCGGCGGCGCGGACGCGGCCGAAGATCAGACGTCCTTGGCGACCTTCGCTGACGAGCGCGTCCGCGTCGTCGAAGCGCGCGCGGGAGAAGCCGGTGCGCCAGCCGCCTCGGGTCGCGCGGGCGCCGTCGAGGCCGGTGAGGTCGAGCACGTGGGTGCTTCCGAAGAAACGATCGGCGCGATCGGCGTGGCGCGCGAGGTCGTAGCGGACGCGTACCGGCGGGGGCGTCGCGGGTGCGTTCGCGGCGACGGCATCGCTCGGTGTCGTCGGGGCGCGCGCGGGATCGTTCGTGCGATCGGCGGGAGCCGCCGCAGTCGTCGTGGACGGCGTGAGCGTCGGCGCGGCGCTGGAGCAGCCGACCGAGAGCAGGAGGCAGAGGAGCGCGCGCATCGGGGCGAACGTACCCGATGCAGCGAACGACCCGAAAAAAGCGGGCGGATCGTGAGCGCGAGGTCGCACGGATTCTCGACTCGTACGTCGCCGTTCATGGCAACGACACGCTCGTGGCTTCGGGACTCCGCTCTCGGCTTTCGTCGCCGATCACGTCGCCGTCCACGTCCACGACCACGACCGACCACGTTCACGACCACGTTCACGACGACCCTGACGATCGCGCTCGCGTCGCCGCCGATCTTCCGACTCAGAGCTCCGGGGTGCTCTCCAAGATCGTGTCGAAGAGCGGGCTCCACGTCGCCCAACCGTGGCCGCCCGGACGATGGAAGACGCGACCTTCGGGGAGCGCCGCCGCGAGGAGCTCGAACTCCGGCACGCCGCCTTCGGGTCGCGCGAGCTGCTCGCGCACGAAGCGCCAGTTGCGTCGCGTGACCTTCTCGCGGCCGTCCTCCATCGCGTCGACGTCGCCGGGCTCCCACCCGTCGAGACCCTGCGCGCGGATCTCGTCGAGCACGGAGGGCTCCCCGAGGTAAGGCGCCATCATCACTACGCCCGCGACGTCACGCGGGTGCCTGGCCGCGTAGGAGAGCGCGCCGAAGCCGCCCATCGAGGTGCCGACGAGCCAGACCTTTCGGTAGCCCATCGCGCGCGCGGGACCGACGAGATCTTCTTCGAGGCGCGGCATCACCGCGAAGTCTCGGTAGAAGCCGAAGTGCGCGTGGGCGCCGACCGCGTCGTAGCGCCCGTGCGCGCGCACCGCGTCGATCAGGCCGTAGCGATCGAAGACGCCGCCGTCGTCGCCGAAGCCGGGCAGGAAGACGACGAGCGCGTCCGCGCGCGAAGGCCCGAGGGTCGCGTGGTCGTCGATGCGCAGCGGCGGAGTGGGCGAGGTGAGGAAGCAACCCGTTCCGAAGAGCACACCGATCGACGTGACGAAGACAGCCGGGAGCGAACGCATCGCGCGTGTGTATCACCTCGCCGAGCGTCCGGCGCGGCGCCATGCTCCGCGCGCCGTGAGCACCGCCGTTCCCGCTCCCGCTCCGCTCGTGACGTCGGCGACCGTGGTCGCGCCCTCGCCGAAGCCGCACACCGTCTCGGCCGCGCTCGTGCTGGTGCAGATCGCGTTCGGCACGCTGCCCGTCGCGGGCAAGCTCGCGATGGAGCACGTGGGGCCCTTCGGGCTCTCGCTCGTGCGGGTCGCGGGTGCGACGATCTTCTTCGGCGCGCTCGTGATGCTGCGCGCGAAGTCGGCGGCTGACCCCGCCGACCAAGGCAAGAAGTCGGCGGCTGACCCCGCCGACCAAGGCAAGAAGTCGGCGGCTGACCCCGCCGACTCGGCGACGAAAGTGCGCATTCCGTTCGGAGACGTGCTGCGCATCGCCGGCTGCGGTCTGCTCGGCATGGCCGCCAACCAGCTCCTCTTCCTCGGCGGGCTCGAGCGCACGAGCGCGACCAACGCGACGGTGCTCGTCACCACGATCCCGATCTTCACCTTCCTCGTCGCGCTCGGGCTCGGGATCGAACGCGCGACCGCGCGCGGAGTGCTCGGGCTCGTCGTCGCCTTCGCGGGGGTGCTCGCGCTGGTGAAGGTCGAGCGCTTCGAGCTCGCGGCGAGCTCGCTCCTCGGCGACGCGATGATCGTCGCCAACGCGCTCTGCTACGCCTTCTACCTCGTGCTCGTGCGGCCGTACGTCGCGCGCTACGGCACGCTCCCAATCGTGGCGATCGGCTTCGGCGCGTCCACGCTCGCGGTGTTGCCCTTCGGTGTGAGCCAGCTCGACGGAGTGACCAGCGCGGGTGCGCACGCGTGGCTCCTCTTGCTCTACGTGCTCGCGGTGCCGACGCTGCTCACGTACCTGCTCAACGCGTGGGCGCTCCGCTACGCGAGCTCGTCGACGGTCGCGATCTTCATCTACCTGCAGCCGATCGTGGGGCTCGCGCTCGCGGTGACGGTGCTCGACGAGCCGCTCGGGCTCCGCGCGGGGCTCGGGACCCTCGCGGTGTTCTGCGGGATCGCGCTCGTGACGTGGCGCGGCGCGCGACGTGACACGGCGGGCCGCGCGACGTGACGCGAGGGCGACACACGACGTGACGGGCGCGAGGTGACACGCCGCGAGGCGACAAGGTGTCACGCGAACGGCGCGACGCGAACGGCGCACCGAACGGTCTGCGCTACCCTCGTCCGTCTTGCGTGCGTTTCTCGCCTTCGTGATCGGTTCGGTGCTCGTGGCGTCCGCGCACGCACAGAGCGCAGAGAGCGCGAGCGGGCTCGCGTCCCCCGCGCGGACGTTGCCGCTGGAGCTGACGTGGAGCGCGCCGCCGGGCTGTCCCGACGAAGCCGCGGTGCGGGGCGAGCTCGCGCGCGCGTTGGTGGTGCGCGAGTCCGTGGTGCTGCAGACGCTTCACGCGCGAGGCGAGATCCGGCGCGACGGCGCGCGCTTCGTGTTGGTGCTCGATACGCGGCTCGGTGGGGTCTCGGGGAGCCGTCGGGTGCACGCGCGCGAGTGCCGCGATCTCGCGCGCGCGGCGACCCTGGTGCTCGCGCTCGCGTACGGCGGCGGGGTCGAGGTGCGCGCGGAGAGCGACCCGACCGACCCGGTCACCGGCGGCTCCGGAGGGAGCACGACCGCCGGCGTCGGCACGAGAACGGAGACGGAGACGGGCACCGAGACGGCGACCGAGACGGAGACGGAATCGGAGACAGAGACGGAGACAGAGACGGAGACCGAGACGGAGACCGAGACGGAGACAGAGACGGAGACAGAGACGGAGACCGAGACGGAGACCGAGACGGAGACCGAGACGGAGACCGAGACGGAGACCGAGACGGAGACCGAGACGGAGACGGAGACGGACACGAGCTCCGACACGGGCACGGTCACGGATTCAGACGCGGACTCCGACGCAGACACCACCTTCGACCTCGCCCTCACCTTCGCCGTCGACACCGGCCTCCTGCCGACCCCGAGCCTCGCGCCCGGCCTCGCGCTCGGTGTCTCGGGGCCGCGCTGGCGCGTCCGGGCCCTCGCGTCGGTCGGCCTCTCCCGCACCGACACGATCGACCCCAATGCCCTCGATCCCGACGCGATGGACGACGTCCGCGCCCACTACCGCGCGTCCTCCCTCGGCGCGCAGCTCTGCGTCGCGTCGCGACCTCGGACCCTCCGCGTCGAAGCCTGCGTCGGCGGATTCGCGCGCTTCGTCCGCGCCGAAGGCGAAGGCACCGAGGACGACCGCGTCGCGCGCGCTCCGTTCGCCAGCGCGCAGCTCGAGCTGGCGGCGATCGCGCGGCTCGGGCGCGGTCTCGAGCTTCGGCCTTCGGTGTCGCTCGGCGCGCAGCCTCACCGCCCACGCTTCACGATCGACGACCGAGTCGTGCACCGCGTGGAGGCGTTTTCCTTCGGGGCGGCGTTGGCGATCGGCTGGCGTTCTCGTTGAGCGAGTCCGCGCATCGACGAGCCGGTGCCTCGCCGATCGTTCCTCGGTCCGGCGTCCCCGTACGTCGGCCGACCTCTCGACCGGGTCGGCGGGGTCAGCCGCCGACTTGATGCGCGCCAGGCGCCGCGGCAACCTGGCGACCCAAATGAGCCGCGCCATCAACTTCTCCCCCGGTCCCGCCACTCTCCCCCTCCGCGTCCTCGAAGAGGTCCGCGACGAGCTCGTCGATTTCGGCGGCTCGGGCGTGTCGATCCTAGAGCACAGCCACCGAGGCAAAGAATACGAAGGCGTGCACGCGAAGGCGGGCGCGCTGCTCAAGGAGCTCCTCGGCATCCCCGACACCCACACCGTGCTCTGGATGCAGGGTGGCGCGAGCGGGCAGTTCGCGCTCCTCCCGATGAACTTCCTCAAGGGCCAGAGCGCCGACTACGTGAACACGGGCTCGTGGTCGAAGAAGGCCTTCGAGGGCGCCGGCTACTACGGCAAAGCGCGCTGGGCCGCGACGGGCAAGGAAGGCAGCGGCTTCGTACGCGCGCCGATGACGCTCGACGTCGATCCGAACGCCCAGTACGTCCACCTCACGTCGAACGCGACCATCATGGGCGTGCAGTACGACGCGTACCCCGACGCGGCCGGCCGCCCGCTCGTCGCCGACATGTCGAGCGATCTGCTCTGGAAGCCGATCGACGTCTCGAAGTTCTCGCTCATCTACGCGGGCGCGCAGAAGAACCTCGGCCCCGCGGGCGTCACGATCGTGATCGCCAACAAGGAATTCATCGCGAGCGGCGAGCAGAATCTCCCCGAGATCTTCCGCTACAACTTCATCGCGGAGAACGACTCGCTCCAAAACACCCCGCCCACCTTCGCGATCTACATGGTCGGCAAGGTGCTCCAGTGGGTGAAGGACAACGGCGGCGCGGCCGGCATGGAGAAGCGCAACCGCTCCAAGGGCGAGATGCTCTACGGGCTCATCGACCAGCACGCGGACTTCTTCCGCTGCCCGGTGGAGAAGGGCTCGCGCTCGGTGATGAACGCGGTCTTCCGCCTCCCGACCGAAGACCTCGAGAACCAGTTCCTGGCCGAGACCAAGAAGGCCGGGATGCTGAACCTGAAGGGTCACCGCAGCGTCGGCGGCATCCGCGTCTCCATGTACAACGCGATGGAGCCGGAGAACGTCGCGAAGCTCGTCTCGTTCATGGACGATTTCCGCAAGAAGCACTCGTGAGTGCCGTTTTCGAGCCGGCCGCCAGGCCGAGCGACTCGCGGCACCGTGAGCGTCGCCGTCAGGCGACCGAACCATCGAACGGCGTGCGATTACCGATGGATCTTCGAGCGATGCTCGAGCGATTCATCGGTGATTGCACCGTGATTGATCCGAGATCGACGGTGATCGATCGGTGATCGATCGATGTTCGTTCTTCGTTTCTCACGAGAATCTCCATGAGGACACTCGGCTGGATCGCAGGCTCGTTCGTGCTCTTGGGCGTCGTGCTCTCGGGCGCGTGCCTCTGCGATCCCGGCCCGAGCGGCCCGCGCGGCTCGGCCGAGCGATGCAGCTACCGACCCGGCGACGCCGCGCTCCCCGCCGAGCGCACCGTCGAGGTCGGCGAGCTCCAGGACGAGGTCTTCGTGCCCTGGAGCGAGGGAGCCGACGCGACGATCGTCCGCGGCTTCCAGGGCTCGGACATGTTGCTCCCCGTCGTGCGCGTGCCTGCGCTGCCGAGCGACGCCGAAGACGAGGTCTGCGCCAACGTGCAGCTCCGGATCACCACGACCGACGGAGAGTTCACGACCGATCTCGCGTGGGTGATGCGCCGCGAAGGCGACTTCTTCCAGAGCGGCACCATCGAGCTGCCGCTCTTCGCGAGCGGCGCCGCGACGGTGGAGGGCTCCGTGAGCGAAGCCAGCTTCACGGCGACGATCGCGCCCCGCAACGTGACGCTGCGCTGATCGCGTGACGCCGCTCGCGGATCACTTCCGCCTCACGGCAGTCCGATCGCGCTCACGGGGGTCTCCGTGCTGAGCGCTGCGCCGCCGTCACCGAGCGCCCCGTTGGTGTCCACGCCGTCTCCGTCCGCGTCAGGGTTCACGGCGCAGCTCGTGACGCAGCGTCGTTCGTCGGCGAGGCAACGTTGGGTGTCGAGGCACGGCGGCTCGCCCCTCGTGTTGAGCCGTTCTGCGTCCGTGACGTGCCTGACCTCCGGAGCCGCATCGGCGGCTCGGAGATCTTCATGCGCTTCTCTTCGTGCTTCTTCGCGCTGCTCTTCGTGCTCGGCTGCGGCCGCTCGTTCGAGGCGCTCACCCCCGACGGAGATCCGGACGCAGGTCTGGCGGACGCATCCTTCGAGGACGCTCCCTTCTGCATGTCCGACGCGTGCGGCTTCGAGCCCGACGGAGGCGACGCGGGGATCGACACGTGTCTCCCCGGCGGCTGGATGCCTCCGCTCACGCCCACGTTCTTCGACGCGTCGGCGACCGTGCCCGCGGTCGTCGATCACGACGGGTCGACGTTCTACCTCGCGTTCCTCAACGGCAACCCGAGCCCGTGTGACGGCGCGTGCCCGGTCGTGATGGAGGCGACGATCGGCACCGACCCGCGCACCGCCGTCCTCGAGACGTCCTTCGTGATGCCGGCGTATTGGTCCGACGCCGTGACCACCGCGCGCCTCGACGCGCGCAAGGCCGGCAGCTCGTCGAACCTGCTGCTGACCTCGGTGAGCGACGCGCAGGTCGCGTGGCAGTGGCGTCCGCTGCGCCGCGAGGGGTGGCAGAACGACGGCACCTTCGACTTCTCGGATCCGATCTACGCCGCGCGTCGCGTGGTCGACGTCGCCCCGCTCGGCGATCACGCGATCCCGACGCGCGCTTCCCGGATCGCGATCGTGCATCTGCCCGAAGCCGCCGACGAAGAAGGCTACTTCGACGATCTGCAGGTCGTGGCGGTCGACGAGAGCGGGACCACCGTGACCTACGACGACCTCTTCGTGGTCGATGGGGTGCGCGCGCCGCGGGTGGTCGATGGCAGCGCGTGGATCGCGGCGATTCAAGGCTGGGACTTCCCGCCCACCGTGCAGCTCGTGCAGCTCGGCTCCGAGACGGTCGGGATCGCGGGCACGAGCTGCGGCGTGGAGAGCTTCGACGCCGTCGCGGCGACCGATGGTCGCGTCGCGATCGCCCAAGACTGCCGCGATCGTTCCGAGATCGGTGGGGTGGTCGAGCTCGAGCTGCGTGGGATCACGGGGGCCGAAGGTGCGCGCGTGACGGTGAGTCCGCGGCGCAGCTCAGTGCCGTCGCGGGTCGCTTCCCTGCCGCCGACGGTCAGCGCCTCCGAGGGCTTCGTGGTCGCCATCGTGGAGCAGGGTGCGAGCTCGCCCACGCTGGTCGTCGTGCATCGCGTCGAGGACGGACTCGAGGTGCGCGAGTCGATGCGCATGCCGATCGCCGAGGGACTTCGTCTCCCGATCACGGCGGTCGACGTGGTCGCGCGCGACGATCGCACGCTCCTGGTGACGTGGACGGGAACGCCGGCCAACCCCGACGACCTCTGGGCGTGGGAAGGTCCGGAGGCCGCGTTCACGGTCGTGCAGCGTTGTCTCTGCTCCGACACCGACTGCTTCTGAAGGCGACGGCTTCGGACCGTTTCACTGGTTCGGCGGGGTCAGCTGCCGACCGACGGCAACTGCGACTGACGCAAGGTCACGGGGGCGTGAGGAGTCGGACGCGTTCGCCTCGCGGATTCTGTCTCCGCCCGAGACTCCGTGGCACCATCCGCCGCGATGCGCGTCCTCTCGTTGCTCTTGCTCGTCGTGGCCGGCCTCGGCTGTGCGTATCCGCGCCGTTCGACCTCGCTCTGTCCGGTCACCACCGAGGCCCGACCGGCCCCCGCGGACGTGTGGCGTCTCGCGTTCCACGAGGTCGTGATTCCGCCCCGCCAGCGCGGCGATCAGCCGTGGGACGAGGACGGCACGCCGCCCGATGTCTTCGTGCGCGTGTACCGCGGGGACGCGTTGATCTTCGAGAGCTCACCCGTCGAGGGCTTGCAGGTGAGCCTCGAGGCGACGACTCCCAACCTCCACTTTCCGAGCAACGTCCCCTCGCGCATCGAGCTCTGGGACCAAGACACCGTGATGCCGACGGTGATCGGCGTGTGGCGTGGGAGCGGGCTCCCGAGCGGCGCGATGGAGGACGGCGACACGCGCATCCTCCTCGACGGAAACGCGTCGGTCGGCTTCCGCGTGCTCGCGCCCGAAGCCTCGCGCGGCGCTGGCATCACCTCGTACGAGGTGCGCCGCAAAGAGCTGCGGGTCGTCGAGGTGCTCGAGCACTCGCCCGCCGGTCGCGCGGGCCTCGTGCCGGGCGACGCGATCGTGGCGATCGGCGGCGAGTCGATCGCGGATCTCGGCGAAGCGCGCGCCGCGGGCGCCCTCTCGCGCGCTTGTTCGGAGGCGACGCGCCTCACCGTGAAGCGTGCGGACGGTCGCACCGAGGACCTCGTGCTCGATCGAGGCTTCGTCTGGATCGCGCGTTGATCGCGAGCCCGAGCCGAACCTGCGCCTCGCTCGTTCTCGTCCGGCCGAGCGACGTCGCATCGAATCGCCCGCGAGCCCCGAGCTCACGCGTCGGTGTGAGCCTTCGCGCTCTCGTCGCTGCGCTCGCGCTCGCGTCGCTGGCGCCATCTTCGGCGCGCGCCGACGTGCAGTGGTCCTCACGCCTCGGCTTCGGCTTCGGCGCCGCGATGGGCGAGCTCGAGCGCGCGTTCGTCTACGAGAACACGATCCGCATCGAAGCGCTCTTCGGCGGTCGCGGCGACGAGCACGTTCGCATCGGCCCCGCGATCGATCTGCGCACGCGCCTCTTCCGAAGCGCCGAGGGCTCCGCGGGCGTCGGCCTCTTGTTGCCGATCGCGCGTGGATACCCGATCGTGCTCACCGCGACCGCCGGCTACGCGTTTCGGCGCGACGACGTGCTCGCGGGTTGGGAGGACGGACCGATCTTCGTCGGCACCCTCGCTTGGGGCTACCGGAGCTACGACTTCCACGATCGTTATCAGCTCGGGTTCCACGTCTTCGTCTCGTCGCGCGTGCACCTCGATCAGGTCTCGCGCTGGGAGCTGACCGCCGGCATCGAGCTCGACCTCGAGATGCTCTTCGTGGTGCCCGCGCGTTTCCTCGTCTCGCTCTTCCGTCGCGGCCCACCCGACGAGCCGGAGTGAGCGGAGCGGTGTGATCGGAGCGCGCCTTCTACGCGCACGCACCTCGTCTTCTCCCTCGCGTTCTCGACCTCGTCGCGTTCATCGTGGCGCGTGAACACGTCGACTCGGTGACCTCGCATCGACCCTGGGAACCTCACGTCCGTGACGGTGTCGGGGGGCCATGCTTCGAGCCGCCGCTCCTCGCGCCGTCGTCTGCGTGCTCGTCCTCGCGTGTGTCGTCGGCGCACTGATGTTCCCGCGCAACACCGCCGCGCAGGCTCCCTTCGGTGGGCTCGAGCTCGCGCTCCACGGCTCCGACGCCGCGACCCCCGGCCGACCGTGGCGCGTGGCCGGCCAAGCCTTCGAGGTGCGGGGGCTCGCGCGCCTGCGCCCGCTCCCGCGCGGCGAGATCGAGGCGCGCTGGATCGGCGAGGCCGACGACGCGCCGACCGGCGTGAGCGTGCGCGTGGCGGCCGGAATCGACGGACGTTTCGTGCTCGAGGTCCCGATTCCCGCCGGCGCGCACGGCGCGGGTCACGTCGAGCTCGTGCTCACCGACGCGGCCGAGCACGAGCGCTCGTTCGAGGTCCCGATCGGGCTCACCGCGGCCGAACAGATCACCTTCCACACCGACCGTCGCTTCTACGAGGCCGGCGAGCCGGTGCACCTCTGGGCGCTCGTGCGCGACCTCCGCGACGGTCGACCCCTTCCAGGCCGCGTGGTGGAGCTCGCGGTCGCGGGCGTGCTCGAGCCGCGCGAGGTCCGCACCGACGCCTCGGGTGTCGCGCACGTGCAGATCACGTTGTCGAACGACGACGTCGTGCTCCACACCGAAGCGAGCGTACGTCTGACCGACGTGCCCGCAGGCCCCCGAGCCGTGCTGCCGATCTCGGTCGGCCGTCGCACCTCGGAGCGCCTGCTGGTCGACCTGCGCGGCGTCGACGTCGAGGTCGCGCCCGCCGCCGCGTTCACGCCCTCGGTGCACGTCACGACCACGAGCGGCGCCGCGGTCCCGAACGCGCAGGTGACGCTGACGGTGTCGGGCCTCGATCCGCTCGTCGGGACCACCGATCGCGAAGGTGTCGCGCGCTTCGAGGCGCGCGCGCCAGCGTATCTGCCCGGCGAGAGCGGCTCGGTGGGTGTGCTCGCGCAGGTCGAGCACGCCGCGCACGGCAGCGCGCGGGCGAGCGGCCAAGTCACCCTCGCGGTCCCGCTCGCGCTCGAGCTCGAGCTGGTCGCGGAGAGTGGCGCGCTCGTGCCGGAGGTGCCGTCGGGGCTCCTCCTGCGGGTGACGGACGCGCGCGGCGAGCCCTCGGCGGACGCGCGGGTGCACGTGCGTGGGCCGGGGCTGCCCCGGGGCGAGGTCGACGTGCGCACCGATCGCCACGGCCTCGCGCGCGTGGAGACGACGGTGCCAGCGCACGCGGTCGCGACGCTTCACGACGGCTCGTGTGGGGAAGGGCGGGGCGCGATCTTCGACGTGCGCGTGGAGGGCCCGCGCGATCGGGTCGCGCGGCGCTGCGTGCCGGTGCACGAGGGCTCGGTGCGTGTGCGCGTGGAGCCCGCGGTGGCCGCGCCGGGCGAGCCGCTCGAGGTGCGCGTGATGCGCCGCCCCCACGCGCGGAGCTGGCCCGTCGCGGTGATCGTGCGCGACGCGCGTGGCGAGCTCGTGGGATTCGAGGTGCTCGGCGCGGGTCGCGACCGGACGCGCTTCGAGGCGCCGCACGTGCACGGGGTGGCGTCGGTGGAGGCGCGCCCGGTCGAGCCGGACGGAACGACCACGCTGGGGATCGCGTTCACGGATGTGACGTTGATTCGTCCGCGAGAGCCTTCGTTTCCGCGATTGAGCTCCGACGCGCCGGTGCACGAGGTGGGCACGGAAGCGACACTGACCATCGCCGACGCGCCCGCCGGTTGGGTCGCGCTCGACGTCCGCGATCTCGCGCAGCACGGCGGCGAGCGGCCCTTCGTCGCGTGGTTCTTGAACGGCGCCTTCGAGCGCGCGGTGCTCGATCCGAGCACGCCGGAAGCCGATCGCCTCGTGCGCGCGGCGCTGGTCGCGCACGTGGAGCAGATCGCGCCCGACACCTCGATCGCGCCGGTGGTGGACGACTTCGGGCGCGCGGTCGAGTCCGAGCACGACGGCGAGTACTGGGCGCAGCAGCTCGGCGATCTGCGCGATCCGCGTCCAGAGGCGCTCGAGCTCGTGCGGCGCGGGCTCTTCGACGTCTACCGCGGGCTCGAGGCGGGGATCGCGGAGGGCAGCGTGTCGCTCGTGGGCGAAGGTCCGCGGCGCCGGTTCGCGGACGAAGCGCTCGAAGAGCTCGGTCTCACGATCGAGACCGTCGGCGGCGAGGTCGCGACCCTCGCTGCGGTCGAGGACGCCGATCCGAGCTTCACCTTCGAACGCGCGGCGCGGCGCGTGGCCCGCGCGCGTCTGGTTCGGGTGCTCGCGACCCTCGCAGGCGCGCTCTCCGAGGGCGCGCTCGAAGAGCAGCCCCCCGAGCGGTGGCTCTCGATCTTGGTTCGTTCGGGCCGCCTCTCCGCCGAAGACCTGCGCGACCCGTGGGATCACGTGCTCGGCCTGCGCGCGCGTCCCGCCCAGGTCCCTGCGCTCGCGGTCGAGCTCGCGGGTCGTGCCTTCGCGTTCCCCGGTCCCGACGGAAGGCTCGGCACCGCGGACGACGTCCTCGATCCCTTCGCGCGCGAGGTGCCCGCCGGAACGCCGTACGCCGTCGCCTCCGGGGAGGACGAGCTCCAGCGCCAGCTCGCGCTCCTCGCGCCCGGTCCCGCGGCGTTGCAAGCGATGCTCGAAGCCTTCGAGCGGATCACGCGCGCGATGCTGGCCGCGCAGATCGGCGACGCCGCGACGGCGGACGCCACCCAAGGGCTCGCGGACTCCACGCTCTTCGAGGGCCACGGTGGCCTCGGGATGTCGGGCTCCGGCATGGGGGGCGGAGGCAGCGGTTCCGGCGTCGGCTACGGACGAGGCGGCGGCTTCGGTCGCGGAAGCGGGACGGCGGGCATCCGCCTCGCGCCCGCGGTCGCGATGGGCTCGCTCCGGGGTCTCATCCGTGATGACCTCCCGGCCACGCTGCGCTTCGTCCCGAGCGTCGCGTTGAACGGCACGACGCAGGTCCGCATCCCGCTCGCGGACGCCGCGACGACGTATCTGGTCGAGGCGATCCACTGGCGCGAAGACGGCTGGACCTGGTCCGCACACACCCGACTGCGGGTCGATCGTGAGGTCGTGGTCGACGCCCCGGTGCCGGACGGCGCGACGGTCGGTGACGTGCTCGAGCTCCCCATTCGCGCGCGAAGCCGAGGCGCCGATCGCACGCTCCGCCTGCTCACGCGCGGCGAAGGAGGGATCGCGTTCGACGCGCTCGACGCGGGCGAGGTGCGCGTCCCGGCGGACGATGCGCGGTCGCTGCTCGCGCGGGTCCCGCTGCTCCAAGCGGGTCGCGGGCGTGTGGTGGTCGCGGCGTTCGAGGGGGATACCCCACGCGACGCGCTCGCGCGCACGATGGAGGTGCTCCCGGCCGGTCGGCTCGAGACGCTCGCGGTGGACTCGCTGGTTCCGGTGGGCGGCGCCCTGACGTGGACCGTACCGGAGGGCGCGCACTGGCGACGTCCCGCGACGCTGGACGTCTCGCTCGCGTCGAGTGTGCTCACGCGTGATGCCACCGGCTGGGCGGCGTGGGCGCGTCGCGTGCGCGGTCTCGCGATCGATGCCGAAGAGCTTCGGCGATGGCGCGAGCGTGTGCGCAGCGGTCACCTCGGCAACGCGCTCGCCCTCGGTCTTCTCTGGCACGACCGCGAGACGCGCGACGACACCCTGCTCGAGTCGCTCGCCGCGCTGACGCCGGCCGATGGAAGCACCGCGACGGAGGCCGAAGCGCTGGTGCTTCTCGCGCTCGCGCCCGCGCAGCGCGACCCGAGCGTGCGCCGGCGCGTCGCGCCGAACCTCGTGCGCCTCGTGGAGACGTTGCGTGGGCGCCTCGAGGACGAGGTCGCGCTCAGCTCCTCGCGCCCCGCGTTCCATGCTGCTGCCGCCGCCGCGCTCGCGTGGACGGGAGAGCCTCGCTCCGCGCGCGAGGCCGATCGTCGCGCCTCGCGTCACCTCGCGACCTTCGGCGACGAGACCTGGTTGCAGGCCTACTCCGACGCGGCTGGCTCGCAGAACGTCGCGCCCACCGCGCTGCTCGCCCTCGCGCGCATCGCGGACGATCGGCGCCTCGAAGCGTTCCCGCTCGTCCGCACGCTGACGCGTTGGGCCTTCGAGACCTCGACCATGCCGCCCCGCCGCGCGAGCTTCGGCGCGACCGCCACCGAGCTCGCGATGGCGGCCTTCGCCTTCGACGCGCCGATGACGCGTCGCGCGGTCCGCGTGGAGGTCGACGGCGTCGTGCACGACGTCGCGCTGGAGCACGGCCGCGGCACGCTCCGCCTGCCGGATCTCGCGCCGGGCGAACATCGCGCGAGCTTGGTCGAGGGGCCGCGCGACGGTGCGGTGCACGTGCGAATCGAGGGCGAGGTGCGGCGTCCGTGGCGCGACGAACGCGGCCCGATCGCGCTGCGTTGGCGGATCCCGACCGCCGATGGATCCCTCGATCCGGCCGAGCCCGACGACGACGGCCGTGCGCGCCTTCGCGCGCGCCGCGACGCACGCGACGAGCTGATCCTCGAGGTCCGCAACCGCACGCCGCGCACCTTCCCCGGCGTCGTCGTGCAGGTGCAGCTCCCCGCGGGCGCCGAGCTCGACGAGACCGCGCTCGCGCGTCTTCGTAGTCAAGGCCGCACTGCGCTCGTGATGGGCGGCGTGCTCACGATTCAGCTCCCCGCGATCCTCCCGTCGCGCTCCACACGCCTTCCCCTCGCGCTCCGCTGGAGCGTCGGCGGACGCCTCGCCGCCCTCGGCACCGCGGCCTGGCCCGTCGACCGCACGGACACCGTCACCTCGCTCCCACCCGTCGCCCTCGACGTCGCGTCGCCGGAGGCCCGCTGATGTCTGCTTCCCTCGTTCGTTCATCGGAACGTTCGGATTTCGTGGGAGATCGTTCGATGCACTCTTCGCCTCCCACGTCGCGGACCGTCGCGTTCGTCGCGTTCGTCGCGTTCGCGGGTGTCTTCGGCGCGACTGCCTCCGCCCAACCGCTCCGCCGCGCGTTGCCCATGGGCGAGCTCAGCGGCCTCGAGCTCGGCATCGAAGGCCCCATGACCGTGACGCCCGGCACACGTGCGCGTTGGTTCGTCGTCGCCCACGAGGTCGTGCGCGACCGCGACCTTCGACCCGCCCGCGACGCCCGCATCGAAGCCCTCGCGAGCTACGAGCCGGCGCACCCGGTCGCCGAGACCCGCACCGACGCCTACGGACGCGCGGTCGTCGAGGTCGCGATCCCGGCCGAGCTTCCTTCGGGCTTCGAGCTTCAAATCGATCTGCGCTCCGAGCGCGCGCGCCTCACGCGTCGCTTCCGGGTGCAGGTCGCGGTCGACACCAGCGACCGCCTGACCCTCGCGCCGATGCGCCCGACCCCACGACCGGGCGAGCGCGTCGCGATCGTCGGCACCCTGACGGATCCTCTCGGCGGCCCGCGCGCGAACGCGACCGTCGCGCTGCAAGCGTGGCGTGGCGCGGCACCCGAGGGCGACCGCTGGGAGCTCACCACGGACGCGCAGGGTCAGTTCGTCGCGTTCGTCCGCGCGATCGAGGGCCCACTCCGCGTCGACGCCGAGGTCACGCGCGACCGCCGCACGGTGACGGCCCGCACCGCGATCGTCGGCACCCCGGTGGCGCCTCCTTCGTTGGTACTTCGCGCCGTCGCACGCACGCCCGTGGTCGCGCCGAGCGCGATCGTGGAGGTCGACGTGCAAGCGCGCGATGCCCGCGGGTTGCCGCTCGAAGGCGCGGAGGTCCGAGGTCCCGCGCTCGATCCCGACGAAGCGGAAGAGCGCGCCACCACCGACGCGCGCGGCGTCGCGACCCTGCGTGCACGCGTCCCCGCGCCGGAGGGTGATCACGCCATCGCGTTCTCGGTCGTGGTTCCAGGCCTCGCGCGCTCCGCGGTGTCGTCGACGATTCGGGTCACCCGCGGGCGCCCCGTGGTCCGCGCGGTGGTCGAAGGTGGCGCGCTGCTCGCGGGCTTGCCGTCGCGGGTCTTCGTGCGCGCCGTCAGCGCGGACGGCGGTTTGCTCGCGGAGACGCCGCTCACACTGCGGATCGGCGAGCAGTCACTCGCCGCGACCACGGACGCAGCGGGCGTCGCGGTGCTCGAGGTGTCGATCCCGATGCCGACCGACGAGCTCGGCGAGCCGGACGGCTGCGGCGGTGGCACCGCGGTCGAGGCCTCGGTGGCGATCGCGGGTACCGAGAATCGCCTTTGTTTGCCGACCGATCCGGACGGTGTCGTGCGGGTGCGCGCCGAGCCGCGCGAAGGCGAGCTCGAGGTCGCGGTGCGACGCCGCGAGGACGTCACGCGCGCGCCCGTGTCGATCGTGATTCTCGCGTCGCGGCCGCAGGGTCTCGTCCCCGTGCACGCGACGGTGCTCGCTGCAGGCACTTCGACCACGCGTTTCCCATCCCCGAACGAGCCCTGGATGGTGCGTGCGCGCGCGCTCGTCACCGAGACCCACGTCGAGGTGCGCGGCAGCACCGTGCTCGTCGAGCCTGGAGCCACCGTCGACGCGCGCATCGAGAACGACACCCTGGTCGCCGGTCGATCGCTCCTCGCGATCGCGCTCCCCGAGGACGAAGCGGCCGCCATCGCGCCCCTTCCGCGCTCGCCCACCTTCCTCGCGGCGCGACTCGCAGACGATGCCCCCTTCGACGACGCGGCCCCCGCGGTGTGGCGCCGCGGTCAGGTCGTCTTCCTGGCGCCGCCCGAGGAGCCGGTCAGCCGCGGGTTGCTCCGAGATCCCTGGCGTCAGCGCGCGGTCTACCGCACGGGCCGGCTCGCGCTGGTGCTCCGTGCGCTCGAGGCGGAGGTCGCCAACGCGAGCGCGGAGGGCGATCTCGCAGACGTCGCGCACCGTGTCGGTGGACGCTGGCAGCTCAACCGCGCGTTGCTCGAGCGCGCGATCAGCGGCCAGCCCCTCGGTGCGGAGGGCGCGCGCGATCTCGGGGGGCTGCCGCTCAGCCTCGATCAGCTCGAAGCCGCCGATCGCGCGATCGACTTCGATCACCTGGCGGCTCGCGTGACTCGCACGCGGCTGCTGCGCGTGCTCGTCGCGCTCCGCGAGCTCGTGCAGGAGCGTGGTCTCGATCTCGTCTTTGCGCGCCGCGGCGACGTGAGCACGTGGCTCCTCGCGTTGGTCGACGAAGGCCGCATCGAGACCTCCGATCTGCGCGACGGCTGGGGCGGCGCGATCGCGCTTCGACCGAGTGCGCGCCCCCGCTTCTCGCTCTTCACGCCGGTCGCAGGGTACGAGCTGCTCGCCCCCGGTCCGGACGGAGCGATCGGCAGCCGCGACGATCTCTGGGATCCCCTCGCGCGGGTGCTGCCGAGCGGACTCTACGCGGACGCGGTCGACGAAGAGGGGCTGCTCCTGCGGCTGCGCGGCGTCTCGCTCGCGCACGCCACGCTGACCGAGCTCGGCGCCATCTACGAGGCGGTCGACTCGGGCGCGAGCGAAGGTGCGACGCCGCTCGCGCGGTGGAGCGACGTGCCGAGCCCGCTGACGATCCCGCCCATCGATCCGCGCCCCTTCGCGACCCGCCCCCACGCAGAGCTCGTGAGCCCCGGCACCGCGCTCGCGCGCCTAGCGCTCGGCGATCGTCCGGGCCGCTACGTGGTCGTTCTCTACGACGCGGGTGAACCAGTCGCGCGTGCGCCCCACGTGCGTGGTGGGGCGGCCAGCTTCGTGGGCCAGCTCCCACGTCGACTTCCGCGCGAGCCGCTACGTCTGCGCCTGCCCTTCGTGGCCTTCGAGGCGCTCGACGGTCTGCGCCCGGAGCTCGAGGTCGAAGGCGCCGAGGTGCGTGTTCTCGCGTCGCCGGAGGCGCTCACGCCGGGCACCCTCGGGATCCTCGAAGCCGAGGTGCGCGCGAGCGACGACGGTGTGCTCGCGGTGCGGCTCGTCGACGCGAGCGGCCGCGTGCACGCGCGGGCGGGCGGTCGCTTCACCCTCGCGACCGAGAACGCGACCCGCGATCGTCGTGCGGCGGCAGTCGTGAGCGCGGGGACGCCGTTGCGTCTCCCGACCGAGATCCCCGACGACGCGCTCGACGTCCGCGCCGAGCTCGTCGCGCTCGCCCCGCGCCGTTGGCATCGTGACCCGACCTTCGTCGAAGCCACACGTGCGCGCCCCGCGATCGGCGCGTGGGCGGAGGTTCTCGGCGGTGGCGCGCCCGACGATCGGACGCGGCAGGTGCTCGCGGCGACGCCAGGGGATGCCCTCGACCGCGCCTGCTCCGCGATCGTCGCGGCCGCGCTCGCCGCCCCCGAGCTCGCGCGCACGACCCCGGAGATCACGGGCGACCTGCGCGTCGACGCCGCGATGCTCGCCGCCCTCGCGCCCGCCGCCCCGCCTCCCTGGCGCGTGGGCGACGACGTCTTCGAGCGCCTGCGTCGTGCGCTGCGCGACGCCTCCGTCACCCACGCGGACGACCTCCCGGTGCTCGCCCGCGCGGCGGCGGCGCTGCTCCTCGCGGACGCGCGCGACGAGAGCGGCCGCGCGATCTTGGCCCGCGCGTTGGAGATCCTCGAGAGCCCGCCCGAGGATCCACCGGCCGTCGCCGGCGATCCGGAGCGCGACGCCCTCGCCACGAACGCGGCCCTCGCGCTCGCGTTGCACCGCGCGGATCAGCCCGAGCGTGCGCGCACGATCCTCGCGCGCGACGCCCGCCGCGTCTGGCGCCTCTTCGAGCGCCCCGACGAGACGACCTTCTGGTGGATCGCGGCGTCCGCGTACGGCGTCGCGGGCCAAGACGCGACCCTCGAAGGCGCGAGCTTCGACGCGGACGGAATCGCACGCATTCCGCTCGCGGAAGGCGCACGAGAAGCGCGTTTGAACGCGAGCGGTGAGGGCTTGGTCCTCGTGCGCTACGCCGCGCGTTACGAGCGCCCGCTCGTGCACCACGCTGGCACCTTCGGGTTGTCGATCGAAGGCCACCCCGGCCGCGCCGATCGCCCCGCCGCGCTCGAGCTCGTCGTGCGCGCGTTCGAAGCGAGCGACGCCCCCGTGTTGCTCGTGCGCCTCCCCGCCTCGTCGGTCTTCGATCTCCCCGCACGCCAGGCTCTGCAAGCCGCACCCGGCGTGCGCAGCGTGGAGGACGCCCGCGACGGAGCGCTCTACGTGCGCCTCCATCCGCTCGCCAGCAACGAGGAGCGCCGCATCCCGCTCAGGCTTCGCTGGCTCGCCTCCGGCACCCGCCCCGGCCCGAGCCTCGCGGCGTGGGACGACGCGACCCCGTGGAACACGTCGAGCGCGGTGGGGGAGCCGATCGACGTGGAGTGATGCAGCGACGTTCTGGCCCCATCTCCGTTCATCCCCTCTGCGCTCACGCGCCGGAATCGTGCAGCTTCGCGGACCGCGTCCGCTTCGCATCGCACGATTCGCTTCATTTCGGCAGGAGCAGAAACCGATCGATCGCAGCGCGACAGAGGTGGCGGCCGCCACTCGTTCGCCGCCAATCCGCCGCCACCCCTCGCGTAGGTATGCGGAATCGTTGATGCGGGCTCCGGCACGAAAGGTGGATTGAGCGGCGGCGGTGCATCCGCGGCTCATCACCGAGAACGCCTGCGTCGCCATCACGCGGCGAACGAGCTTTCGCAAGGCGTTCTTGGCGCCGTGGGCGGGGTCGTCGCGCGACGTGGCGCCGGTGGCGGCGGAGGCGTCGAAGCGCAAGTCGAGCTCGCCGCGCTGGGACGAGGTCGGGCAGATCTTCGCGTACGCGGCCGCGCTCGCGCAGCGCGCGACGAAGATCGACTGGCATCAGCTCGTCCTGAACGTGACGCACCACCACTCACAGGCTACGCCGCGCGATCGGGAGCTCGCGGAGGCCACGAGGATCCTGCACCGCACGACGTCGTGTGCGCTGAACGAGTCGTTGCGGGAGCACGGGTTCGACGCGCCGGGCTCGGTCTTCGACAAACGACAGACGCACTGGATGACCTTGGTCGACGCCGAGGCGGTGACGCTGCGGACGATCTACGACGACGTGAACTGCGTCGCGGCGGGATGGGTTGCGCATCCTCTCGACGTGCCGCTCGGGCATCACCTGGGCTTCGACCTCTGGAAGGCGGGCGGCATCGCGGTGCCGAAGCCGGAGAACGAGGCGTTCTCTTCGAAGAAGCTGCCGAAGGAGCTCGAGCTTCGGCTGACGCCTCCCATCGCCCTCGTTCGTCAGTTTGACGGCGACCTCGACGCGGTTGTTTCGGCGTTGACCGAGCTGCGCGACGTGCGGCTTGCAACGCTCGCGCGGGAGCGGCTCGGTCCGGTGCGCGGCGTGAAGAAGATGCGGGCGGTCCACCCGTGGGACGAGCCCGACACCGACACGGAGATGTTTGCGCGAACGGCCCCGAGCTTCGCGGTGGGTCGTGATGACGAGGAAGGCATCGCAATCCGGAAGCAATGCACTCGAGAGATGTACGGGCATCGTCACGCCCATGCGGCGCGGATCGTTCGGTGGAAGGCCGGCGATCGAACGAGCGCGTTTCCGGCAGGGACGCTGCGCGGGCATACGTTCCTCGGCATGCCGCTCGACGTGCTGGCGTTCGGGGCGATCCTCGGCGCGCCGCATCCCTCGCGCGAAGAGGTCGAGGCGGAGATCGCGGAGAAGCGTGCGCAACGCGCGAAGATGGAAGAGGCGCAGCGAGAGCGGATGCGCGTGCGTGAGCAGCGACGCGAGCGTGCACGTGAGCTCGCCGAGCACGAAGACCTCGAGCGAGAGCTCGAAGACGCAGCCCGCCGCGTGCGAGTGATCGACGTCGACTTGATGAAGAAGCCTGTGCTGCTGAAGCCGAACGTCGACGACACACCGGAGCCGAAGAGCATCGTGCGCCGTGGCCTCGACGATGCGCGCGTCAGGAAGAGCGAGGGCCGGCGGGTCGTCGTTCTCCGCACGCGCGACGCGGAGGCGGGGAAGACGTCGAAGCGCCGTCGACGGCTTCCTCGTGGAGCCAACGACCCACCTGCGTGATCGCAGAACGCCCGAAGCGGCGATGCGCGGCCCGGCCCCAGCCCGAGCCGCGCATCGGTGCGTCCGTCGCGCGGAGTGATTCCGGAATCGCGAGTAGATTGCAGCGCGATCAAAAGTTGTTCCCGAGAACCCCTCTGCACCGCGCGGGAGGGCCGCCCAGCGACCAGCGGTCCAGAGGGTGGTCCCCGTGTACCTCGTACGGTCGGTCGTGCGTACCTCGTACGGTCGGTCCTGCGACCAGCTCGTACGGTCGGTCGTGCAATCGGCTCGTATGGTCGGTCGTGCGACCGGTCGGGTCCCGCCGGTCGCGCCGGGTCGCGCTCACGGTCACTCCGGGTTCGCGGAGCGGTCACGTGGCCACAGCGCGAACGGCACGTTGACCTGCACGCATCCGCCTGACGGGGGCGCGAAGCGCCAGCCATCGACGACACGGCCCACACACGCGAAGGCTTCGGGGTCGCGCAACGAGCCGCCGACCCATCTCTGATCGACGCTCCCGTCATGATCCACGAGCACCGCAACGGTGACCATGCCCCGGAGGGCGTCGTTCTCCTCCAGGCGCCGTTCGTAGCACTCACGTGTTTGCGAGCGCGCGGCACCGACCACGGAGAGGATCTGATCTCGCGTGAGCTCGCCACTGCACTCCCGCATGCAAGGAGGCGTGTCGGTCGTGGTCGTCTCCTCGTGCTGTTGCGCTGCGCACCCCCACGCGAGCGTTGCGAGGACCAAACGAGAGAAGCTCCGTCCCATCCGATTCCTCGTCGTCATCGGGTCGGACGGTAGGACGTGACAGACGCCCGAGACAACGCGCGTCGAAGCGACACGCAGCGAGCAGCCCTCACGCGGCACGCGATCGATGGCCCGAGGATGAGTCCCGAGGGTGGGCGGGGGTCGAGCTCCACGTCCGCCGAACGAAGCGCACGACGGTAACGCGAAAGGCGCGCCCCTCTCGGGACGCGCCTCTCGTTCGTGGGGTGCGACGACGATCAGAAGTCCATGTCGTCCATGCCGCCCATGCCACCCATGCCGCCGCCGCCGTGGCCGCCGGCCGCCGGCTTCTCGTCCTTCGGAAGCTCCGCGATCAGCGCGTCGGTGGTGAGGAGGAGGCCGGAGACGCTCGCCGCGTTCTGCAGCGCGGTGCGGACGACCTTGGTCGGGTCGAGGATGCCGCGGGCGAGCAGGTCGACGTACTCCTCGGCGCGCGCGTCGAAGCCGAACGCGCCCTTCCCAGCGCGGACCTTGTCCACGACGACCGAGCCTTCGAGGCCGGCGTTCTGCGCGATCTGGCGGAGGGGCTCCTCGAGGGCGCGGCGCACGATGCGGACGCCGATGAGCTCCTCGTCGGAGAGACCCTGCATCTTGTCGAGCGCGGCCTGCGCACGAACGAGCGCCACGCCGCCGCCCGGGACGATGCCTTCCTGGCTCGCCGCGCGCGTCGCGTGGAGCGCGTCGTCGACGCGGTCCTTGCGCTCCTTCATCTCCACCTCGGTCGCCGCGCCGACCTTGATCACCGCGACGCCGCCCGCGAGCTTCGCGAGGCGCTCCTGGAGCTTCTCGCGATCGTAGTCGCTGGTGGTCTCCTCGATCTGGCGGCGGAGCAGGTCGGTGCGGCCCTTGATGTCCGCCTTCTTGCCCTGACCGTCGACGATCGTGGTGTTGTCCTTGTCGATCTTCACCTTGGCGGCGCGGCCGAGCTGCTTGAGCGTGACGCTCTCGAGCTTCATGCCGAGATCCTCGGAGATGACCTCACCACCCGTGAGGATGGCCATGTCCTTCATCATCTCCTTGCGGCGATCACCGAAGCCCGGCGCCTTGACGGCCGCGATCTTCAGGGTGCCGCGCAGGCGGTTGACGACGAGCGTCGCGAGCGCTTCGCCCTCGACGTCCTCCGCGACGAGGAGCAGCGACTTCTGCTGCTTGACGACCTGCTCGAGCAGCGGGACGAGGTCGCGCATGTTCGAGAGCTTCTTCTCGTAGAAGAGGATGTACGGATCGTCGAGCACGCACTCCATGCGCTCGGTGTCCGTGACGAAGTAGGGCGAGAGGTAGCCGCGGTCGAACTGCATGCCTTCGACGACCTCGAGGATCGTCTCCATGCCCTTCGCTTCTTCGACCGAGATGACGCCTTCCTTGCCGACCTTCTCCATCGCTTCCGCGAGGAGCTTGCCGACCGTCTCGTCGCCGTTCGCGCTGATCGTGCCGACCTGCTCGATCTCCTTGGCGCCCTCGACCTTGCGGCTGAGCTTCTCGAGCGACTTCACGACGACCTCGACCGCCTTGTCGACGCCGCGCTTGAGGTCCATCGGGTTGTGACCCGCGGCGACCATCTTCGCGCCTTCGCGGTAGATCGCCTGCGCGAGCACGGTCGCGGTCGTGGTGCCGTCGCCCGCGACGTCCACCGTCTTGCTGGCGACCTCGCGCACCATCTGTGCGCCCATGTTCTCGAACTTGTCGGAGAGCTCGATCTCCTTGGCGACGGTCACGCCGTCCTTCGTGATCTTCGGCGAGCCCCAGCTCTTCTCGATCACGACGTTGCGGCCCTTCGGCCCGAGCGTGACCTTCACCGCGTTGGCGAGGGCATCGACACCACGACCGATGCGGCGCTGCGCGTCGGTCCCGTAACGCATCTGCTTTGCAGCCATGTCGTTCTATCTCCGGTTGAAATCTGAGTGAGAAGTTTGTTTGAGAGGAGCTGGGGCCGCAGCCTCACGAGGCGCCTCTCGGACACGAAATTTGGATTGACCGGACCCCGCGTCCGCAGGCTGACCCCGCGGACGGGTGGGTGGAGGGGGCCCCACTCGGGCTTTGCCCGATGGGGGAGGGGCGCCGGACCGCCCCTCCGAAAAGAAGATCACTCGATGATGCCGACGAGGTCGTCCTCGCGGAGGATCAGGTGCTCCTCACCGTCGATCTTCACCTCGGTGCCGGCGTACTTGCCGAAGAGCACCTTGTCGCCGGCCTTCACGGAGAGGGCGTGGACCTTGCCCTGCTCGTCGCGCTTGCCGTTGCCGACCGCGACGACCTGACCCTCGATGGGCTTCTCCTTCGCGGTGTCGGGGATGATGATGCCCCCCTTGGTCATGCCTTCCTGGGGGAGGCGCTTGACGAGAACGCGATCGTGGAGCGGACGTACCTTCATGGGTGTCTCCTCTGGGTGCCCCGATCGGACGCGGTTTGCGCGAAGGGGCAGGGCTAGTGGCCTGGCTGAGGCCGGAAGAAGGCTCCGAGTCGCCCGATGAAGGCGGGCCCGAAGCGGGGCGAACCTGTAAGCACACCCTGTCAGCACTCAAGGGGGGAGAGTGCTGATGAGTGTGCAGATTCTCACGCCGTTCTGCTTTTGTGAATCAAAACGAACGGTTGCGGGCGTGCGTCAGCGCTCGGTGTCGAAACCGAGGAGGTTCCGGGGGGGGCGGTGGCTCGAGCGGGAGGGCCTTCAGCGCACCAGGTCCGCCAGCACGCGGTCGTAGATGCCGCCGAACGCGCCGTTGCTCATGAGCACGATCGCGTCGCCCGGTCGGGCGTCGGTGGTGAGCTTCCGGACGACCTCGTCGAGCGAGCTCGCGGCGAGGGCGTCGGTGTCGCGGGCTCGGAGCTCGGTGGCGATGGCGTCGGTGTCGAGCTTCTCGTCGGCCGCGATCTCGGGGCGCCCGACGGGGGCGAGCACCGCGAGATCGGCGGAGGCGAAGGCGTCGACGTAGGCGTCTTGATGGAGGCGGCGCGACGCGGTGGCGCTTCGCGGCTCGAAGGCGGCGAGCAGGCGGCCTTCGGGGTGGAACGAGCGCAGCGCGCGCAGGGTCTCGAAGACCGCGGTCGGGTGGTGCGCGAAGTCTTCGTAGACGAAGACGCCGCCGATCACGCCGAGCAGCTCTTGGCGTCGCTTCACGCCGCCGAAGCGCGAGACGGCGTTCATCACCGTCGCGACGTCCGCGCCGCCGCCCTCGGAGGCGAGCGCGATCGCGGCCAGCGCGTTGCGGACGTTGTGCATCCCGGGCAGCGGGCTGGTGACGCGGCCGAGGAAGGTGCCGCCGCCGTAGAGGTCGAAGGGCTGGATGCCGCCGCCGGCCTTCGCGGGGGCCGCGTACCAGATGGGCGAGACGTCGCCGCAGTCGTCGCCGTGGATCCCGTAGAAGCGCACCTCGCAGCGCGCGCGGCGGGCGAGCGCGCGCACGTTTCGATCACCGGCCCACGCGACGAGCAGACCGTCGTCCGGGATGCGATCGATCAGGCCCTCGAAGGCCGCGAGGTAGCTCGCCTCGTCGGGGTAGATGTCGACGTGATCGTGCTCGCAGCTCGTGAGGATCACCCGGCTCGGGCGGTACCTCCAGAACTTCGGGGTCTTCTCGAAGAACGCGCTGTCGTACTCGTCGCCTTCGATCACGAAGGGCGCGCCTGCGCCGCCGAGGCGGTGGCTCACCGAGAAATCTTTCGGGATTCCTCCGACCAACAATCCCGGATTCAGGCCCGCTTCGCGCAAGAGGAACGCGAGCAGGCTCGTGGTGGTGGTCTTCCCGTGGGTGCCCGCGACCACGAAGCCCGGGCGCGCGACGCCGCCTTCGGGGGCGAGGAAGACCTCCTCCATCACCTGCGGGAAGCTCGCGTAGCGGAGGCCGCCGTCGATGGCGGCGCGGGCCTCGGGGTTGTCCTTGCGGCACACGTTGCCGACCACGACGAGGTCCGGGCGGGAAGCGACGTGCTCGGGCTTCCAGCCCTCCATCAGCTCGATGCCCCACGCGCGCAGGGCCGGGCCCATGGGCGGGTGGAACGCGAGGTCGCTCCCGGTCACGCGGTGGCCCTGGGCCTTGAGCAGTCCCGCGAGCGCGCCCATGCCGGTGCCGGCGACGCCGATGAGGTGCACGTGCATGTGGCCGGACGTGCCTGCGATGCGGGAGCCGGTCAAGAACGTGGGCGAATCTGGCCGGGGCTCGGGATCGACTTTTCGGGGCCCTCGGTCACACGGCGGGATCGACTTCTCGGGTCCCTCGGTCACACGGAGCGGCGCGGAAACGGGCCGACGGGGCGCGGGCGATTCGGGGCCAGAGAGAATCCGGGCCGAGGGTCGAAAGCGACGGCCTTTCACCCGGTGCCGCGTGCGTGACCGCCGTTCTCTCTTTTCGCGGGGCTGTGCGATGCTGCGCGCGATGTCGCGGATGGGATCTCGCTTCGCTTGGCTCGCCTGCAGCGGGCTGCTCGGGTCGCTCGGGTTCGTCGGTTGTTCGGACGCGCCGCAAGAGGCGTGGGGGTTGTCGCTCGAAGGCGACGGGCCGCGCGTGCTCTGGAACCTCAACGCGGAGCCGCTGCCGGAGCTGCCGCTGCCCAACGACGTGGCGACCTGGCCCGATCCGACCTCGCCCACCGGGCGCCGCATCAACGTCTCGCTCGTCGCGCCGACCGACTTCGAGACCCTGACCCGCACGCTCTTCGGCGAGATCGACGGCTGGGGCACCTACGCCGGCATCACGATCCCCTTCGACGCGCACCTGAACACCCGCGATCTCGTCGAGCGCCAGGGCGGCGGCAGTCGCGCGTTCTCCACCGCGCAGTTCGCGCAGCACGCGATCTACCTCGTCGATCTCGAGACCGGCGAGCCGATGCCGCTCGATCTCAATGGCGGTTCTTTCCAATACGCGCTCGACAATCCCTCGCAGTACTGGCGCAACGACCCGCGCGCGGGCGAGTCGAACCTGCTCTTCGAGACGGTCGACGAGGACGTGAACGGCAACGGCGTGCTCGATCCGGGCGAGGACACCGACTTCGACGGCACGCTCGACGCGCCCAACACCTTCGACGGCACGGTGGACGATCCGCTCGACACCGTCGACGAGATGACGTGGTTCTACGAGCGCGAGACCAAGACGCTCGTGCTGCGTCCGACCCTGCCGTTGCGGCCGCGCCGCACCTACGCGGTCGTGATCACGGATCGTCTGCGCGGCGAGAACGGCGAGCCGATCCGTTCGCCCTTCGAGGCCGCGCACCCGCTCTCCCAGCGCGACGCGCTCGAGCCGCTCGCCGATCACTTCGCGCGCCATCCGGATCTCTACGGCGATCTCGCGGCGCGTGGCTGGGACGGCGTCGCGTTCGCGTGGACCTTCACCACGCAGAGCACCACGCAGGATCTCGACGCGCTCCGCACCGGCCTCTACGGCGAGGGCCCGTTCTCGTGGCTCGCGCAGGACTTCCCGCCCGACTACGCGCTCGCGCCGATGCAGGGCGGTCGCGGCTGCGAGGTCGAGCCCGGCAAGATCTACGTCGCGCCGGGGGAACGTTTCGTCGCGGCGCTCGAAGGCGTCGCGGGCCTCGCGCTCGGGCTCGACGAAGAGCAGACCGCGCGCGTGATCGACAGCTACTCGAACCTCGGCCACGTGGTCGTGATGTACTTCGATTCCCCGTTCTTGCTGGGCGATCCGAAGACGACGGATCTCCCGGACACGTGGCGCATGGACGCCGAGCGCGGACGCGCGGAGGTCTCGCGCGAGGCGATGTCGATGATCCTCTTCGTGCCGAAGGAAGGCGTGCAGCCGCACCCGATCGCGTTCTACGTGCACGGTTACGGATCGGCCTCCGCGGAGCCGCTGCCCTTCGCGGGCTACATGCTCCAGCACGGCGTGGCGACCGCGATGCTGAACGCGGAAGGCCACGGCGTGCCGGTCGACGACGGGCTCCTGCGCATCATCGGCGGCCTCTTCAACGACGCGTGCCTCACCCCGACCGCGGAGGCGCTGCTCGACGGTCGCGCGGAGGACATCGACGGCGACGGGCTCGTCGACAGCGGCGTGAACTTCTGGACCGCGTACGTCTTCCACACGCGCGACGTGGTGCGGCAGACGGTGCTCGATCACATGCGCGTCATCCAGATCCTGCGCTCGTTCGACGGCCGCGACGCGCGCCCGGTCGAGTTCGCCGAAGGACCGCGCGACATGCCGCTCGTCTACGACGCGGACACCCACGACTACGAAGGCCTCGACGTCGCGGGCGACTTCGACGGCGACGGCCGCCCCGACGTCGGCGGTCGCGACCAGACGATCTTCTTCACCGGCGGGTCACTCGGCGGGATCGTGAGCGGCATCGTCGGTGGCGCGGAGCCCGCGGTGCGTTCGGTGGCGCCGATCGTCGGCGCGGGCGGCCTCACGGACGTGGGCGCGCGCAACGACATGGGCAGTGTGATCGCGGCGATGCATCTGCGATTGATGGGC
>JALOQC010000023.1 GCA_025453555.1 Myxococcota bacterium | reverse complement strand
CGTACCCGTGCGCAGCGAGGTGATGAACGCGGACCTCAGCTACTCGGTCTACGTGCCGCCCGACTTCCGCCCGGACGAGCGCCTCCCCCTCGTGCTCTTCCTGCACGGCGGCGGGGACGATCC
The DNA here is from genome assembly GCA_025453555.1 of Myxococcota bacterium. Taxonomy (GTDB): domain Bacteria; phylum Myxococcota_A; class Polyangia; order Polyangiales; family Houyiibacteriaceae; genus JACKEH01. Next base: position 26,483 of record JALOQC010000023.1, on the reverse strand, counting down.
TGCCTCGTTCGACCGCCACGGACTCTCCGCACGTTTCGATGCTGCCTACACCGAGGGAAGGCTGCCACGCGCGGTCATCTTCTTTCCCCAAGGGGACAACGGCTTCTGGATGAATTGGCACGACGGATCGCGTCGATATCAAGACTGGATCCTCGGCGAGCTCTTGCCGGAAGTTCAGGAGCGCTACCACACGCTCCCGTGCCCCGAGGATTGCCACGTGATGGGCGTCTCGATGGGCGCGCACGGCAGCCTCCGTCTCGCGCTCGACCACGGCGACCACTTCGCCAGCGTCTCCGCGCTCTCGGGCCCCATCTTCGACTCCGAGCAGATGCTCGACTTCACGGACAACCGCCTCTACTCGATCCTCATCCCGACCCATCGCGTCTTCGGGCCCGCGGATCCGCAGCGCGTCGCCCGCGAGGACATCTTCCTCCGCTGGCGTTCGCCGGAGGACGTCGGACCGAGCGTCTTCCTCGCGTGGGGCACCGAGGACCGCGCGGGCATTCGCGACTTGAACGCACGCTTCTCCGAGCACCTCGAGACGCACGGCATCGACCACCACGCGGAGGAGTACGTCGGCATCCACGGCTGGGTCGATTGGGCCCCCGTGATCGAGCGCGCGTTGCGCTTCCAGCTCGCGGGCGAGCGCCTGGAGCCGAGCGACCGCACGCACGCCATCCACCACCCGGGCACCCCGCCGCGCGAAGCGCACGCGGACACGAATCACGGAGGTCGCGGATGAGAGACCTGCACCACCTTCCCCCGATGGGGGCGACGTCGAGCGGGAGCACGTCGCTCGACGGTGCGGCTGCCGAGTCCGCGCCGACCGCCTACGCCCCGCGTGTCGCGCTTCGCTCGGACGGCCTTTCCCGTTCCACACCCTCCCCGTGCCGACACGGCGTGCTACGCCCCGCGCCGACATGACCGAGCCCACCTCGCTCCCCCTCGCCCTCGTCACCGGCGGCAGCCGCGGCATCGGCGCCGCGATCTGCCGCGAGCTCGCGGCGGCCGGGCACCCGATCCTCCTCAACTACCGCAGCCAAGACGCGGCCGCCGAAGCCGTGAAGGCGGAGATCGAAGCGGCGGGCGGAAGCTGCCGACTGCTGAAGTTCGACGTCGCGGATCGACCCGCGGTGCTGGCCGCGCTCGCGGAGCTCGAGCGCGAAGGCACTCACGTCGGCGTGCTCGTGAACAACGCGGGCATCGCGAAGGACGAGAGCTTCCCCGCAATGAGCTGGGAGGCGTGGACCAGCGTCACGCGGCTCACGCTCGACGGCTTCTTCAACGTGACCCAGCCGCTCGTGATGCCGATGGTCCGCAAGCGCTGGGGCCGCATCATCAACGTCGCGAGCGTCAGCGGCGTGATCGGCAACCGCGGGCAGGTGAACTACTCCGCCGCGAAGGCGGGGCTCATCGGCGCGACCAAGGCGCTGGCCCAAGAGGTCGCCAAGCGCGGCGTCACCGTCAACGCGATCGCGCCCGGCCTCGTCGAGACCGACATGATCGGTGACGCGCCGGTGGACCTGATCCTCAAGCACATCCCGATGCGGCGCATGGGCACCGTCGACGAGGTCGCCTCGCTGGTGCGCTGGCTCGCGAGCGAGCACGCGGGCTACGTGACCGGCCAAGCGATCGTGATGGCGGGCGGCCTCGGCTGAGCCCGCGGCGAGACGACGCCGTGGCGAAGCAGCAGACGAGCGCGACCGCTGGCATGCTCCCTCGCGTGACCGAGCCGAGCGAGCGCGACGAGTCGAGCGACTCGAGCGCGGGGAAACATTCGATCGACTCGCACGAGTCGATCGAAACTCCCATCGCGGCGCGTGGGCGCCCGACGGTCCTCGGCGTGCTCGCGGTCGTGGCCAACGTCGTGCTCGCGGTGCTCTACCCGCTCGCGGTCTGGTGGAGCCTCACGCACCTCTCGCCGCGCGTGGTGGGTCTGGTCGCGCTCGCGATCGTGGTCCCGCTGATGGCGCTCCGCTTCCGCAACGCCGATCGCGAGAACCTCGTCGCGGTGCTGCGGGTGCCGCTCGTGGTGCTCGCGGTGCTCCTGCTCGGCGTCATCACCGACGACGCGCGCTTCGTGCTCTTCATGCCGGTGCTGATCAACGGCGCGCTGCTCGTCACGTTCGCGTCGTCGCTCCGCACGGTGCCCATGATCGAGCGCTTCGCGCGCATGCAGGATCCCCGATTGACGCCGGACAAGCAGCGCCACTGCCGACAGGTCACGTGGGCCTGGGTGTTCTTCTTCGTCCTCAACGCCACGATCGCCGCCGCGCTCGCGCTCTTCGCGCCGCTCGCCTGGTGGGCGACCTACAACGGCGGTATCGCGTACGCGCTGATGGGATCGATGTTCGCCGGCGAGTACGTGCTGCGGAAGGCGCGTTTCCGCGAGTACGGGCGCGGGCCGCAGGATTGGCTGCTCGCCAAGGTCTTTCCGCCGCGCGGAGGTGTTTCGTGAGCGCGCGGCAGGCGGGAGAAGGCCCCGCGCCCGAGGACCTGCGGCTCGGCGTGCCGGAGGGCGCGGAGGTGCCGCGCGCGCTGCCGGACACCGCGCCGCAGACGTCGTCTGCTTCGGCGAGCACGCCGCACTGGCGCGCGGAGGAGGAGCGCGGATCGATCTTCTGGATCAAGGCGATGGTGATCTTCGCGACGATGTTCGGGCGCGGTCCCGCGCGTCTGATCGTCGCCTTCGTCGCCTTCTACTTCACGCTCTTCTCCGCCAAGGCGCGCCGCGCGGTGCACGTCTTTCGGCGCCACCTCGGCGAGCCGACGGGCTTCTGGGCGGCGTACCGTCAGGTCTTGCGCTTCGCGCAGTGCTCGCTCGACACGCTCTTCTTCCTGCAGGGCAAGACGAAGTACTTCACGGTCAGCCGCAACGGTCACCAGCACCTCGAGCGCCTGCGTGAGACCAAGACCGGCGTGATCTTGCTCGGCGCGCACCTCGGGAGCTTCTCCGCGATGCGCATGCAGAGCGCGAAGGAGTCGCTGCCGCTTCACCCGGTCGTCTACACGAAGCACGCGAAGCGCTTCAATCGTGTGATCGAGGAGCTCGATCCCGGGTCGAAGGTGAGCCTGATCGAGATGGGGGATGGCGGTGAGATCGACTTCATGTTGTCGATCCGCGAGAAGCTCGAGGCGGGCGCGATGATCGCGATCCTCGGCGACCGCACGCAGGCCGGAAAGAAGAACGTCACGGTCGACTTCCTCGGCGGCAAGGCGGAGGTGCCCGCGGGGCCCTACCTGCTCGCGTCGATGCTGCGCTGCCCGGTCTACTTCACGGCGGGCCTCTACCGCGGCGACAACCACTACGAGCTCTTCTGCATCCCCTTCGCGGAGCGCATCGACCTGCCGCGCGGGAAACGCGAGGAGGGCATCCAGCGCTACGCGCAGCAGTACGCGGACCAGCTCGCGGAGTTCTGTCGAAACGCTCCCGACAACTGGTTCAACTTCTACGACTTCTGGGCGACGTCGGAGCAGGACGCGCCGCAGGAAGAGGCCGCGAAGGCTTCCGACCCCCGAACGTCCGACCAGGCGCCGCCTCGATGAGCCACCGTTCGATGACCCGTTCCTCGACCACTTCGATCAGCTCCCGATGACGACCCCGACCGCGAGCCCGCCCGTGAATGCACCGAGCTTCCGCGGCGTCCACCGCCAGCGTGTCCCGTTCCACGACTGCGACCCGCTCGCGATCGCCTGGCACGGGCACTACTACAAGTACCTCGAGATCGCGCGCACGGTGCTCTTCGAGCACTACGGCCTCACCGAACCCTTCTTCCGTGCTCAGAAGCTCCACCTCGTGGTCATCGAGTCCCGCTGCCGCCACGCCTTCCCGTGCCGCTTCGGCGACGAGATCGAGGTCGAGGCGCGCTTCGTCGACGTGGAGCAGCGCCTCCACCTCGCCTACCAAGTCCGCAACCTCACCCACGGCAAACGCGCCGCGCGCGCGTGGACCACGCTCGTCGCGATGAAGGACGGCGAGATGTCGATGGAGACCCCCGATGCGATCCTCCACCAGCTCCGGGACTGAAGCTCGTGCGTCCGCGCGGCTCGCGCTCGTCGCGGTTCTCGCGGCGGTGATGGCCGCGCTCGTCGCGCCCGCCCGCGCGCAGGGCAGCGAGCTCGACGCGCTCCTCGCGAGCTTCCGCGGCATGACCGGGCTCTCCGCGCGCTTCGTCGAAGAGAAGACGATCGCGCTCCTCGCCACGCCCATCCGCAGCGAAGGCGAGGTCCACTTCGCGGCCCCCGGCACCCTGATGCGCCGCGTGACCGCGCCGACGACCTCGGCTGCGCTCATCGAGCGAGGTCGTCTGACCATGGTCGCGAACGGTCAGCGGCAGGAGATCGACCTCACCAGCAACGCGGTGGTCGGCGGCTTCATCTCGAGCTTCGCGGACGTGCTCGCGGGCGACCGAGCGGCGCTCGAGCGCACCTACCGCATCTCCTACGCGCGCCTCGAAGGCGGCGACTGGAAGCTCACGCTGCGTCCGAAGGGCGCGCCGCTGAACCAGTTCCTCACCGAGATGGAGATGATCGGCAACGGCCGCAGCGTGAAGACGATGCGAATGGTCGAGGTGAGCGGCGACGTGACGCTGACGACCTTCCGCGACGTGCGTCTGGATCGGCGTTTCAGCGACACCGAGCGGCGACAGCTGTTTCGTCTCTGACGCACCACGCCGAACGAGTGCGCGAGAGCGGCTCGCGCCGAACCCGTTCGTTCGAACGTATTCGAACGCGACCCGCGCGTGTTCGAACGATCGTCGGCCGACGCGGAGCTCACTCGCGGAGCGCTTCGAGCTCCACTCCGAGCCGTTGCGCCAACCGGCGCACTTGCGAGCGCGAGGTTCCGAGGGCCCGCGCGATCGCGCTCACGTTGCCGCCGTGCGTCCGCGCGAGCTGCGCGAAGCTGGCTTCGTCGACCGCCGCGCGCGTCGGCGACGGGTCTTCCCGAAGCTCGGGCGGCAGGTGATCGAGCCCGATCCGTTCGTTCTCGGGCGCGATCGCGCGTGCGCTCAGGAGCGCATGCTCGAGCTCCCGCACGTTGCGCGGCCAGTCGTGGCGCAGCAGCGCACGCGCCGCTTCGGCGGTGAAGGCGGTGCTCGCGCTCAGGGCGTGGCGCTCCACGAGGGTTCCGATCAACAAGCCGAGGTCCTCGCGGCGCTGGCGGAGCGGCCGCAGCGACACGCGGTGACCCGCGATCCGGGCGAAGAGATCCTCACGAAAGCGGCCTTCGCGCACGCGTGCCTCGAGGTCGCGGTGGGTGGCCGCGACGACCTTCACGTCGACCCGCACCGGGCGCTCGCTCCCGACCGCGAGCACCTCGTGCTCTTGCAGCACGCGGAGGAGCGCCGCCTGCGCGTCGAGCGGGAGCTCCGCGATCTCGTCGAGGAAGAGCGTCCCTCCGTCCGCGCTGCGGACGAGGCCCGCGCGAGTCTCGGTGGCGCCGGAGAAGGCGCCTTTCTTCACCCCGAAGAGCTCGCTGGTCACGAGGGTGGGCGCGAGCGCACCGCAGTTGATCGCGACGAACGCGCCGCGGCGACCGCCCGAGACGCCCTGCGCGTGGATGGCGCGCGCGACGAGCTCTTTGCCGGTCCCGCTCTCGCCCGTGACGAGGATGGGGGAGGGGCCGAGGGCGACGCGAACGGTTCGGCGCAGCTCGTGCTCCGCTTCGGCGTCGAGCGTCGCGAAAGCGACGTCGGATGCGCTCGTGGCGCTCAGGTCCACGTCCGGCTCTCCGTCGCGCGTCGGGAAGGAAACGCGGAACGTGAAGTGGTGGCTGCCGAGGGTGACGAGCTCTCCGTCGAGGAGCGCACGAGGCCCGTCGAGGCGTCGACCTTCGACGTAGGTGCCGTTCTTGGAGCGAGCGTCCTCGAGGAGCCACGCCCCCTCGACGCGACGTAGTCGCGCGTGTCGGGACGACAAGAACGGATCCGGGAGCGCGATCGTCAACGTGGCGTCGTCGCGCGTGCGACTGCGGCGACTCCCGCGACCGAGGACGACCTCGTCGACCGCTGCGAGGGCGGGGCGGGCACGTGGGTTGGCCGCGTCGAGCACCAGCACGAGATGCGGCGCGCGCGACAGCGACGGCGCGTCGTCGTCGCGGCGGCCGTCGTCGAGCGTCAGCGTGCGCGTCACGCGTCGATCATACACGCGCGCTCGTGGGCGTGGATGCCACGCGCGCTCACGTGGGGCGCGATGGTTTCGCGGTCGCGGTGCTACCTGGCGCCGAAGGTCGAGCGCGCGTCCGTCTCGGCATCGAGAGCGCGTTCATGCTCCCACCGCATTCCGAGCGCCGCCGCGCGCTCGGCCGCGCGACGCCAACACACCCGTGCGACGGTGGGGCGACCCGCGATCCACGCGGCGTCTCCACGCAGCCGCAGCGCGCGCGGCACGCCGATGCGGAAGAAGAACGCGTACGCTTCGAGCGCGCCGAGCGTCGCGAGGGCTTCCGCGCGTGATGCCCCGCCTCGCGACCACGCGACCAGACACGCGTGCGCCGGCCCCGCGTAGCCCTCCAGCAGGTAGTGCGCGGTCGGCGCCGGAAGCTCGGCGGCATGGCGTCGCGCGCGGCGAGCATGATCGAGCGCCGCCGCGACGTCGTCTCGGGCGCTCGCCTGCGCGAGCAAACCCTCGAAGCGCATGCGCTCGAGCGTCTGCGCGGTCGAGGACTCGAGCTCGGCGCGGGCCAGCTCCGTCGCCGCGCGCGCCGCTTCGCGCTCGCCCAGGCGAAGGCGCGCTTCGGCTTCGCCGAGCGCAGCCCAGGCGCGGTGCTGTGCGTTGTCGTGGCGCTTGCCGAGGAGCGCGACCTCCGCGAAGCGCTGCGCCGCTCTCGCGAAATCACCTCGATAGAGCGTGCTCATCGCGAGCACCGTGAGGCTTTCCCCGAGGAAGCGTGGATCCCCGATGCGCTCGTTGATGGCGGCGGCGCGCTCGAGGTCGCGTTCGACGCGGTCGAACTGCCCGGTCCCGATCCGGAAGACGCTCGTGAGGAAGAGGGCGTACGCCTCGGCCGCGGGATCGGCGACCCGCGCGGCCGCCTCTCGCGCGAGCTCCGCGTAGCGCTCCGCGAGCGGGTGGAACGCGGCGCCGCTCCCCGGTCGCGGAGGCAAGAACGACCCGAGCGGAACACCACCGACCGCGATCGACATCGTCGCGTAGGCGCGCACGAGCTCCGGGGAATCGCCCGCGCGCTCGGCCAGGTTCAGCGCGCTGAGCGCGGCTTCCAACATGCGCGCGACGTCGTTGTCGAACCAATAGGACTCGACGAGGCGCTGGTGGGTGCGTGCGAGCGCCTGCGTACCCCCCGGGTCGACGTCGGCGGGTGCGCGCCAGACGCGGTGCGAGAGCTGAACGCCGATCTGAGCGACGACCCGCCGTGCGAGCCCCGCCCCGGTCGTCGGCGCCGGCGAGCCACGCAACGCGAGCGCGCGGAGCAGGTGGGTCTGACTCGCCGAGAGCGCGCCGAGCCCGAGCTTCGCCTCTGCGAGGGCCTGCTCCCAACCCGCGCGACGTGGATCGTCCGACGGAGCGTGCGTGAGCGTGAGCCCGAAGCTCTCCGCCGCGAGCGAGTACGACCACCGAGCGAGCGCGCGCCGGCCGATACCGTCGGCGGCGTCGACCGCGCGCGGCGTGTCCCCCGCCTCGAGCCAATGCTGCGCGAGCTCGTCGGAGTCTTCGTCGAGCGTGCGCGCGACCGACGCGTGCAGCGCACGCCGGGCGTCCGGCTCGAACCGTTCGTACGCGAACTCGCGCAGCTTGTCGTGGGCGAAGCGGAGCGTTCCGCGTGGCGTCTCGTGGGCCACCTCGCGCCGCGCGAGCTCGTCGAGGGCCCCGTAGGCCGAGGTCTCGTCCAGCCCGGCCAACAGCGCCAGGTCGCGCGTACCGAGCGACTCACCTGCGATCGACGCGAGGTCGGCGAGCGTGCGCGCTGCGGGCGAGAGCGCATCGAGGCGGCGCGCGATCAACGCGCGCAGGGTGTCCGGCAACGGCTGCCGCGCGATCGGTCCCGCGCCTTCGTCGAGCCTCCATCGTCCTTGCGCGTCGCGGCGAAGCCGGGTCTCTTCGAGCGCCGCGCGCAGGTACTCCGCCACGAAGAACGGGTTCCCTTCCGAGTGGCGCACGAGATGGTTCATGAGCTCGGGCGGAGGCTCGTGGGCGAGCATGTCCCCCGCGATGGCGCCCACGTCGTGCGGCGGCAGGCGCGTGAGCGAGAGCGCGCTCGCATCCTTCGCCAAGGCGCGCACGGCGTCGGTGGTCTCCTCGCTGCGGCAGGTGGCGAGCACGAGCAGCGGAGCGCGTCCCTGCTCACGCGCGAGGTACGCGAGCACCGCGAGCGTCAGAGAGTCGGCCCATTGGACGTCGTCCACGATCCAGACGAGGCGGCGCGACGCCGCCGCCCGCAGCGCCTCCGCGAGCGCGCGAACGAGGCGAACGCGGCCGGCGTCGCCCTCGAGCGAAGGCGGTGTTCCGATCGGAGACAGCTCGGTGAGCGTCGCGATCTCCGGCTCCAGCGCGGCGAGGACCTCCGCGCGTCCCCCGAAGATTCGAAGGCTCTCGCCTTCTCCACGGGCGCGGCATCGTTCGACGAGCGCACGGAGCAGCGCGCGAAGTGGATGGGTCGCGCTCGTGCTCGAATGCTCCGCATCGAGCACGTCGACGCCGTGCGCCGCCGCGCGTGTGGCGAGCTCGTTGACGAGCCGCGTCTTGCCGATGCCGCTCTCTCCGAAGACCACCCAGAGGCTCCCGCGACCACGACGAGTGGCGTCCAGCGCGGCGACGAGGGATTCGAGCGCCGACGCGCGTCCCGCCATGCGCGGCCGGTAGAGGTAGTCGCGCGCGGGGAGCGAATGTGTGGGAGGCGCGGCGCCCAAGCGCTCGAGCGCGCGCCCCACGTCGTCGGCATGACCCGGCCGGCGCGACGGGTCCTTCTCGAGCAAGCGACCCACCAACGCGTCGAGCTCGCGCGGGAGCTCGGGAACGATCGACGAAGGCGGAAGAGGCAAGACCTCGAGGTGACCGCGCAACACCGCGGCGACGGTGAACGCGGCGAAGGGACGCGAGCCCGTGCACATCTCGTAGATCATGCAGCCGAGGGCGTAGAGATCCGCGCGCGCGTCGACGGGCTCACCCCGGATCGACTCCGGTGCCATGTACGCGGCGGTGCCCGCGAGCTCACCGCGCACCTCGAGCACTTCGCGGCTGGTCTCGCGTGGCGCGAGGCTCGCGAGGCCGAAGTCGACCAGCACCGGCGCGCCGTCGTCGCGCACGAGCACGTTGTCGGGCTTGAGGTCGCGGTGGACGAGCCCTTCGCCGTGCAGGTGCGCGAGGCTCTCGCAGAGCGCGCGTGCGATCGTCAGCGCGCGATCGAGCGGGAGCTTCGCGCGCGTGGGGTGGAGGGCTGCGTCGCTCTCGGGCGTCGCCACCGTGCTCGGCGGGTCGACGAGGGTTCGAGTCCACCAAGGCTCCGACCCTGCGAGCGTCTCGCCCTCCGTGCTCGGTAGCAGCGCGCCCAACGTGCGCCCTTCGACGAGCTCCATCGCATACCACGGCGCGCCTTCGTCCACGCCGTCGTCGAGCACCCGCACGATGCCGGGGTGTCGCAATCGCGCGAGCGCTCGGACCTCGCGACGGATGCTCCGCACCACGCGCTCGTTCGACACGTCGACCGTCTTGAGCGCCACGACCCGCCCCGAGGGAAGGTGCGTGGCACGATAGACCGTGGCCATGCCACCGCGACCGAGCGGAGCGTCGATCCGGTAGTCGCCGAGCGATCGTCCGACGCGCGCATCCATGCCGCGCCGCTTGTACCAGAGTCGGACGGCGTCGGGTGGACCAGAGGGGTGGACCAGGGGGTGGACCTCGGTCGCTCGGTCCAGCGCGATCGAACGTGAATGTCTCGTGAAATGCGAGGGATCCCGCGGTGGAGCCGGTGCGTCCGGGCGGGCACGCGGAGTGCTGAAGGCGAGCCCGGGAAGCGTGACGACGCCGCGCAGGAGCGTGAGGTCGACGCGCGGGAGCGAAAGGACGTACGCGATGACTCGAACGATGCTCTGTTGGATTTTGGGGGCCGTGCTCGTGGGCGCTTGTGGGGGCGACGACGACTCGGGCGTGGACGCGGGAACCGACGCCGGGACGACGCCACGCGAAGACGCCTCGATGCCCGAGGGCGATTCGGGTGGGCCCGAGGACGACGCCGGCGAGCCCGAAGAAGACGCTGGGATGGACGAGGACGCCGGAGCCGACGACGGAGGGACCGAGTGCCCCACCGGGATGGCGGGTCCCGGCTGCGACGAATGCGCGGCGGGCTACCAAGACGCGGACGGAGACGGTGCGTGCGAGCTCGGCTGCGACGCGACCGGGGCGGACGCGCTCGACTGCGGCGAGGGTGGAACGTGCGAAGAGGACGACGAGACGGGCCTGCGTGAGTGCGTGTGCGCCGACGGCTACGAAGGCGAGCTCTGCGACACCTGCGCGGCAGGCTACGAAGCGGACGGCGACGCGTGTGTGCTCGATCTGCCTCCGACCACGAACCTCGTCCTCTGGCTCGACGCGGACGTGCCGGAGTCGATGACCGTCAGCGGCGGCGTGGTCAGCGCGTGGCGCGACCGACGCCCCGCAGGGACCCCGGAGCTCACGCAGGGCACGGGCTCGGCGCGCCCCGGCTACGTCGCGAGCGAGCGCAACGACCGCGGCGCGGTGCGCTTCGACGGAGGCGATCAGCTCTTCGTGAACGGTTCGTTCGCGTTGGCGACCGACGACTACGAGATCCTCGTCGCGGCGAACCCGGCGGGGGGTGGCACGAACGGGCTGGTCAGCTTCGCGATGGCGACCACGAGCTGGGCGGTGATGCTCGACGCGGTCGACGCCGACTTCCGGCTCACGCATCGACGCCCCGCCGGCACCACCGGCGGCCACGTCGCGACGGTCGAGCGCACGGTCGCGCGTGGGCCGAGCTGGGTGTCGGCGAGCCACCAGGTTTCGGGCGCGCTCGACACGATGGCGCTCTTCGCGAGCGACGGCCCCGACGACGTCGCGATGGCGATCCTGCCCGTCACGAGCGCGGGCATCGGGACGAGCATGACCTTCCGCGTGGGACGCACGCAGGATGGATTCCTCGCGGGCGACCTCTACGAGGTGCTCGTCTACACGCGGCGTCTCACGGTCGCGGAGCGCGAAGAGGTGACCGACTACCTCCGCGCGAAGTGGCGCCTCTGAGGGGCGCGCCCGCGCTCGGGGCATCGAACGCGCGTCTCGACCCTCGCGTCGAGGCGCGCGTGCTCATCGCAGCGCCTCCCGCGCGTCTCCACGATCGCGTGCGGACCGCGCTCGAGCTCCGCGGCTTGCCGTTGAACTTCCGCCCCGGTGTACTAGCCCTCCGCGATGCTTCGCGCGCGCCTCGCGTCGGTGTCGGTCTTCGTCGCGCTCGGCGGGCTGGCGGCGTTCGTGGTCCCGCAGCTGCGCGTGGAAGCGGACATCACGCACTTCCTCCCGGCCGGAGAAGACCGCGCGCTCGCGGAGCTCTCGAGCGCCATCACGAGCTCGGAGCTCAACCGAACCATCACCCTCACGATCGCGGCGCCGGACGCGAGCGTCGCGGCTCGCTCCGCCCTCGCGCTCGCCGAGCAGCTTCGCGCGCGCACCGACGTCGCGTGGGTCACCGCGGGGCCGGACGAGTCGCTGCAGCAGGGCTTCTACGAAGCGTACTTTCCGCATCGCTTCGGCTTCGTCACCGACGACCGCGGCGCGCTCGACGAGGCGTTCTCGGACGACGCGCTGCGAGAGCGCGCGCGTCGGCTCAAGGAGCAGCTCGGCAGCCCCACCGGGACCTTCGTGCGGCGCATCGCGCCCGAAGATCCGTGGCTTCTCTTCCTCGATCACGTCGATCGATTGCGCACCGCGTTGCAGGGCGACCTCGACGTGTACGAAGGCGCGTTCGTCTCCGGCTGCGACGCCGACGACACCGACGGCGGTTCGCGCGACGACGGCGCGAACGACGCGTGCTTCGGCGTCGTCCTCGCGACGAGCGCGTTCTCTCCCTTCGAGGTCGCGCGCTCGCGTCACCTCGACTTCGCGATCGAAGCCGCATTCGACGTCGTCAACGAAGCCGAAGGTGACGTCCTCCGTCTCGAGCGTGCGGGCGTGCATCGGCTCGCCGTGACGAGCGAAGCGACGATCCGCGGCGACATCGAGCGCGTCTCGATGGCCGGCTCGATCGGCGTCGTGCTGCTGATGCTGCTGCTCTTCCGCAGCCCGCGTCTTCTCGTGCTCGGCGCGCTCCCGCTCCTCGGTGGAGGCATCGCGGCCGTCGCGGCGGTGCAGCTCCTCTTCGGCGCGATCCACGGGCTCACCCTCGCGTTCGGCGCGACCTTGCTCGGCGTCGCGCTCGACTACGTCGCGCACCTCTTCACGCACCTCCACCTCGCACCCGCGCGCGGGGCGTTCGCCGGCCCCGCCACCGCGCGGCGGCTCGCGCCGGGTCTCTACCTCGGCGCGGCGACCACGGTGGCGGGGCTCGTGGGGCTCGCGTGGACGAGCTTCCCGGGCATCCGCCAGATGGCGGTCTTCACGAGCGTCGGAGTCACGGTCGCCCTGCTCCTCACGCGCTTCGCGATCCCACCGCTGCTGCCACCGAGCGTGACGCCCGGCGCGTTGCTGCGCGCCTTCGGGCGCGGCGCGCACCGGCTCCTCGACACGATCGCGGCACGGCGCGGCTTCGTGGTCGCGGTGGGGCTCGTGGCGGCGCTCGTCGCGCTCACCGGCCTGCCGCGGCTCGGTTGGCAAGACGACATCCGCGCGCTCAATCCCCTCGACCCCGAGCTCGCGGCGGAGGACGAGCGGGTGCGTGGGCGCGTCGCCCGCATGGACGCGGGCCGCTTCGTGGCAGCCTTCGGTGACGACGAAGAGGCCGCCCTCGTGGCCACCGATGCGCTCCACCACATGCTCGAGGACGCGCAGGCGGCCGGCGAGCTCCGACGTTTTCGTTCGGTGCATCCGCTGCTCTGGTCGGAGGCGCTGCAGCGCGCGAACCTCGATGCGATCCCGGACGACGCGTTCGAGCGCACGAGCGCGGCCTATGCGGCGGAAGGCTTCGTGATGGCGCCCTTCGAGCCGTTTCGATCCGCGCTCGCGCAGGAGCACGCGACGCTCGGCTGGGACACCCTCGCGCAGGGGACGTTGGGGCGTCTGGTCGGATCGCAACGCGTGCAGGTCGGCGAGCGTGTGGCGCTGCTCGCGTTCGTGCAGGGCGTGACCGACGAAGCCGCGTTCCGCGCTCGCGTCGAGGCGATCGAGGGCGTCCGCTTCTTCGATCAGAACGCTTTCCTGCAAGAGGCCTACGGCACCTTCCGCACGCGCACGCTCGAGCTCGTGGTGGTCGGGCTCTTCGTGGTGTTGCTGCTCGTCGCGATCCGGTACCGAAAGCTCGACCTCTCGCTCGCCGCCTACTTGCCGGCGTTGCTCGCGGCGGGCGCGACGCTCGGTTTGCTCGGCTGGCTCGGCATCGAAGCGAACCTCCTGCACGTCGTCACGCTCTTGCTCGTGCTCTCGATGGGCGTGGACTACGGCGTGTTCATGGTCGAAGCCGAGCTCCACCGCCGAAGCGGCGCGTCGGTGGAAGGCGCGCTCGACGACGGTGCGCTCGACGACGGTCCGGCCACCGCGGTGAGCCTCGTGGTCGCCGCGCTCTCGACCGCGGCCAGCTTCGGGGTGCTCGCGCTCTCCGAGAACCCGGCGCTCCGCGCGATGGGCCTCACGGCGGCGCTCGGCGTCACGCTCTCGCTCCTGCTCGCGCCCGGCGCGTGGTTGCTGATTCGTCGCGCGTGATCACGGCCCGAACGTGCGGCCGCTCGAGTGCACGGCATGAGGCACGCGTCGACCATCGAGGTTCGTTCGGCTCTTCACGGCGGTGCTCGCGTGCGACGGATCGCTCCTCTGACGGCGCCGAGCTTGCGACGGTTCTTTGACCGAATCGTCATCCGCCCGTACGCCAGGGCTCATGGCGGCTTCGGGTCGTGGGCGTTCGATTCGGCGCGTCGTGAGCGCGGCGCTCTTGGTCGCGGTGATCGTGCTCGTCGCGCGCACCGAGGGTGTCGCGGAGCTTCCGTCGCGCGTCGCGCAGCTCGATCCACGGGTCGTCCCGCTCGCGCTGCTCTTGCCCTTCGTCGCCGTCTTCAGCGGCGTGCGGCGTTGGCAGCTCCTGCTCGCGCACGAAGGCGTCTCCCTGAGCTTTCCGGTCCTGCTCGGCTCCTTCCTCCGTGGTCGCTTCGTCGGCGCGTTCACGCCGAGCACCACGGGGCTCGATCTCTACCGCTTGGTCGACGTCGCGAAGTTCACCGGTTCCCGCGCGGCGAGCGGGCGCGCGATCCTGGTGGAGAAGCTCCACGGCCTGGTCGCCCTCTCGCTCGTGACCTTCGCGCTCCTCCCGCTCGGGCTCGCGCGTTTCTTCGGCGCGGCGGGCATCGCGCTCGCGGCGCTGCTCGGCGTCGGCTCCGTGCTCGGGCTGGTGCTCGTGTCGCGTCCGCGCCTCCTGCAGCGCGTCGCGCAGCGCGCTCCGAAGAAGATCCGCGCTCGTTGCGTCGAGCTCGCGGATGCGCTCGCGAGCGCGCCTCCCACGCCCGCGCTCCTCGCGCGCGTCACGAGCCTCGGCGTGCTCTCGCACGTGACGACGGCGGCGGTCTTCGTCGCGACCGGCCTCGCGCTCGACGTCGACGCGAGCGTCTTCACGCTCCTCGTGGTCGGCAACGCGATCGTGCTCGCGACGTTGTTGCCGATCAGCGTCGGCGGCGTCGGGGTCCGTGAAGGCACCGCGGTGGCGCTGCTCTCGCTCGTCGGTGTGGGCGCGGCGGACGCAACGCTGGTCGCGCTGCTCGGCTACTGCGTCGCGCAACCGCCGGCGCTGCTCGGCGGAGCGCTCGAGCTGATCGGTCGCCGCGAGCCCGCGCTGCGCACGACCTGAGCACCTCGCGATCCTCAGTCTCCGCCGCCGCGTCGTTCGCGCCGCGTGAGCTCGATCCCGCGGAGCCGCGCGCCTTCGTCCGCGCGAAACCCGATCGACACACGCTCGCCGAGCCCGTCGAGCACGCACGTACGCGTCGCGTCGCCCGCGTGGATCGTCACGCGCGAGCCGTCGCGCTCGATCCGCACCGCGCCGCCGTCCTCGCGAGGCAGGGTGCAGAACGTCGGGCCCACCTCGGTCGCGCGTAGGCGCACCGCGATCGGCGCGGCGCCCTCCGGTCCGAGCAGCACGTCGGCGCTGCCTTCGACCACGAGCGAGAGCGTGAACGACGCGAAGCGCAGGCTGGCCACGCTCGCGCGCGCGTCGTCTCGCGCCGCCACCAACGTGGCGCCTTCGGGTCTCCACTCGTCCGGCGCTCCGAGCGCGAGATCCTCCGCGAGCACGGTGGCGGGCAGGTTGTCGAAGGTGGTGCGCAGGGGAGGGCGTCGAAACGACGCGCCGTCCTCGCCGAGCTCCGCGATCGTTCCGTCGGCGAGCGTCACGAGGCGCGACACCGTACGCGAGGCGTCGAGGCGTTCGCTGGTCCCGCGTCCGGGATCGACGCGGAGCGCGAAGGGCGCCCCCTCGCGGCGTCCGGTCACCAGCATCGTTCCGTCGGGCAGCGGCGCCGCGCGGACCTCGGTCGCGTCGGCGATCGCGGGGAGCGGCCACGCGTCGACCGAGAGCTCCACGCCGAGCCCGAGGTCGCGCAGGCGAACGATCGCGACCCGAGGCTCGAGCCCTTCACGCGCGTCGCCCACCAACGCCACCCGCGCGCCGGGCAGCGGAATTGCGTCGAAGCTCGCCCAGCGCGGCAACGTGAGGTCGTGGCGCACGAACGCGAGGCTCGTCGGATCCAACACGAACACCGGGCTCGGCACCACCGCGCCGCCCGTGCCGATCCCGCCGACCACGAGCACGTGCCCTTCGTCGTCCACCACGACGTGCGGTGAGAGCCGCGCGAACGGCGACTCCACGAGCACCGAGGTCCCGCGCGCCGGATCGAGGATCTCTGCCTCCGCGAGCGGCTCGCCATCGCCCGTCGAGCGTCCGCCGATCAACACCACACGACCGTCGGGCAGTCGCGCCGCTCCGAAGTCGCGACGTGGCGCGGCGAGCACACCCGTGTCGAGCGGCTCGCCGGCCCACGAGAAGCGCTCCCAGGTGTCGTGCGCGGGCCCGTCCGCGCCGAGCGCGCCGCCGAGCACCCAGAGCTCCTCGTCGCCCGCCACGAGCGCGTGCCCCACGCGGCGCTGCGCGAGCCCGCCGAGCACCTCCGCGAGCGGCTCGCCCGCGCGGAGCACCACGAGCCGCCGCGTACCGAGGTCGGCTTCGAGACCGCCCGCGAGCGCGAGGCTCCCGTCCGGCAGCGCGACCGCAGCGCCCCGCGAGAGCGCGAGCGCGGGATCGGGCGAAGGGCACGACCGATCGATCGGCGCGAGGACGAGCGAGCCGGACTGATCCTCGCCCGTCAGAAGGCGCGCTCCGACCGCGTCCCACGCACCGCTCCGCGCCCGCACCGACACCACGCGCGTCCTCGCAGGGAATCGATCGATGTCCGTCGCGCCTTCCGCGAGCGGCAGCAGCTCGATCGTCCGTGCGTCCGAAGCTGGGAAGTCGCCGAGCGCCTCCACGAGCAGCTCGGTCGGCGCCGTCGCGGGTCGACAGGTGTCCGCAACGGGCCAGCGAAGCGCGAGCTCGGCCAGCGTGATCTCGGGCTCGGGCGCACAGCTCGCGACGAGGAGCGCGCCGACGATCCATCGCCATGCGCCGCGTCGACCGAGCTCGCGTCGCGCGATCGGCGCTCGTTCGAGCGGACGTGGCTCGAATCGACGCGGCTCCGTTCGGCGTTCGAGTCGACCTTCACCTCGACCGGACTCGGGCCGTTCCCGCTCCACCACGACCCGAAACGAGCGGTGGGACTCGGGTTCTCGCCGCGACACGGGTATCCTGTCGCACGGATGGTCGTGGGAGCGCAATCGGAGGACGAGGCGGGGCGCGTCGTCCCCTTCGGCAAGTACCTCCTCGACGCGATGATCGCCGAGGGCGGCATGGCGCGCGTCTACCGCGCGAGGCTGCGCGGCGCGCTCGGCTTCGAGAAGCCGCTCGTCGTCAAACAAGTCCGCCCCGAGCTCGCGCGCGACCCTCGCTTCGTCGCGATGTTCGTCGAGGAGGCCAAGACCCTCGTCCGCTTGAGCCACCCGCACATCGTGCCCGTGTACGAGCTCGGCGTGGTCGACGGCATCTACTTCCTCGCGATGGAGCTCGTCGACGGCGCGACCTTGGCGAGCTTGATGCGCGACGGTCCGCTCCCGCCGACGCTCGTCGCGCGGCTCGGCGAGCAGATCGCCGAAGCGCTGCATCACGCGCACGATCGTTTCGGCCTCGTCCACCGCGACGTCACGCCGCGCAACGTGCTCGTCGACGTCGAAGGCCACGCGCGCCTGGTCGACTTCGGAATCGCGACGCCCGCGGAAGGTCTCGCAGGCGAGGTCTTCGGCTCCCCCGGCTACATGTCGCCCGAGCAGCTCCGCGGCGAGAGCCTCGACGCGCGCAGCGATCTCTTCGCGCTCGGCGCGGTGCTCTTTCAAGCGCTCGCCGGCCACGCCGCGTTCTTGCCGGACGATCTGCGCGGCGTGGATCCGAAGTCGGCCTCCGCCGCCGCGAAGGTCGCCACCCTCGCGGGGCGCGTGCCCGCGTTGCCGGACGAGATCCCCGACGCGCTCCGCGACGTCGTACGCGCCTGCCTCGCGCCGAGTCGCCACGATCGCCCGACCTCCGCCGCGTTGGTCGCGCGGCAGCTGCGCACCTGGCTCGCTCACGCGGCGCCCGGCGGCGTCGGCGCGGAGCTCGCGGCGCGGGTCCGTGAGACGGTGGCGCGCCACGCGAGACCCCACGACGACCCGGGCCCCATCACCGTCACGTCGAAGAAAGGCGAAGAACGATCCCTCGCGACCGCGGCGGTGCTGACCCACGCGCTCGAGCAGCAGCCTCGCGACGCGAAGGAGCGCTCCGAGGAGCGCTCCTCGATCGGACGCCTCTCCGAGCCCTCCGTGGAAGGCACCGCACCTCTCGAGCGGACCGCGCCGCTCGAGCGCCTGCGCCCGACGCCCGTGGACGAGCTCGAGTCCGACGTCGCCGAGGAAGGGGCGAGCGCCGACATCGCCGTGGTCGAGGGCGCGAACGATCCGTCAGTCGAGCCTTCCCGCACGGCCGAGGATGCCGACCGAAGCGCGCGTCGAGCGGAGGATTCGACGCAACCCATCGTGCGCGAGCGTCGCCCGACCTCGGAGCCTTCGGACCGAAGGACGGACGCGGTCGAGCCCCCGACGGACGCGACCGACGAGCCTGCGACGACGAGCCCGTCGGCGACGACCTCGACGAAGGAGCCCGACACGCAGGCACGTGAGACGGCGTCGAGCACGACGTCGTCGAAGCGCTTCGCGCTCCTCGGGGTCGCGGTGATCGCGGTCGTCGCGGTGGTCACCATCGCGCTCTTCGTGCGGCCCGGCGCCGAGCCTACGCGCGACGCGCCGCCTCCGATCGAGCCCACGGCGCGTGCGGTCGATCGTTCGCCCCCGCGCGAGCCTCGCGTCGAGCCGCGCGTCGAGCCCTCCACGCCGACGAGGACGACCTCGACGCCCTCGACGAACGCCTCGAGCGACGTCGCCGAAGCGCCGGTGCCCGTGCGCGGCTACGTGACGGTGCACGCGACGCCGTGGGCCGAGGTGCAGCTCGACGGGCGTTCCCTCGGCACGACCCCGATCCGTCGCACCGCGATCGGCCCCGGCGCGCACGTGCTCGTCTTCGAGAACCCGCCCCTCGGTCGCACCCTCCGCGTGCCGATCCGCGTGGAGCCCGGCGCGAACGTCCGCGTCCTCGCCGACCTCTCGACCGACGAGCCCCGCGCGCGCGTACGGTGAACCGAGCGAGGCCCGTCGTCGTCGTCGTCGCCAAACGAAGAGAGCCACCGCGAGGTGGCTCTCCGTCGTGCTGCATCGCGCGCCGAGCGTGCTGGAGGATGGCCGTGGCGGACGACGCTCCGACCTCACTGCTGCGGCGAGAGCGCGAACGGCACGTTGACCTGAACGCAGCCACCCGACGGCGCGGGGAAGCGCCAGCCCTCGACGATGCGCCGCACGCATGCGAACACCTCGTTGTCGCGCAACGACCCACCCACCCGCATCTGGTCGATCGACCCGTCGCGGTCGACGAGCACCGCGACGTTCACCGTGCCTTGGAGCACGTTGTTCACCTTCAGCCGACGCTCGTAGCACTGCCGGACCTGCGAGCGCGCCGGCCCCACGACCGCGAGGATCTGTTGCTGCGTGAGCTCGCCGTTGCATTCGCGTGGCTGCGGCGCGCGCATGGTCGACATCGTCGGCTCCTCCGCCAGGCCGGCGTCCTGCGGCCCGGCGTCGGGCTCTTCGTCGGGGATCTCGATGTCCGGCTCCATGACCGGTCGCTGCACCACGCCGGCATCGAGCACGGCCGCGACGGGCGGCGGCTGCTCTTCGCCGCCGCTCATGAGGAAGTAGACCCCGATGGCCCCGAGCAAGAGCAAGATGCCGAGGATCGCGTAGCGCGAGCCGCCTCCGGACTCGGGCGGCGGCGGAGTGGATTCGGTCACGAAGTTCCCCTCTCTCGTGAGCCGTCGCGACGTGACGCCGCACGTCGAGACGGCCGAGGCTCGAAACGAGCGGGGCGAACGTAGCAGATTCGGGGGCTTGGGGGGGTGAAAGTGCGCCCGTGCGGGGCGCCCCGAGCGTCACGCGTCGCTCGCGCTCGACGGGGCGTCGCCACGGTCGACCGCCGTGACGAGCGCAGATCCACGTCGTCGTGGTACTTCGACCGCGATGCGCTGCTCGATCGCCCTCTGTTGGCTCTGGATCGCGTGCTCGGGTGGGCACGAGCCCGCGCCCGGCCCGAGCCGACCCCGAGAGCCCGCACCCACGGCAGTCGTGGAAGCACCGGCCCCGACACCCGCGACGCCCACGGAGCCAGCGGCACCCGCACCCACTCCCGATCCGCTCCCCGATCCGACGCCGCACCTCGCGCTCGGCGGCACGTTCGGCTGTCTCTCGGACGCGGCGGGCGCCGTCCGATGCTTCGGCGCGAACCAGTTCGGTCAACGCGGCGCGGCCCCCAGCCTGCGTGCGGAGCCCGCGTCCACACCGCTCGGCTCGGCTCGCCGTGTGGTCGTCGGCACCTGGCACACCTGCCTGCTCGAAGACGACGGAGGCCTTCGATGCCTCGGACACGGCGGGCGCGGTCAGCTCGGCGATGGCGCGCGAGAGGATCGCGCGAGCCTCGTGCGCGTGCTCGAAGGGGATGCGCCGATTGCTGGCGTCGTCGAGGCGTGCGCCGGCGAGGGCCACACGTGCGCGCGCCACGCCGACCGTCACGTCGCGTGCTGGGGCGCCAACGATCGCGGTCAGCTCGGCGACGGCACGTTCGACGATCGCGTCGCCCCCGCGCGCGTCGCGATCGACGACGTGGTCGAGCTCGCATGCGGCCGCGCGCACACCTGCGCACGACGCGCGGACGGGAGCGTCCACTGCTGGGGCGAGAACGTCGACGGTCAGCTCGGAGACGGAACCCGCTCGGAGCCCGACGGTCGACGTGCCGTCCCCGCCCGCGTGGACGTGCGGGCCGACCACGTCTTCGCCGGGCCCGGAGCGACCTGCGTGATCCGCGACGCGCGCGCGGTGTGCTGGGGACGCAACGACAGCTTTCAGCTCGGTGTCGCGCCCGGCGGCGGACAAGCCGACGCGCTGCTCGTTCCGACCCCGATCCCCGGCGTCGAGCGTGTCGCGGAGGTCGCGGTCGGCGCTCGCCACACCTGCATGCGCGACCTCGAAGGCGCCGTGCGCTGCGTGGGCGCGAACCGCCTCGGTCAGCTCGGCGACGGAACGCGTCAGGCGCGTCGAGCGTTCGTGCCGGTCGGGCTCACGGGCCCGGCGCTCCGGATCGCCGCGGGCGTCGACCACACCTGCGTGCTCCTCGACGCCGAAGGTGCGGCGCGCGCGTTCTGTTGGGGCGCCGATCGCGAAGGTCAGCTCGGGCGACGTGCCCGCGGTCGCGATCGTTGGAGCACGACTCCCGTCGCGGTCGAGTGATCGCGCCTCGAGCGCAGCATGATCGGTCGCGAGCGTCGAACCGACCGACGTCGATCTATCCGACGTCGCGCATCCCGGTGCGCGCGGCCCACCACGACAGGAGCGGCTCGAGGTCGTCCTCGCTGAAGCACACGTTCGCGGCCGACGCCTCCGCGACTGCGAGCGCGGCCGCATCGTGACGTGAGATCCACGCGACGTCGGGCTCGTCGCCGAGCTCCAGCCGCACCACCCGCGCGCCGAGGCGCTCGAGCTCGCCCCGCCAGCTCTCCGTCGCGTCGCCGACCGCGACCACCGCGCCTTCGAGCGGCCGACGCGCGCGGGCGCCGCTCACGCTCGGCGCGCGACTCTCGGGCGCGCTCGGCAAGGTCACCACGAAGCGCGAGCCCCGTCCGGGCGCGGTCTCGAGCGTCAGCTCTCCGTCGAGCCGCTCCACCAGGTGCTTCACGAGCGGCAGGCCGAGCCCCGTCCCGTCGGGCTTCGTCGTGTAATAGGGCTCGAAGATCCGTGTTCGTTGCGCCTCGGTCATCCCCGGCCCGTCGTCGTCGACCACCACGCGCACTCGGCCCTCGTGCGTCGACGCGC
Source organism: Myxococcota bacterium (assembly GCA_025453555.1). GTDB lineage: Bacteria > Myxococcota_A > Polyangia > Polyangiales > Houyiibacteriaceae > JACKEH01. The sequence continues at coordinate 4,793 of JALOQC010000023.1, read as the reverse complement.
CCACGCGCACGGTGCCTCCGCGCGGCACCGCCTCGAAGGCGTTCTTCACGAGGTTCCACACGATCGAGCGGACCTCGGCCGGACGCGCCGTGACCGCGAGCTCGCTCCCGAGCCGCGTGACCAGCCGAATCTCGCGCTCGCGCCCGAGCACTTCGAAGCGCTCGAGCAGATCTGCGAGCACGCCGCTCACGTCGGCCCGTGGTGACTCCATCGTCGTCGCGGGAGGTGGCACGGAGCCTCGTCGTCGCGCGACGCGCACCGCGTCGAGGGTCTCCGAGGCCGCGCGCTCGATGCGCCGAAACACCGAGTCACGCTCGTCGGCGGTCGAGCGGGCGCCGAGCGAGGCGAGGCTCGCGATCGCGGTGAGCCCGTTCGAGAGCTCGTGCACCAACGTCGCTTGCGACGAGTCGCCGCCGCTGCTCGTGTCACCCCGCGGTCGGAGGAGCACTCGCACCCGATCGTCCTCGTCGCGCCACGCCGCCACACGCCAGGTGCGCGACGCTTCGATCACCGCGCTGCCGACGCCCTCCGACGCGACCCGATCGAGCAACGCCGCGACGGTCGAGGAGCCCGCGGGCTGCCCGGTGATGCGCGCGATCGCGTCGTCGATGTCCCCCTCGAAGCCGATCCCGAGGGACGCTTGGGCCGCGTGGCTGAGCGGCGCCGCGCGACCGGCGATCTCCACGATCAAGGGCAGGTCGAGGTCACGCGCGATTCGACGATCGGGCTCCGTCGCGACCCGCGTCCGCAGTGTGCGTGGCCGGCCGAGCTCCACCAGCGCGTCGACCACCTCGTCCGGGACGCCGAGCTCCTTCGCGCGGGCGGCGGCGTCCCGAATCGCGAGGCGCTCTCCCGACCGCACCGCTGCGGCCAAGGCGACGAGCACTTCGGCTTCGGAGACGACCACAGCGGAAAGATTAGCTGGCGGTAGACCGAAACGAAAGCCGCGCGAGCCAGGTTCACGTTCGGTTGAAAACTGAAGCCTGGAGGGAGAAGTCGATTGCGCGAAGCGATCGACGCGCGAACGCGCGAAGCGAAAGTACGTGCGAACCACAGGGTTCCAAGGGGCGGAGCCCCTTGGCCCGCGGAGCGTCCGAGCGCCGTCGAAGCCGAAGGCGAAGCGGAGGGCCGGGGGTCGCGGGGTTCTCCCCGCTCCGTGAGCGAAGGGGAGGCCGCAGCGAACACAACGACGCGTGCTACACCCCGCGCATGGCCAAGACGAACCCGGGTCGTTTCTTCGAAGACTTCCAGGTGGGCGCGGAGCTGGTCCACGCGGTGCCGCGCACGATCACGGAGGGCGATCAGGCGCTCTACGTCGCGCTCACCGGCGATCGTTATCCGCTCCACTGCTCGGCCGAGTACGCGCGCTCGCTGGGCTACCGACGCGAGACCGTCAACGATCTGCTCGTCTTCCACGTGGTGTTCGGGAAGACGGTGACCGACGTCTCACTGAACGCCGTCGCCAACCTCGGCTACGCGGGCCTTCGCTTCCTCGCGCCCGTCTACCCCGGCGACACGCTGCGTGCGGTGTCGAAGGTGGTGGGCAAGAAGGAAAACTCGAACGGCGAGACGGGCATCGTCTGGGTGCGCACGACGGGCGTGAACCAGCGCGGCGAGATGGTGCTCGAGTACTACCGCTGGGTGATGGTGAACAAGCGCGACCCGAATTCGGCGGCTGACCCCGCCGACGCGGCCAAGAAGTCGCCGAAGGGCGAAGAGGTCGTGCCGGAGCTGCCGAAGGAGGTCCGTGCCTCGGAGCTCGTGGTGCCGGAGGCGCTCTCGCTGAAGGCGTACGAGCGTTGGCCGAGCGGCGGCGCCGCGTACTTCGACGACTACGAGATCGGAGAGCGCATCGATCACGTGGACGGCATGACGATCGAAGAGAGCGATCACATGCTCGCGACGCGGCTCTACCAGAACACCGCGAAGGTCCACTTCGACGCGCACGCGATGAAGGACAGCCGCTTCGGCAAGCGCCTCATCTACGGCGGTCACGTGATCAGCCTCTGCCGCGCGCTCTCGTTCAACGGCCTCGAGAACACGCTCGGCGTGCTCGCCTTCAACGGCGGCCAGCACGTCAGCCCCACCTTCGCGGGCGACACCCTCTACGCGTGGACCGAGGTCCTCGACAAGCAGCGCATCGGTGGCCGTGACGACGTCGGCGCGCTTCGAGTGCGCCTCGTCGGGGTGAAGAACGTGGCCCCGACCACGGACATCCCGCGCATGATCGAGAAGGACGGCAAGCTGCGGCACCACCCGAGCGTCGTCCTCGACCTCGACCTGTGGCTCGCGATGCCTTCTGTGTGAGCGAGCGCGAAGCGCGTAGCGAACAAAAACGTAGAGCGGGCGCCCTCCAGCGCCCGCTCCTCGAAGTGACAGTTCGTTTTCGAGAGATCAGCCCGCAGCCGCGGCGCCAGACGCCTTGGCCAACATCCAGTCCTTCACGTCCTGACGCGTGAGGGCCCAGATGGTGTAGATGCTGCCCACGATACCGAACACGATGCTCAGAAGCGCGATGATCACGTCGCCCATCCCACCTGTGGACTCACCACCGGCCGCGGAGAGAACCGCGAGGAGGGCGCCGATCCCGAGCAGACCGAGCACGCTGAAGACGAGACCGATCACCGCGAAGACGATGACGACCTTGCGCATGGTGTCGCTCCCCTTGAAGAGGAACGCCATGATGAGGACTCCGATCACGGCGGAGATCCAACCTGAGTTGAGAATGTTGAGGACCACGTTGATCGCGTAGATCCCCAGAACGACCTTGAGTTTCCCCGGCATGGGCGGAAGAAGACCACGCCCTTTGCGCGCTGGGAAGTGGAAAAACGAACGGCAGTGTCGGTCCACACGCAACGTCGCGCGTTCGGATTTCTTCCCACGCTGGACTGAGAAACTCGGTGACCCCTCGTAATTGCGAGGGATTTTCATCCCGCGACGGCCGCCGCTCGGCGAGCGCGCCTCGGCCGCTCCGCGAGGAGCAGGCGATCGCCACGATCGAGTTCGGTCGTTCGGTCGCCTGGCGGCCTCGCGCGGGCCCGAGTCCACCCGCGCAACCCATGCGCCGCGCACGAAAAACGCGCGCGAGACGAACCTCCGCGCGCGTTCGAGAGGACGTCGCCGTGCCGCTCAGTCGAGCAGACGCCGCGCGACCACGTGGGCCTGGATCTCGTTGGCGCCCTCGAAGATGGAGAGCACCCGTGCGTCCACGAGCAGGCGCGACGCGAGGTATTCCTCCGCAAAGCCGTTTCCGCCGTGGATCTGCACGTTCGCGTCCGCTGCTTCCCACGCCGCGCGCGTCGCGAGCAGCTTCGCCATGCCGGCTTCGAGGTCGCAGCGCTTGTCGGAGTCCTTCTGACGCGCGCTGAAGTACGTGAGCTGCCGCGCGGCTTGGTTGCGCGCGATCATCCGCCCGATCTTCCGCGCGACGCGGGGGAACTCGAAGATCGCCTGCCCGAACTGCACGCGCTCGTTCGCGTAGCGCATCGCGTCCTCGAGCGCGGCCTGCGCCACGCCCACGCCACGCGCGGCCGTTTGAATCCGCGCGCTCTCGAAGGTCCGCATGAGCTGCTTGAAGCCCGCGCCTTCGTCGCCGCCGAGCAGCGAGCCGGGCGGGAGCACGAAGCCGTCGAACGAGAGCTCGTACTCCTTCATGCCGCGGTACCCGAGCACCTTGATCTCGGTCCCGTCGAGGCCGGGGTCCACGAACTCCTTCTCGCCCGGCGCCGGATCGAGGCGCGTCTTGGGCGCGAGGAACATCGAGAGGCCGCCGTAGCCGGGGTCGTCCGGGTTCGTGCGCGCGAGCAGGGTCATCAGATCCGCGCGTACCGCGTGGGTGATCCACGTCTTCTGACCGTTCACCACGTAGCTGCCGTCCGCCTGGCGCACCGCGCGCGTCCCGAGGTGCGCGAGGTCGCTGCCGGTGTTCGGCTCCGTGAAGACCGCGGTCGGCAGGATCTCGCCCGCCGCGATCTTCGGCAGGTACTGCTTCTTCTGCTCCTCCGTGCCGCCGCCGAGAATGAGCTCGGCCGCGATCTCGGAGCGCGTGCCGAGCGAGCCCACGCCGATGTAACCGCGGCTGAGCTCCTCGGTCACCACACACATCGCGACCTTGCCGAGCCCGAGCCCGCCGTACTCCTCCGGGATCGTGAGCCCGAAGACCCCGAGCTCGCTCATCTGATCGAGCAGACTCATCGGAACGAGCACGTCCTTGCGGTGGATCTCCTGCGCGCGCGGGATCACCTCGGCGTCGACGAACTTCGCGAACTGACTGCGAATCTCCCGCAGCAGATCGTCGTCGAGCCCGAAGTCGCCGTAGCTGCCCTTCTCTCGCGCGAGCCGCGCGATGCGCACGTACGTCTCCGCGGTGCCGTGCTCGCGCACGAAGGCGGCCACGTCGTCCCGCAGCACGGTCTCGCGAAGGTCCGCCTCGGTGATGCCGAGCTCCGCGATGTCGACCGTCTCGCACGGCCCGAGGTCGAGCCCGCTGCGCACGCTGCGCGCGAGCTCCGCCACGTACGCGTTCGCGATCGTGCGTTCGAGCTCGCCGCCCGTCCGCTCCGCCCACGCCGCGAGCTCACGGCAGGCCATCGTCTCCGTCGCGAGGTACGCGAGGCCGTGCGCGCGGAGCTGCTCGGCGTTCAGCTTCTTCGCGTCGGGCTTTCCGCCGGGCGCGAAGTGCGCCTTCGCGTTGGCGAGGGCCTTGTCGTAGAGGGCTTCGAGGGCTTGGACGACGTGCTGCATGGTCGGGCTCGTGAGCAGGAGGGAAGCGGGCGGAGACTGGGGTGGCGACG
>JALOQC010000022.1 GCA_025453555.1 Myxococcota bacterium | reverse complement strand
GGCGTCGTCGCGAACCCCGGCTGGCGCGTCGAGGGGTACCCGGGGCTCACGCTGGGCGTGCAGTTCTTCTGAGCCGTGTCGACGGCGGGTCGACCCGGACGGGCGTCGCGCCGTCGCGACCCTTCTCCACGATTCGCTCGGACCCGTGCGATCTCGTGTCGAAAAGAACTCTCCGTGCTTTCGATGGGTTGTGAGCGCGATGATTTTTTCTGCAACGCTGCGCCTCGTGCCGAGCACGGAAGACGACGTGGAGGAGACGATCGCGTCCGTGGCACGAGACGACGACGGTTCGGACGAGCCGGTCGGTCGCGTCGATCCGCTCGAGCGGGAGCTCGACGAAGCGCTCGCGCGCGGTGACGAGGCCATCCTTCGCGCGCTGCTGCCGTACGTGCGGCGCTGGTTGCAGCGGCTTCTCGGCAACCGACCGGACCTCGACGACGCGACGCAGGACGCGTTGCTCGCGTTGCTCGACGCGCTCCCGCGGTTTCGTCGCGAGTCGAAGCTCACGACGTACGCGCATCGCGTGGTGGTGCGCGTCGCGTACCGCTACTTCCGCAAGCGCTCGCGCGAAGAGGCGCTGGTGCTGGTGGCTCCTCCGCTCGACACGCTCGATCCGGAGTCGCGCGCGATCGATCGCGAGGCGTTGCGGCGGCTCTACCGCGCGCTCGGCAAGCTGCCCGAGAAGCGACGCGTGGCGTTCGTGCTCTGCTGCGTGGACGGCCTCGAGCCGCAAGAGGCCGCCGAGATCGAGGGCGTCACGGCGGTCGCGATGCGGTCGCGTTTGTTTCATGCGCGCGAAGAGATCGCGCGCCTGCTCGGGAGCGATCCCTACGTGCAAGCGCTGACGCGCGGGAAGGAGGTGCGGCCGTGAGCGACGACATCCGCGATCCCTCCGAACGTTCGCGCGACCTCGAGTCGTTCGACGCATCGCGCGAGCTCTCCGACGCCGACGCGCGCGCGCTCGATCGTCTCGCGCGGCTCGCGCGAGAAGCGGAGCCACCGAAGCTGAGCGCGGGCGAGACCGACGCGCTGGTCCTCGCGGTGCTCGCGCGCCGGAAGGAGCCCGTGCGGCTCGACTCGATGCCGCCGAGCCTGTGCGAAGAGCCGCTCACCCCGGAGGAACGGGAGCTCGCGCGACCGGATCCGCTGGAGGTGTCGAGCGAGGCCGCGGGCGCTCGTGAGCCGCGCGACGCACGTGCACGCGACGAGCGTGTGGACGCGGCGCCTGGCGCGCGTGCGCGCGACGAACGTGCCCGCGACGGACGTGCGCGTGTGCGCGACGAGCGTGCGGACGCCGCACCCGACGAACGTGTGGACGAGCGAGTCGACGAGCTCGCCGCACGACGTGCGGAGCGTGGAGCGCGCGAGGCGGGCCGACGCCGTTGGGCGTGGGCAGCCGCGGCGGCGCTCGCGCTCGGCGCGATCGGCGGCTCGCTCGGAGGCTTTGCCATCGGACGCGGCGAGCTCGCGCGTGGGGAAGACGACGCTCCGAGCCGCGTCACGCTGCCGACGGGCGATGCGATCGTGGCGACGCCCGGCGCGGAGCTCGCGTTCGTGGAGTCGAGCGACGCGGCGCGTCGTGTCGAGGTGCGCTCCGGGACGGTGCTCTTCGACGTCGCGCCGCTCGCGCCCGGCGAGCGCTTCGTGGTGAACGCGCGCGGGGTGCGCGCGGAGGTGCGCGGCACGGTGTTCTCGGTGGGCGCCGACGCGCGCGTGCGGGTCTACGAAGGTGCGGTCGCGGTCGAGCAGGGCAGTGCCTCCGCGCTCGTGACCGCGGGCCGGATGTGGGCCGACGGTGCGGTGCGCGCGCGCGACGAAGGGCCTCTGGAGGCGCAAGGGCTCGAAGCGGCTGCGCGCCGCACGACGCTCGCGTCGCGCGAGGTCGGCGCGCGGGGTGACACGGACGACGCGCTCGTGGCCTCGGCGGACCTCGACGGAACCGTCGAGTCGGCGGGGTCAGCCGCCGACGGAACCGTCGAGTCGGCGGGGTCGGCCGCCGACGGAACCGTCGAGTCGGCCACCGACGGAACGAGCGTCGCGAACGGCGACGTGGCGCTCGGCGACGGCGCGAGCGACGCGAGCGACGCGAACGACGCGAACGACGCGAGAGACACGAACGGTGCGAACGACGCGAACGGCGACGTGAGACCGATCGGTGCGAGCGGAGCTGGAGACGATGGGCTCGGCGCGAGTGCGGTCGGGCGAAGCGCGGCTGCGACGGTCCGCCTCACGCCCGACGGGTCGACGGCGGCTCGCGCGACGGCGACGTCCGCGCGCGGTACGAACGACGACGCGCGCATCACGCCGGAGCGCTTGGCGCAGTGGATCGCGGGCGGCGAGGCGGAGCGTGCGCTCGTCGAGGCGCGTCGTCGCGGCTGGCGTTTGTCGGAGGCCGACGCGCTGCGTGCGCTGCGGCGCGGCGAAGAGGCGCTGACGATCTACGAGCGGCTCGCGTCGCGCGATGGCTACGCGGCCTTCACGGGCGCCCGCGTCGCGCAGGAGCTCGGCGATCGGCGGCGTGCGCTCACGTTGCTCGAGCGCGCTCCGACCAGCGCGTTCGACGAGCGCGCGCTCGGTCTGCGCGTGCGGCTCCTCGTGGAGGGTGGTCGTCGCGCGGAGGCCTTGCCGCTCGCGGCGAGCTACGTCGAACGATTCCCGAACGGCTCGTTGGCCGAGTGGATGCGCGCGTTGCCCGACGCGGAGTGACGCGCGCTGCGAGGTGGGCGGTGCACGAGGCGCTCCTCGGGTTTCGGAGTGACCCGGACGGAGTCGAGCCCGCGTGAGCCTCGACGAGCGGCCGGCTGACGTGGATCAGCTCCGCGCAGAAGGGCCTTGCGCTCCGCGCGCGTGGGACGAAGCATTCGAGCGATGCGTGCGCTGCCCGTGCTCCGCGAGTCCGACGCCCCCAGCCGGGTGGCGGTGCGCGAGCCGCTCGAGCCGATGCCCGAAAGCTTCGGCGCGGACGGGCTTCCGACTCTCGTCGACGCGCGGGGGCGGGCCTACCGCTACCTGCGCTTGAGCGTGACCGATCGATGCGATCTCGCATGCGTGTACTGCATGCCGCCGGGCGGCGAGGCGGAGCACGCGGTGCGCAAGGAGCTGCTCTCCTTCGAGGAGGCGGCGCGGCTCGTGCGGGTCTTCGCGGCGATGGGCATCCGCCGCGTGCGCTTCACCGGTGGCGAGCCGCTCGTGCGCAAGGACGTGGTGCAGCTCGTGGAGCTCGTGCGACGCACGACCGAGGTAGAGCGCCTCGCGCTGACCACGAACGCGACGCGGCTCGCGGAGCTCGCGCGGCCCTTGCGCGACGCGGGGCTCGACGCGGTGAACGTGAGCCTCGACAGCTTGGACGCCGATCGCTTTGCGCGGATGACGCGCGGCGGCGATCTGCGCGCGGTGCTCGCGGGCATTCACGCGGCGCTCGACGTCGGCATGTCCGTGAAGCTCAACGTGGTGCTCGTGCGCGGCGAGAACGAGCACGAGGCGCCGGCGTTGGTGGAGTGGGCGTGGGAGCGCGGGATCGTGCCGCGCTTCATCGAGCTGATGCCGCTCGGCGAAGGCGCGAAGCTCGCCGATCGGCGGGTGACGGCCGACGAGGTGCGGGGGCTGCTCGGCGATCTGCTCGAAGACACGCTCGAGCGAGGCGGCGAGGATCACGGTCCCGCGAAGTACGCACGCGCGGCCGAACGTCTCGGGCGCGACGCGCGCGTCGGCTTCATCACGCCTCTGAGCGACGAGTTCTGCGGGACGTGCAACCGCGTGCGCATCACCGCGATGGGCGACGTGCGCGCCTGCCTCGCGTCGCGCCGCGCGCTGAGCTTGCGTGACGTGATGCGCGAGGGTGGCGACGATCGCGCGCTCGCGTGGGCGATCCACCTGGCGCTCGCGGGGAAGGCGCGCGGGCACTTCTTCACGGACGCGGACGTGGTGGAGCACGAGCGCGTGGGGATGAGCCTCATCGGCGGGTGAGGTTCGCGCCTTCGTGCTCGGACACTCGAGACCCTCGCGCCCCTTCGGTGACCGAGTCTGGCGGCGGTGTCGACGGACCGCGATCGACGCAAACGACGAAGCCTCCGGGGCTCGGAGGCTTCGTCGTTCACGACCGTTCGGTGTGCTCGCCGTCTTTCACGGGTGCTGCATGTCGCAGTGCGCGAGCCAGTCCGCGAGCGCAGGGTGCAGCGGCGGGCAGCTCACCATCGGCGCGAGGAGCGGCTGGCAGGCTTCGACGCTTGCGCCGCTCTCGATGCAGTCGTTGTAGTCGTCGATTGGTGGGACGACGCAGACTGCGTGGTCGCGCGTGTGGATGGCGTTGGGCTCGAAGTTCGCGCGGACACACTCGCTCCACGCGAACGAACGATCGTGAAGCTCGGTGACCGCGGCCAGGTAGCGGTCGACGGGATCTTCGGCGATGCGCGCACGATCGAAGCAGCGCTCCTGCGCGTCGAGCGCGATCGGCGAGGGCTGCGGACAACGCGTGATGCGGACCCCGTGCTGATCGATGCAGCGTGGCAGGCGGTCTTCGTGGCAGGAGCTCTCCGACGCGCACTCGTCGAGCTTCCAGAACGACTCGGCGAGGCAATCGACGTGATCGATCGAGTCCGGATCCGCGGCGAGCGCCTCGAGGACACACTGGTAGGCGGTGTCCTCGTACTCCGTCGCGTCGAAGTCTTCGAGGCAGGAGCCGACGCTGCTCCCGAGCGCGCTCGCACATCCGCACACGCTCTCGGCCGACGCGCGCTGCGCCTCGACCCATCCTTCGACCCCGAGCTCGGGCGGCTTGCACCCGAGGCTCCACACTCCACACACGAACACGAACGAACCGAGAATCTGCTTCTGACGCATGGTTTCCTCCGAAAGCGGGTCGGTCTTCGGAACGTCGCGGCGGCAGTTGCGCGAAAAGTGATCGGGGCGTGATCTCGGCACGGCTTCGAGGACGTCGACGACGTGAGGATCGAGCCGCGGCGCGCGACGACGCGAGCGGGTCGCGACGTCTACCGAGGTGCGCGCGCCGCGATGCGCTGCCGACGCGTACGTTCTATCCGCGATGCGCCACCGACGCGCGCGCTCGGGTCGCGATGCGCTACCGTCGCGCGCGATGGAACGCGAGACGTGGCGCCGTTCGACGCGCGCGCTCCCCGGGTGGCGCGACGGGCTGCTCGCGCTGCTCGCGGCGACGGCCTGGATCGCGCTCGTGTTGCCGCCGCTCGACACGCCGTATTGGTGGGACGAAGCGGACGTCTACGTGCCGGGCGCGAAGTGGGTCGCGGAGAACGACCTCGTCGTGACGCCGGGCGTGTTCCCCGACGACTACTCGCGTGGGCACCCGATCCTCCTCTACTGGCTCGCGGGCGCGGCGTTTCGAGCCTTCGGGACTGCGCCGACCGTCGGACACCTCGTCGCGCTTCCGTTCGCCGCGCTCGCGCTCGCCTTCGTGTACCTGCTCGGGGCCACGCTCTTCGGGCGCGCGGCGGGCTTCGCGGCCGCGGCGGTGCTCGCGTGCACGCCGATGTTCCTCTCGATGGGCGCGTTCTTGCTGCCCGAGATGCCGCTGACGGCGCTGGCGGCGGCGAGCCTCTTCTTCCACGCGCGTCGGCGCTACCTCGCGTGCGCGATCGCGGGCGTGCTCGCGGTCTGGGTGAAGGAGACGGGCATCTTCGCCGCGCTCGCGATCGCGGGCGCCGAGGTCTTGGTCGCGTGGAACGACGGCGCGCTGCGTCGCGCGTCGCCACGGATCGCGTTGCTCTTCTCGCCGCTGCTCGCGCTCGCGCTCTTCTTCGCCTGGCAGAAGGCGCACGCGGGCTACTACGTCTTCCCGCACCACGCGAACCTCTTCGCGGATCGACCGTTCGGACTGTCGAACGTGGTGACGGTGTTCCCCTCGGTGCTCTTCTGGCACGGCCGCTGGGTCCTGGTGCTCGGCGCGATCGTGGCGGCGCTCGTGGGCCGGGGAGCGTGGCCGGACGATCCGCTCCCCACACGCGCGCCGTCGGTGGTCGCGATGGTGTTGCTCGTGATCGGCAACGCGATCTTCTTCGCGAAGATGTTCTGGCTCGAGCGCTACGCGCTGCCGGCGCACGTGAGCGTCGCCGTGCTCGGCGCGGGTGCGTTGCTCTGGGGAATCGAACGCGTGCGCGCGGCGCGTCGTTCGCTCCGGATCGCGCCGATCGCGATCGTGTGCCTCGTCGGTTTGCAGAGCTTGCGCGCGCCGACGGAACCGGACGCGGAGGAGCAGACGCTCGTCTACGTCGACGCGATCGCGACGCACCGCGCGGCGTTCGACGCGCTCTTCGCGGAGACGGAGCGGCTCGGGCGCGACCCGGTCGTGCTGACGCCCTGGCCCATGCAGATCGAGCTGCGCGAGCCCTACCTCGGCTACGTGGATCGCCCGCTGCGGACGATTCATCCGCGCAGCGCGGAGGATGCGGACTACGACCTGATGCTCTTCGGGAGCGAGAGCTGGCGTGCGCCGGAGCTGCGGGAGCTCGCGCGCGCCCGGGGCTTCGTGGAGCGCGGCCGCTTTCGACGCGGCGAGGTGCAGGCGCTGGAGCTCTGGGGGCCGCCGTGAGCGCGCCGCACGACGCGCACGACCCTGCACGTGAAGACGCGCGCGATCCGGCGGGTGAACCGACGCGCGAGATGCGTGATCGACGCGCTGACGCAGCGAGGGTCGACGAGAGAGCGGGGGGGCTCTTCGTCGAGACTCTCTCCGAGACCCTCCGCATGCGACGCGCTCTCCCGCTCGGGCTCGTCGGGATCGCGTTGCTCTCCGCGGAGTGGATCGCGAGCGGCTCGTGGCTCGCGGTGGTCGTCGACCTCGCGTTGCTCGTGCTCTTCGTGCTCTTCGCGCCGTGGCTCTGGCGCCGCCTCTGTGCACCGAGCGATCACGACGCGAGCACGAACCGCGGAGCGGGTCGCGGCATGGGACGCAGCGACGTGGGACGCCGCGACGTGGGACGGGGCGACGTGGGACGCCGCGACGTGGGACGGGGCGCGCTCGGCTGGCTCGGGTTCGTGCTCGTCGCCGCGTTCCTCGTCGGCGCCGTGCTCGCGGTCCCGCCGCTCGTGAGCGGCACGTGGACCTACGTCGGCGATCCGAACGCGTTCGGGCTGCTGGTGGCGCTCTTCGTGGTGGGCGGCTGGGGGCTCGGGCGCGACATCGAGCTCGAGCGTGGGGTGCTCGCGGAGCGCGCGCGGGCGGAGCGGCTCGCGGCGCTCGCGGAGCAAGCCCAACTCCTCGCGGAGCAAGCCCAACTCCTCGCGTTGCGCGCGCAGCTCGATCCCCACTTCCTCTTCAACACCCTCAACGCGATCGCCGAGTGGTGCCGGCAGGACGCGGTGGTCGCGGAGCGCGCGACGTTGCAGCTCGCGTCGCTCCTGCGGAGACTCTTCGACGCGTTGCGGCGCCCGACGTGGCACCTGTCCGACGAGCTCGCGTTGATCGCGGAGCTGACCGCGCTCTACGCGACGCGCGACGCGGAGCGCTACCGCTTCGAGATCGACGTCGACGCGGGCGCGCCGCTCGAGCTGCCGCCGCTCTTGCTGCTTCCACTCGTGGAGAACGCGATCAAGCACGGGCCGGCCGCGGGACACGACGGCGCGGTGAAGATCACGATCGTGCGCGACGAGCGTGTGCTGACGGTGACGGTCGAGAACCCGGGCGCGTTTCGGGGACGGCGCGAAGGCGGCACGGGGCTCGCGACGCTCGAGCGACGGCTCGCGCTCGCGTGGGGAGAGCGCGCGACGCTGTCGATCGGCGCGGAGGGCGAGCGAACACGCGCGACCTTGGTGGTGCCGGTGGACGACTGAAGCGCATCTCATGACCTGCCGTGAGTTGATTCGTGGCAGCCCGTGCGTCGATCGCCGCGTCCGCGAACCGAGGAGATGTGGTGCGTTTTCGAGCGTGAGTGGATGGCGGCGAGCGGTGCGGATGCCGCGAAGCGGCCGCGGGAGGTCATGAGATGCGCTCTGGCGTGAAGGCTGGGTGATCGGTCGCGCGGGACTCGCGGCCTCGGTGTGTACGGCACGAGCGCTCGAGCTCTGGTCGAGCGACCGTGAAGCGAGGCACGCTGCGCCGGTGCGGCTCCGGACCCTGATCGCCGACGACGAGCAGATGGCGCGCAAGCGTGTGCGGCGACTGCTCGAAGGCCGCGACGACGTGGAGATCGTGGCGGAGGTCGCCAGCGGCGAGGCCGCGCTCGCGACGCTGGAGTCGATCGAGGTGGACCTCGCGATCCTCGACGTGCAGATGCCGGGGCTGAGCGGGCTGGACGTGTCGAGCGCGGCGGCCGAGCTCGGGGTGCACGTGGTCTTCACGACCGCGCACTCCGAGCACGCGGTGCAGGCGTTCGAGCGCGGCGCGGTGGACTACGTGATGAAGCCGCTCGACGAGGCGCGGCTCGCGCTCGCGATCGAGCGCGTGAAGGCGCGTGGGGTCGCGGAGGCGGCACCGACGAGCTCTCCGAGCGCGACGACGGAGACGGCGCCGTTCGACCGGCTCGCGCTGCGCGTCCGCGGCGAGGTGCGGCTCGTGCGCGTGGAGGACGTCGAGCACGCGACGCTCGAAGGCGAGCTGGTGACGGTGGTCGCGAAGGGGGAGCGGCTCCTGACCGAGCTCTCGCTCCAAGAGCTCGAGCGGCGCTTGGTCGGCCCGAGCTTCTGGCGCGTGCATCGACGCGCGCTCTTGAACCTCGCGCACGTGGAGCGCCTGCGCCCGCTGCCGACCGGCGGCTACGTCGCGGTCACCTTCGCGGGCGACGAGGTGCCGGTGTCGCGGCAGGAAGCGCGAAAGCTTCGACAGAGGCTCGGGCTGCCGTCTTAGAGCCCGATCCAGGATCGGCGTCGGCGCTTCGCGCCCCGAGCACGCACCCTGAGGCATCCCCTCGCGCTCGAAGATGCCCCACGTTTCCTCGGCTCGCGGATGCCCCATGGCACGCACCCAGACCACGAATCACTCAACGCCGATCCTGGATCAGGCAGCCGTCGTCGGCCGTGTGACGAGCTCGTGAAGAGACTGGCGTCGCGCGCTCCTCAGCCCCACTCCACGCCGATGGCCTGCCGTCTCGTGGTCCTCGGGTTGATGTTGGGGTGCTTCGGATGCGGTGACGACGACGCGTCCCCGTTGGATGGTGGTTCGAGCGACGCCTCGAGCGACGCGGGTGCGGACACGGAGCTCGACGGTGGCTTCGACGCGGGCCGCGAGGACGTCGGCGTGCCCGATGGCGGAACGGACGACGCGTCCGACGTCGGCGTCGACGCGGACCGGCCGGACGTCGCGACGCTCGCCGAGGTCGCGGAGGTCTTCTGTTCGTCGCTCGCGCGCATCCGCTGCACGACGCCGACCGCGTGTGCCTGCCCTCGATTCGGCACCATCGACTTCGACGTGTGCATCGAGCGAGAGAGCTCGGACTGTCGCGCCGGGCTGGAGAACCGATCGCGTGGGCGTGCGATCACCACGGGTCGCGTGGCGACCGATCTCGAGGCGTTGGCGAGCTGCACCGCGGCGCTCGAGGCGAGCTACGCGCGGTGCACGGGATCCGTCGTGGACCTCGAGGCGCGCTGCTTCTCGGCGTTCCTCGACCTCGACGCCGAACTCGACGATCCGTGCGCGGAGGCGCTCTGCGCGGGCGGCGAAGGCTTCTGCGCGCGCGACGACGGCCAGTGCCGAGCGCGCCCGAGCCTCGGCGAGAACTGCGACGTCGTGTGCGCGGAAGGGCTCGTGTGCGCGGGTGGTCGCTGCCGCGAGCCGGGTGCGATCGACGCGGTCTGCGTGACCGACGTCGAGTGCGCGTCACCGCTCGCATGCCTCGGGGGAAGCTGTCGTGCGCTCGTCCCGCTGGACGGTGCGTGCGCGACCACGTCGGAGTGCTCGCGGGGCCTTCGCTGCGTCGACGGCGCGTGTCGGACCGACGCTGCCGTCACGTGCGTGGACGATTCGGCGTGCGCGGGGCTCGAGCGATGTGGCCCCGAGCTCTTCGAAGGCCGTTGCCGCGCGCAGCTCCCCTTCGACGCGGTCTGCGAGAGCCCCGACGCGTGTGCGGACGGACGATGCGACTTCGACGCGGGCCGGTGCGCGAGCCCGCGCTCGGTGGGCGAGCCCTGCGGCAGCGCCGAGGATTGCGTCGACGGTCTCGTCTGTACCTTCGGCGGAACCTGCGAGGTGCCGGGCGCGATCGGCGAGAGCTGCGTCGCCGGCGCCGGTTCGTCGGGCTGCGCGGAGGGGCTCGGGTGCTTCGAGGGGGTCTGCGGTGCGCTGTCGGGCTCCGGCGCGGGCTGCGACGACGTCGGACGGTGCGCGGAGCCCTTCGTGTGTCGACTGGAGACGGACGGGACGCGCTGCGGCGCCGCGCGCAGTCTCGGGGAGGCGTGCACGAGCTCGCGCGAGTGTGGCGACGCGCGCTGCGACGTGTTCGGGAGCGCGACGTGTGTCCCCGCGCTCGTGGCGGGCGACCCGTGCTTCTCGGACGAGGAGTGCGACGGGGCGTTGACCTGCCAGCCCGATCCCGTGACGTTCGCCGCGCGTTGTGCGCCGCGGCCCGAGCTCGGTGAGCGGTGTGTGAGCGGCGGCTGCCCCGAGGGCGCGTACTGCCGATCCGAGCCCGCGCCGCGAACCTGCGAGCCGCGCGTGTGCGAGGAGCTATTCCTCTTCCCGATCGAGGAGCTCTGATCGTCTCGGGCCCTCGCGTCGGAACCCCGCGGAAGAACCGCGCCGAAGCCGTGCTGCTCGGGCGGGACGCGCTGCGCGGGACTGCTCGTGCACGGGCGATGCTGCGTGAACGAATGCGGAACCTCGGGTTGCCGAGGTGCGGCAAGCGTGCTTCGAGTCGCCAGCTCGGTCTCGACGCCAGCTCGTTCTCGAAGCCAGCTCGGTCCCGACGCCGGGGGGACGAACGTGAACCGAATCCAGCTCGTGGTGCGAGGGCGTTCGTGGCGGGCACGAGCTCGTTCTCTCGGTCGACCGTTGCTCGTCAAATCGTGGCTCGTCGGATCGTTGCTCGTCGGATCCGCGCTCGCGTTGGTCGGCTGTGGTGACGACGACGCACGCGTCGACGCGGGCGACTCGCCGGACGCATCGTTCGACGCGAGCCTCGACGCGACGTTCGACGCGGGCACCGACGCCGACGCGGAAGACTCGGGGGCGGATGGCGGCGAGCCGGTGGACGCCGGTTCGGATGCGGAGCGACCCGTGGTGGTGGGCCTCGACGAGGTCGCCGCCGTGCTCTGCCCGTCCGTCGCGCGCATTCGGTGCACGACTCCGGAGGCGTGTGCGTGCCCTCGCGTCGACGTCTTCGACCTCGACCTGTGCCTCGAAATCGAGCAGTCCGACTGCCGCGTGGCCTTGGAGAACCGCATGCGCGGCGCGGGCATCGCGGCGGGTCGAATCGCCACCGACCTCGGCACGCTCGCGAGCTGCACGGCGGCGTTGGAGACGAGCTACGCACGGTGCACGGGCACGATCGTGGACCTCGAGGCGCGTTGTCTCCCGTCGTTCGTCGACCTCGACGCCGACCTCGGTGACCCCTGCGCCGAAGCGCTCTGCGCGGGCGGGGAGGGTGTCTGCTCGCGCGAGGACGGTCGATGCCGCGTGCGCCCGGGTCGAGGCGAGCTGTGCGATCTCGTGTGCGCGGAGGGGCTCGTGTGCGCGAGCGGTCGATGCCGCGAGGCGGGCGACGTCGGCGCGTCGTGCGCGAGCGACGCGGAGTGCTCCGGCAGCCTCGCGTGCGCGAGCGGACGTTGTCGCGTGCTCGTCCCGCTCGACGGCGCGTGCTCGGAGAGCGACGAGTGCGCGCTCGGGCTTCGTTGCGAAGGAGGGTCGTGTCGGCGCGCCGACGCGGTGCTCTGCGAGGACGACGTGGCGTGCGCGGGGCTCGAGCGATGCGGTCCCGAGACCTACGAAGGTTGGTGTCGTGCGCGCGAGCCGCTCGGTGCCCTCTGCGAGACGTCGGATGCGTGCCTCGACGCGCGATGCGACTTCGACATCGGGCGATGCGTGAGGCGGAGCTCGGTCGACGAGCCGTGCGGCGGCACGGCGGATTGCGTCGAGGGGCTGACGTGCTCGTTGTCGGCGACGTGCGAAGTGCCCGGTGAGACGGGACAGCCGTGCGTCGACAGCTTCGAGGGGCTGGGCTGCGCGGCCGGTCTCGGCTGCTTCTCGGGAGTCTGTGGCCCCTTGGGGCGCGAGGGTGAGCTCTGCGACGACCTGAACCGCTGCGTCGAATCGTTCGTCTGTCGCGCCGATGCGGGCGCCCAGCGCTGCGGGCAGCCCCGTGAGATCGGCGAGCCGTGCGAGAGCTCGGACGACTGCGGCGAGGCGCGGTGCGACTTCCTCGGCACGGGGGCGTGCGCGCCTCCGCTCGCCGCGGGTGCGCCGTGTTTCTCGGACAAGGACTGCGGAGGCTCGCAGGTGTGCTTCGAAGGACGATGTGCACCCCGTCCCTCTTTGGGCGACCGGTGTGAGAGCAGCGTCTGTCCAGCCGATGCGTACTGTCGCTCCGAGTCCGTGCCGCGACGGTGCGAGCCCCGAGTCTGCGACGAGATCTTCGTGTTTCCGAACGAAGGATTCTGACGCGCGGGTGAACGTCCGCGGAGGACGCGTGGAGCAGCCTCGTCGTCGCTCGACCTGAGGCGGTAGACACCTTCGCGTCGCGGCGCGAGAGATCGGCGAGCGCGTCGCGCGCGAAGGTGCGACCGGCGTCGGCGCCGTCAGGACGAGCGCGAGCTTCTTCACGCGCGGACGATACGACGCGACGTGGGGATCGCGTGTCGGGAGTCGCCGCCTCGCTCGGTCGTGCCTCGCCGAGGGTTCGATGCCCGCGCCGCGAGCGTTCGCCTCGATCGTCTCGATCGCCTCGCGTCACCCGCGGTATGGCGCCGCGCGTCGCTCCACCCAAGCCCGCGCGTGCGGCGACGCCGGTCCTTCCGGCTGAGTGACGCGGCGCAGCCCCTCGTCGCCGAAGTTCGCGTGCAGCCATTCGAGCGCGGCGTGGCAGCGGTCGAGCCTTCCGAGCGCGGCGTGGCAGTGCGCGCGGATCACGCAGCGCCCGCGCTCGACCTCGCGATCCGTCGCCGCCTCGTCGACGAGCGCGAGCGCCTCGTTCGGCTTCCCGTCCGCGAGCAGGAGGCGCGCGCGCATCGCGTCGAGCGCGTAGGCGTGAAAGCTGCCCGGCTCCAGCGCAGGTACCTGCGCGAAGGCCGCACGCGCGCGCTCGATCTCTCCGACCGAGAGCAGCGCGTCGACGAGCCCGAGCGACCAGAGCTCCCGCTGGTGGGCGGAGAGGTTCTCGACCTTCACCGCCTCCAGCCACGGGAGCGCATCACGATCGAACCCTTCGTTGCTCAGCACCGTGGTCCCCGCGAGGATCACCGCGACGCCGATGGGATCGTCGGGTGGCGCCGCCTCCAGCAGCGCGACGATCCGGTCGCGCGCCTTCGGCCCCTTCGCGGGATCGCGGAGCATGCGACCGAGCTGGTGGATCGTGTCGAGCGTTCGGGTGGACCGATCGAGCCAGACGGCGAGCGCGATCGCGATCGACGCGCCGAGCACCACCGGAGCGAGGACGTGCTCGACGACGAGCGCCGCGATCAGCGCGGGGACGCCGACGATCGGCATGAAGACGAGCGCGCTCGAGGCGATCTGGCGTCGGGTGCGGGCTCGCCCGACCGCGTCGAGCTCGGACCACTTCCAGGTCGCGCGCGCCATGAGGAAGAGCGGGACCGCGAGGCCGCCGAGCACGGCGGTCGCGAGGGTCGCCAGGAGCGTCGCATCGATCATCGACACCGAGCGTATCCGGTGCGGCGCTTCGTCGGCTGGCCTTCGTCGTGCGTGCGCGGAGTCGTGCGTGAGGGTACGGGTCGCTTCGTCGCGAGCGCGGAGTCGGTGGCTACCGATCGCCGCCACGCGTTCGTGGATGATCGCGGCGCGCGCCTCAGGCATCCTGTGCGCTCCGTGAACCGGCTCGAGACGCTGCCGCTCCTCGTCGAGCTCGATCCCCCCGAGCTGCTCGTCTACGACGCGCCCGAGCCGTGTCCCTACCTCGAAGGCCGCGTCGCTCGCATGCCGCTGCGACTGCCGGTCCGCGAGCTCGATCCGCGCGAGCTCGACGCGCGCTTGATGCGCGGCGATCGTCGACACGGCGCGCTCTTCTACCGACCGAGCTGTCCGTCGTGTCGCGCGTGCGAGGCGATCCGACTGAGCGCGAGCTACGAGCCGACACGAACGCAGGAGCGCGTGCTGCGCCGCGGACGACGCGAGCTGCGGGTCGAGATCGGACCCCCGACGGTGAGCGAAGAGCGACTGCGCCTCTACGACGCGCACCGCTTCGGGCGCGGGCTCGCGAAGGACTCGTCGTATCCGATCGACGCCGACAGCTACCAACGCTTCTTGGTCGACCGCGCGTGCGACTCGTTCGAGCTCCGCTACTACCACGACGATCGGCTGATCGGCGTCGCGGTCACCGATCGCGGCGAGCGCTCGCTCTCCGCGGTCTACTGCTATTACGACCCCGCGTACGCGAAGATGAGCCTCGGCACCTACTCGATCCTCGAGCAGCTCGCGCTGTGTCGACGCGAAGGCCTCGAGCACCTCTACCTCGGCCTCTACATCGCGGGCTGCGACGCGATGGCCTACAAGGCGCGCTTCCTCCCGCACGAACGCCTCGTCGGCGGGCGCTGGACGAGCTTCGAGCGCGAGTGACGTTCCCAGCGTGGTGCGAGCTCGGCGCGGAGGCAGGCGCGACGGCTCGCGACGACACCGCGTGGAGCGATGGCGCGGACACACGACCGTCCGTGCGAACGAGGGCGCGGACACACGACCGTCCGTGCGAACGAGGGCGTTCGATCCTCCTTCGACGTCGCCGTCGTACACCGACATCGTACACCGACATGGCGACCGACACGCCTACCTCGTTCGAGGTAGAAAGAGACCTTCTCCACGCGCTGGGCTTTGCTCCCGCCTCGGGAACGGGCACCCTTGGCGCCATGGCGCAGTCGCGGCGTGACCCCGAGACGGATGTCTCCGTCGATCCTCCGTACGATGCTTCGGGCGTCCATCCCTCGCGGCGGACGGAGCCCGATCGCCGCGAGCTGCGCGCGCTCGGACCCGAGGTCGAGCAGCTCGTGGACGCGCACGAAGCGCTCCAGCGACGCTACGCGGATCTGCTCGCGTCGGCCGAAGCACTCGCCACGCTGCTCGACCGCGTGCCGTGGGGCCTCACCGTCGTGCGCGACGGACGACTGATCGCGACGAACGCCGAAGCGAGGCGCCTGCTCGAATGCTCGATGCTCCATCACGGGCTCGACGGATCGCTGACCAGCCGCGACGAAGCCGTGCGCGACGCGCTCGAGGCGCTCCTCGCGCGCGTGCGCAACGGCGAGCTGGAGCTCGCGGGAATGTCCGTGCCGGGTCCGCGCGCG
The DNA here is from genome assembly GCA_025453555.1 of Myxococcota bacterium. Classification (GTDB taxonomy): domain Bacteria; phylum Myxococcota_A; class Polyangia; order Polyangiales; family Houyiibacteriaceae; genus JACKEH01. Next base: position 11,209 of record JALOQC010000022.1, on the reverse strand, counting down.
TCGATTCACCTCACGGTGCTCCCGAGTCGGCCCTACGACGGCAGCTTGCTGGTGGTGCTCGTCGACCCCGACAACGCGGTCGGCTGCATGCCGGAGACCTACTCGCAGCTCTACGGCCTCACGCTCGGCGAAGCGCGCGTCGCGCATCAGCTCGTGCTCGGCCGCTCGCCGCGCGACGCCGCCGCCGAGCTCGGCATCGGCGTCGAGACGGTGCGCACGCACGTGAAGAACATCCTGCCGAAGGTCGGATGCCACCGGCAGGTGGAGCTCGTGCGACGGCTCGTGACGGGCGCGGGCGCGCTCACGCGCTGATCCTTTGCTCGGGGGCGGCCACCGCGGTCGAATCACGGCCAGTGTTCGCGCGTTGGCGGTCGAATGTTCATCCGATACACGCGAACGATGCGCTGGCTCGCGTCCGCTACATGTATCGCTCTCGTTGCATGCACGTCGTCTTCCGCAGAAGAGCTGTGCGGCAGATTTGGCTTGGTGCCCGACTTCACGACTGACTCATGCCGTTGTCCGGATGGGACAGTCGAGAGCGACGATGAATCCGGGTGCGTTCTTGCGGACGGCGGCTTTCTTCCATTCCCGGATGCGGGAGCGCGAGACGACGCAGGGTCGATGCAGCGGTGACTCCCGACGCGGGGTGTCCGCACGACGCCGAGCGTGAGTGTTCGGTTGGGAGCGACGAAGGAGAGTGCGCTCGCGGGGTCGAAGTCTGTACGGAAGGTATCTGGGGACCATGCGTCGGATCCGTCGAACCGGCACCTGAGATCTGCGACGGAAGGGACAACGACTGTGACGGTGTCGTCGACGGTCCGTCTGCCTCTGCGGCCTGTGGTCTTACTCCTCAGTCGCGTTCGGCCGCGTGTTCTGCGGGAGCCTGCGTAGTCACGGAATGCGCAGCGGGGTCCTTCGATTGTGATCCGGATTTCGCGAACGGTTGTGAGGCGCGGCTCGGTACCGAAGCGGCTTGCACGGTGTGCGGAGACGTCTGCGGCTGGCGTTGCGAGGAGAGTGGCTGCGACGACGCCGAGGCCGTCGCCGCGGGCAGCGAACACAGTTGTGCGCTTCGCCAGTCGGGCCGCGTGGTCTGCTGGGGGAGCAACGTCTTCGGCCAGGTGGGGGACGCGAGTTTCACGGATCGGCGCACGCCCGTTCCGGTAGCGTTGGAGTCGGTCGAGGCTGTGTCCGCCGGAGGCAACCACACATGCGCGCTGCACACCGACGGAAGCGTGAGTTGCTGGGGGGCCAACAATCGAGGGCAGTTGGGGGTGGGTGGAGGTGGCGACCGAGGTTCTCCCCAAGTCGTTTCGGGGATTGAAGCTGTTCGGTCGCTCTCTGCGGGCTCTCAACACACCTGTGCTGTTCGAAGCGCGGGCACCGTGTGGTGCTGGGGTTCTAACGCGCAGGGGCAGCTAGGGAACGGAACATTAAACAACCAGCTTCGCCCGGCCCAGGTATTGAGTGTGAGCTCGGCTGTGCGGGTCGCTGGAGGAGGATTCTTCTCGTGCTCCGTGCTCAGCACGGGTCGAGTGAAGTGTTGGGGGGTGAACGACCGTGACTGCCCGACGACATCATTCACACGGATGCGCTGCATCGTGCTCCTCCACGGATGCGTACCATCCCGTGTCGAACCGATAGACGTCCGGACAGCCTTCTGAGGTCAGTCGTTCGTATCCAGTGCGCCGTCCGCAGTAGATTCGCGAAAAGCTCATGGCGAAATCATAGATGCAGCCCGCATCGCAGCTCGGGTCGGAGCCGATCGCGGAGGCTGCGTCCTCGTAGCGCGGACCTTCGAGGGAGAAGCCCCAGAAAGGTTCGCAGTCATCGACCGTGCTGGAGAAGTAGGTGACGAACGTGTATCTCCCATCGCACCTCGCCACTACGTCCTCCACCGCGACGTAGTCACAGCCCGGGGGGCCTCCGTCTTCCGCGGCCGCGTCTCGGTCGCCCGCGTCGCTCGTCTCCGCGTCGGTGCCGCTCGCGTCCGCGACGTCGGCGTCGGTGCTCGCGTCGACCGTGCTCGCGTCGACCGTGCTCGCGTCGACCGTGCTCGCGTCGTCGGTGCTCGACGCGTCGACTCCACCTCCGTCGGACGTGCCCGCGTCGAGACCCGCGTCCGTCGCGCCGTCGTCGTCGCCACATCCCACGAAGAGCACACAACCGAAGAACATCCAGCCAAGCTTCATGCGCTCTCCGTTGGCTTGGCGGATCGAAACGGTCAAGGCGCCGTGAGGGCGTGTGAGAGTCGGCGTCGATCGGATCCACACGAGGCGTGCCTCGCGTGCACACTCGGACATTCGCGTCCGGGTCCAGCGTCGCGCGCGACGCGTTGTGCGCGTAACCTGTGAAAACCAAAGAGCTTCCACGATTCTCGCCTTCCGGCACGGCCCGCGCAAACGAGCCTGGCCACCGAGCCACGCGTTCGGATCGGCTTTCACGACGGGACTTTCATGACGACCCGCGCTTGCTTCGCCTTCGCCGTGCTCTCGTTCCTCTCGCTCGTGCCGTGGCCCGCGCACGGGCAGCCTTCGTGGCGCGAGCTCTCGCGTTCACGGAGCGAGCCTCCGCAGCTCGAGGGCGCATCCGCCTACTTCGACACCGCGCCGCCCTTCGAGGGCCCGAGCGCCGAAGGCACGTTCGTCTGCCGCGTCGAGATCGCGCGCACCCGCAGCTACGACGGCCTCGGCGGCGCCATCACCCGCAACTACGGCGCGCCCGATCCGACGGTCACCCTCCAGCTCGGCCGCACGCGCGCGACGATTCACGGGCCCGAGGACGCGTGGCGCTTCTACGTCAGCGTCCCCGACGCGCGCATCCGTCGTCGCGAGCGCCTCACGGTGCGCGTCGTCGATCGCGACGTCGCGGTCGACGATCCGGTCGGCGACGCGGTGGGGCGCTTCGACGGACGCCTCCCGCTCGTGGCCGAAGGCGTCGTCGTCACCACGGAGTGCCGCCGCGTCGATCCGGAAGAGCTCGCGCGTCGTCTCCCGCTCGCGCTCGCGCGCGTCGACGCCGAGCTCGCGCGCCTCACCGCCGCGACCCCGAACCTCGATCGCGACGATCTCGGCGCGATCGATCCGACCGCAGCTTTGGATGCCCTCTACGACGCCGCCGCGCTGGTCGGCTGGGAGCACCCCGAGATCGCGCGTCGCCGCGCCGCGATCGACGAAGCGAGCACGCGCTTCACCCGCCTGCTCACCGAAGCGCTGGTGCACGCCGACGCCAGCGCGACCGAGGTCGGCGCGAGCTCCGTCGGCTCGCCGTTCTCGCTGCGCGTCCTCGAAGCGCCCCGCTGCGACGTGCCCGCGCTCGCCGGTCGCTGCGGCGTCCGCGTCGCGGTCGAGCTCGACGGCCCCGCGCGCTTCGGTGAGCTCCGCTTCGACACCGTCCGCCCCGACGGAGCGCGCCGAACGACCGAGCTCGTCGGCTTCGATCGCGGCACCACGATCGAACGCGACACCGGCCGCCGTCTCCCGCGCGGCAACCACGTCGTGTGGATCGCGCTCGACGATCCCGAAGCCGCGTTGCTCCGCGTCCGCGCGGTGCGCGGCGGCACCCGCTGGCTGGTGCTCCGTTAGTCGCACCGCTCGCGACCTCATCGGATTCTCGTGTCGATGCGAAGCCGGAGGCGCCAAGCCGACGGCACCTGCTCGCCTCGGTTCCACACCCGCTCGCGTGCTCGTTCGCCCCGCTCGGCCCGAGTCGTGGGCCGCGCCTTGAACGCGCGCGAGGCGCTCTCTACCGTCCCGCGCATGTCGATGACCGAGACCGTCTCCGCGCCCGCGTTCCTCCCCGCGCACGATCCCGCGACGCTCGAGCCACTGGGCGAGTTTCCGGTGATGGACGCCGCGGAGGTGAAGGCCGCGGTCGGTCGTGCGCGGCGCGCGCAAGCGGCGTGGGCGCGGACGAGCTTCGCCGAGCGTCGCGAGGTGATGCGCACGCTGAGCGAGCTCGTGATCGCGCGGCACGAAGACATCTGCCGCTTCGCGGTGCGCGACTCCGGCAAGACGATGGTCGACGCCGCGCTCGGCGAGGTCTTCCCGGTGCTCGAGAAGCTCCGCTACGTGATCGCGAACGGCGAGAAGGACCTGCGCCCCGAGAAGCGCGCGAGCGGCATCCTCGCGCAGAAGGGTGCGCGCGTGGAGTACCACCCGCTCGGCGTGGTCGGCGTGATCGCGCCGTGGAACTTCCCCTTCCACAACCTGCTCTGCCCCACCATCCCCGCGCTCTTCGCGGGCAACGGCGTGGTCGCGAAGGTCTCCGAGCACACGAGCTGGTCCGCCGAGCCCTACCTGCAAGTGATCCGCGACGCGCTCGTCGCGCACGGTCACTCGCCCGACCTCGTGCAGGTCGTGACGGGCTATGGCGCGACGGGCTCCGCGCTCGTGACCTCGGGCGTCGAGAAGGTCTTCTTCACCGGCTCGCCGCAGAACGGGCGCAAGGTCATGGAGGCCGCGAGCCGTGGCCCCATCGACGTGGTGCTCGAGCTCGGCGGCAAGGATCCGATGATCGTCTGCGACGACGCGGACCTCGATCACGCGGTCGAGCAGGCGATGCTCGGCGTGTTCACCGCGTGCGGCCAGATGTGCGTCGGCGTCGAGCGCGTCTACGTCTTCGACGCGATCTACGACGAGTTCGTGGCGCGCGTGGTCGCGAAGACGAAGGCACTCCGCCAGGGCGCGCCGCTCGGCGATCGCGTGGTCGACTGCGGCGCGATGACGATGCCGCGGCAGCTCGAGATCCTCGAGTCGCTGCTCGCCGATGCCACGAGCAAGGGCGCGAAGATCTTGGTCGGGGGTGGGCGAACGCCGGGGATGCGCGGCCAATTCTTCGAGCCGACGGTGCTGGTCGACGTCGACCACTCGATGCGGATCATCCGCGAAGAGCAGTTCGGGCCGATCCTCTCGATCGTGCGCGTGGTCGGCGAAGAAGAGGCGATCGCGCTCGCGAACGACTCCGAGTACGGCCTCGGCTCCAGCGTGTTCACGAAGGACCGCGCGCGCGCCGAGCGCATCGCCGCCCGGCTCCGCGCGGGCATGACGGTCATCAACGACTACGGCATCGCCTACATGATCCAGTCGCTGCCCTTCGGCGGCGTGGGCATCAGCGGCATCGGGCGCATCAACGGGCGCGAGGGCCTGCGCGCGTGCTGCAACACCAAGGCGGTCGTCACGGATCGTCTTCCGCTCGGCAAGGGCGTGAGCGTGTACCCGATCCAGAAGACGACCTACGCGCTGGTGCGCGAGATCTCGTCGCTGGTGTACTCGCAGGGCTTCGGCGCGCGCGCGAAGCACGCCGCGAAGGCCGCGAAGCTCTTCGTGGACGAGGTGCGGGCGCGGCGAAGCTGAGCGCACCGGTCGTCGGTGCGCGCGGGGTGCTCCGAGGTTCGGTGCTCCGAGGTTCGGTGCTCCGAGGTTCGGTGCTCCGAGGTTCGGTGCTCCGAGGTTCGGTGCTCCGAGGTTCGCTGTCTCAGGGCGTGTCTTCGAGATTCGACGTCTCCGAGGTTCCGCGGGGCAGCATCGCAACGACACTTCGGTGAACACCGGTATTTCGGTGGGCTCTCACCGGCAACTCGGTGGTCGGTCTGTGCTCCGCGGTGACGATCCACCGCTTCTGCCGAGGATTCTCACGCAGGCGACGACGGCACGAACGTCGCAGACGGAACGCGAGGCGGAACGGAGTGCTACCTTCCCGCCCCCGCGAGCGTCGTGGACGACCCGTCGTCCTGCCTCCAGACCCGCGTCCCCCACCGACCACGAGCCTACCCGTGTCTCCAAACCCGAGAGTCACCATGCGCCACGCATCCGTCCTCCTCGTCGCGCTCGCCTTCGGGGCGTGCGACTGCAACGAGTCCGCCGACACCGAGTCGAGCACCGCCACCACCCCGCCCGAGCCGGCTCCGGAGCCGCTTCGTGTGCTCGAGCCGCCCGAGGTCAACATGGACAAGGTGTTCCTCGGACGCCGCCTCTATCACGATCCGATCTTGAGCGGCGACGGCACCATCTCGTGCGCGACCTGCCACAGCCTCGACCACGGCGGCGCGGAGCCGCGGCGTTCCTCCAACGGAATTCGTGGCCAGGTCGGCCCGATCAATTCGCCGACCGTGCTCAACGCGCACTTCAACTTCGTCCAGTTCTGGGATGGCCGTGCGGCGACCCTGCAAGAGCAGGCGGGCGGCCCCGTCGAGAACCCGCTCGAGATGGGCACGACCTTCCCCGAGGCCATCGCGCGCGTGCAGACCGACGCCTGGTACGTCGAGCGTTTCGCCTCGATCTACGGCGGAGAGAGCCCGATCACGAAGGAGAACATCACCGACGCGATCGCGGAGTACGAGCGTTACCTCGTGACGCCGTCGCCCTTCGACGCCTACCTCGCAGGCAACCAGGACGCGATCTCCGAGCAGGCGCGCCGGGGTCACGCGACCTTCAAGGAAGTGGGCTGCGCGAGCTGCCACATGGGCGTGAACGTCGGCGGCACGATGTACCAGAAGATGGGTTTGATCGCGAACTACTTCGAGCAGCGCGGTGGTGAGCTGACCGACGCCGACATGGGCCGCTTCAACGTCACACGGAACGAGGCGGATCGGCATTTCTTCAAGGTGCCCACCTTGCGAAACGTCACCCGGACCGCGCCCTACTTCCACGACGGTTCGGTGGAAGACCTCGGCCAAGCGGTTCGCATCATGGGCCGCGTGCAGCTCGGCCGTGAGCTGACGGACGCGCAGGTGACGGACATCCTCGCGTTCTTCGAGTCGCTGAACGGCGAGCTGCCCGAGCACGCGCGGCTCCCCGAAGCGGAGACGCCGCCGTCTCGCGCGACGGCTCCCGCGGAGGGAGCTGCCCCGGCGGAGGGCGGGGCTCCGGCGGAAGGCGCGGAAGCGGCGCCGACCGCGGGCTGATCGAGCTCCTCGACCAGTCGAAACGCCCAGAGCGGAGCCTTCGAGATCCGAACGCATGCGGCCCGAGCGTGAGTGAGCGCTCGGGCCGCGCGCATTCCGTCTCCACCGCGTGCGGGAGACCTCTCGAAATTGCACGTGATTTCGTGGAACACTCGCTCGCTCGGGGCGACCTGATCAGCCTTTGTCTAGATGTTGTGGAAGTTTCCGCGCTTGGCCCTAGACTCGGCCTCGTGAGCGAGCGTGGCGAGTATCGGATCGGTACGGTGTCGAAGCTGACGGGCGTCGACCCGCACACGATCCGTGCTTGGGAGCGGCGGTATCGCGCGATCGTGCCGCGTCGAACCGACGGCGGGACGCGCCTCTACGGCGACGGCGACGTGCATCGTCTGCGTCTGCTCAAGGCGGTCACCGATGCGGGCGACGCGATCGGGGTCGTGGCGAACCTCAGCGACGGCGACCTGCGGACGCGGCTCTCGGCTCTCGCGGGCGTGGGGGACACGACGCGGAGCCCGACGAGCTCGAGCGGCGGCCGCGTGCGGGTGTTGGTGCTCGGTCGCGGCATCGCGGAGCGTCTGCGCGAGCGGACCGAGCTCGAGATCGTGCGCGAAGCGGAGTCGGTCGACGGGCTGCTCGACGCGAAGGGCGCGCAGGCGCTGGTGCTGCATCTGACCGCGCTCGGGCCGGCGCCGTCGATCGCGCTGGAGCGTCTGCAGGGCGCGACCGGGGTCCACACGGCGGTGGTGCTCTACGAGTTCGCGACGCGTCGGACCCTCGCGGAGCTCGCCCGTCGCGGGGCGGCCTTGTTGCGCGGACCGCTCGCGCCGGCGGAGCTCGAGAGCTCGCTCGCGGACCTGCTCACGCTCGCGCGGGTGCCACGACCGGCGACGCCGACGACCACGCACGACGACGATCCGCCCGAGCGGCTCTTCGACGACGCCCAGCTCGTGCGGCTGCGCGACATCGCCTCGTCGGTGCAGTGCGAGTGCCCCAACCACCTCGCCACGCTCGTGGAGAGCCTCGTCGCCTTCGAGGCCTACTCGCGCCGCTGCGAGAGCGTCGACCCGGAGGACGCGGAGCTGCACGGCCGCCTCGTGCGCGGCACCGGCCGAGCGCGCGCGGTGATGGAGGCGTTGCTCGTCGACCTGATGGAGTACGACGACCTGACGTTCTGAGCGCGTGTCCTTCGGGTCGGGTGCTTGCGGGACGCGCGGCGACGGCTTCGCGCGGCCGCGTTTCGAGCGAGCTTCGAGCGACCAAGCTTCGAGCGACCACGCTTCGAGCGACCACGCTTCGAGTGCTGGCCGAGGTACGGAATCGAGCCCAACCTCATCGCGTGCAGCGCGCGCTCTTCGACGACGCTCCCTCCGACGAGCGGCTCGGACCGGAGGCCTTCGTGTTTCGACGTCTGGTCCAAGAGTCGGTCGCGGAAGAGCTGGAGACCGCGATCGCGTCCGTGATCGCCGCCGCCCCGCTCCGACACATGACGGTGCCCGGGGGAGGCACGATGTCGGTCGGCACGACGAGCTGTGGGGCGCTCGGCTGGTGCTCGGACGCGCGTGGCTACCGCTACGAGCCGAACGATCCGCAGAGCGGTCGACCGTGGCCGCCCATTCCGGAGCCGATGTCGAGGCTCGCGAAGATCGCGGCGGCGCGCGCGGGCTTCATGGGGTTCGAGCCGGACAGTTGCCTCGTCAACCGCTACGCGCCGCGCACGAAGATGGGCCTGCACCGCGACGCGGACGAGCGCGACTTCGCGTGGCCGATCGTGTCGGTGTCGATCGGGTTGCCCGCGACCTTCGTCTTCGGAGGTCTGCGCAGGCGCGATCCCGTGGTGCGGGTGCCGCTCGAGCACGGCGACGTCGTGGTGTGGGGCGGCGTCGATCGGCTGCGCTACCACGGCGTGCTGCCGGTGCGTCCGGGCGCGTGGCCGCACCGCACGAACCTCACGTTTCGTCGTGCGGGGTGAGACGCCCGGTGCCCGGTCGGAGGCGGACGTCCGACGCGCTTTCGGTGGTGGACACCTCCGCCGACGGTGCGACACTGCCGCCCCCGAGCCGCTCGGCTCGGCGTGAGGGATCGACTCGACCCCAGACGGGTCCGACGAGGTGAGCATGAAGTTTCGTGGAGGCATGGCGGAGCTGATGCGGCAAGCGAGCCGCATGCAGCGCAAGATCGAGAAGCGCCGCGAGGAGCTGAAGGAGCAGGAGTACGAGGCCGGCGCGGGCGACGACCGCGTGAAGGTCACCGTCAACGGCGGCGCGGAGCTCGTGAAGGTCACGATCGATCCGAAGGCGCTCGAGGACGAAGGCCTCGAGATGGTCTCCGACCTCGTGGTCGCCGCCGCCAACGCCGCGCTCAAGAAGGCGCGCGAGCACGTCGACGCGGAGCTCGAGCAAGTCACCGGCGGCCTGAAGATCCCCGGGCTCGGTTGATCGGGGGCTACGCCCCGTGTGGGGAGTGAGCTCCCCACCCCTCCGGCGTTCATTGGCTTCGCCGAACGTGGGGAGTGAGCTCCCCACCCCCGGTCCTCGGAGGCCTCCGTGCGCTTCGGTTCGGTCGGTCTCCTGCGGCGCTCCGCGGGCCGAGGGGCTCTGCCCCCTTGGAGACCCCGTTCGTTCGAACGCGTCTGGTGTCCGTCGACGCGCAACCGACTCGATGCAACTCACGTGAGCCATGTATGAGCACGCCCGCCGATCCCATCGCCGAGCTCGTCGCGCTCCTCGGGCGGCTCCCGGGGATCGGTGAGCGCACCGCCTCGCGTCTCGCGTTCCACGTGCTCGGGAGCGATCCCGCGTACGCGCGCGCGCTGGGCGGCGCGCTCGGCACCATTCACGAACGCGTCCACCGCTGCGAGCGCTGCGGCAACTACGGCGCCGAGTCGATCTGCACGATCTGCTCGGACCCGCGCCGCAACGCCGCGCTCCTCTGTGTGGTGGCGCGTGTGCCGGATCTCGCGGCGTTCGAGCGCGCGGGCAGCTTTCGCGGCCGCTACCACGTGCTGCACGGTCTGCTGGCGCCGCTCGACGGGGTCGGCCCGAACGACCTCCCGCTCGACACGCTCGCGCGCCGCGTGAAGGACGAAGGTGTCGAAGAGGTGATCGTCGCGACCCCGCTCTCGGTCGAAGGCGAAGCCACCGCGCTCTACGTCGCGGAGGTGCTGCGGCCACTCGCGATCCCGGTCTCACGCATCGCGAGCGGGGTGCCCCACGGGGGCGAGCTCGAGCTCACGGACCAGGTGACGCTCGGCCGCGCGCTCGAAGGCCGCAAGCGACTCTGACGGCGCGCAGGCGGATCGCCCGTTCTCGACCCGTGGCCCGCGACCGCGCTCGATCCCGACGAGCCGGCAGGACGTCAGTAGCCGCGCTGCTTGAGCACGCGCTGCAACGACTCGAGCGCGGCGCCCGACTCGCCGCTGACCGCGCGGCGGAGCAACGCGTCGACCTCCGGATGGTCCGCGCGCGCGAGGAGATCACGCGCGAGGTTGCGCTCCTCGGGGTCGCCTTGGCGGAGCACGTCGACGAGCATCTCGGCCGCCTCGATGCTGGAGATCTTCCCGATGCTCTGCAGCGCGCGCTTGCGGACGTTCGGGTCGGGGCTCGAGCGGAAGATGCGTTGGAGCGGATCGAACGCATGCCCGAAGTGTAGGGTGCCGACGGCTTCGAGGGCTTCGCGTCGCACCGAAGCATCCGCGTCGGAGAGTCCGCGCATCACGAGCACGAAGCTGCGTTTGAAGAAGAGCTGACGAACGGCCTTTTGTGCGGAGGCGCGGACGCGCGGATCGTCGTGGTCGCCGAGCTTCTCGAGCGGCGCGAGGGCGGAGTAGATCTCGACCTTTCCGAGGTAGCCCGCGAGCCCGACCAGGGTCTCCGGGGAAGGATGCGGCTCCCCGGTGCCGAGCTGCCAGAGGCGACACAAGAGCGCGCGCCGCCGCGTGAACTCCGGCCACTTCGGATCGAGCAGGACCTCGCCCATCGTCTCCGCGGAGTCGCCGTGCTGCTCCCACTCCACCACGTCGAGGCGCCAGATCTCCGGGTACGCGGTGTCCATCCGCAGGTAGTCCGGGAACGCCGTGATCTGCCCCACGTCGTCCTGCACGCGCGCGAGCCGCTGCTGCAAACGAAGGTATCGCGCGCGGCGCTTCTCCCCGAGATCGAGGCCCGCGAGCGCGCCGTAGATCCCGCGCACCTTCGAGTACGCCCCGAGGTCGTTGTAGGCGTCGATCGCGGCGGCGTACGCGTTCTCCGCCATCTCCGAGAGCGAGCCCTCCGCGAGCATGCGCTCGGCCGCCTTCACCTGCGTCTCGGC
>JALOQC010000326.1 GCA_025453555.1 Myxococcota bacterium | reverse complement strand
GCTCGGTGGAGCTGCGTCGCTCGGTGGAGCTGCGTCGCTCGGTGGAGCTGCGTCGCTCGGTGGAGCTGCGTCGCTCGGTGGAGCTGCGTCGCTCGGTGGCGCTGCCTCGCGTGGAGCTGCCTCGCGAGGCTCCTCTCCGTGGCGTCGCTCCGAATCCCGCACGCGTCGCCCACCGTCGCTTCGCTCCCACGCACGCAACATCTCGGGCCGCGAGTACGCGTACCCCTCGAGCAAGCGCGCGAGTCGGAGCGCGAGCTGCACGCGACGACGATCGCGCGCGACCGAGTCCTCGTCCGCATTCCCCACGTAGCGCGACAGCGGACCCGCCGCGTCGGTCGCGAGGAAACGATCGTCGAGCAGCGTGGCGAGCACGAACGCCTCGAGCGCGCGCCGATCGATCACGCGCGTGACGTCGATCCGCTCGCGCGCGATCCAGCGCCCGACGAAGCGCTCGAGTCGGTGAAAGCGCAGGTTCGCCGCGATGCCCCGCCGCTCCGCGAGCGCGAGCACGAGGTGGCGCTCGAGGTTCGCGCTCGGCACGATCACGTGGGTCGGCTCCAGCGGCCCCACGAGCGCTCGCCGCGCGTCGATCGCCTCCGCGAGCGCGTCGACGAGCGCCTCCGTGCGCTGGCTGGTCACGAGCCGCACCGACATGGGAGCGACACCATGCCACAGGGCCGTCACGCCCAACCGACGTCTTCCGCTTCCTCGAGGCCTCCCGAGTCGCTTCACCCGCGCGTCGCGAGCATCCGCCACACGAGCGCGCCCACCGCGACCACGAGCAAGTAGAGCCCCACGCGCTGCGCACGTCGCGTCGCGGTCGGGATGCGCCGACGTCGCGTCGCGGGCCCGACGAAGCCCGCCACCACGATCGCTCCGAGCGCAGCCGCGACCACCGCGACGAGCACGTCCGCTGCCGCGCCCGCCTCCGCGCCGAAGGTCACCGTCGGATCGGCGCCGAGCGCGGGCGCCACCACCGCGATCGCGAGCCCACCCACCATCGCGAGCCCGAGCAACCCCGCGCGCGCACGGGCGCGCCGCACGAGGCTCGGATCGCCGCCCACCGCGGGCAGCGGCTTGATGACGAGCCCCGGCGGAGATGGCCGCGGATCGGCGACCGACGCCGCCGCGCCGTACGCGAGGAACGCGAGCGCACCGAGGAGGCGCATCGTCGGCGGGTGCGCGTCGAGCTCCACCACCCGTGGCGAGAGCGCGACCCCGAGCGCGAGCCCCGCGGGATGAACGACCAGCGTGATCACCCGGCGAACGAGCTCGCGTCGCCAGAGGACGCCCGCCGCGACGAGCGGCGCGAGAGTGGCCACGAGCAACCCCCACGCGAGCGCGCTCGGACGCGACACCACGAAGGGCACCGCGAGCACCACCGCCCACGCGATCGCGCCGAGCGCGAGCACCACGCTCGGCCCCGAGACGCGCGCCGCCGCCCCCGCCTCGTGCGCGACCGCGTCAGCGACTGCCTCGTCGGCGAGCGCCTTCGAGCGATCCGCGCGCGCTCCGACCGACGAGGCAGCCGGCGCCGTGAGCGCCGTGAGCGACGAGAGCGAATCTTTTCGTTCGGGGTTCAACGCCAAAGCCTTGAAAAACAATGTTCTCCGGGCGCCCCCGCTCACGGTAAGCTCCGCGCGTGCGAGTCTGCCACCAGTGCGGCGCGCCCTCCAACGCCGAGGATCGCTTCTGCCGTTCGTGCGGTGCCGCGCTCTTCCACGAGGGCTCCTCCGGCAACACCGATCCTCTCGTCGGACGCACCATCGGCGGCACGTACGTGCTGCAAGAGATCATCGGCGTGGGCGGCATGGGCCGCGTCTACCGCGCCGAGCAGACCACCCTCGGCCGCACCGTCGCGATCAAGGTCATCCACCCGCACCTGCTCGGCGACGAGCAGACCGTGGCGCGCTTCTACACCGAGGCCCGCGCGGCCAGCCGCCTCAACCATCCGCACAGCGTGAGCGTCATCGACTTCGGCCGCACCGAAGACGGGATCCTCTACCTCGCGATGGAGTTCCTGAAGGGCAAGGACCTCGCGCTCGTGATGCACGAGGAAGGTCCGCTCCCCTTCAAGCGCATCTGCGACATCCTCACCTCGGTGCTCGACGCGCTCGGCGAAGCGCACGCGCTCGACATCGTCCACCGCGACCTCAAGCCCGAGAACATCATCCTGCGCAAGATGCGCAGCGGCGAAGATCTCGTGAAGGTCGTGGACTTCGGCCTCGCGACCATCGTCGGCGGCGGGTCCACCTCGATCACGCGGCCCGGCCTCGTCTGCGGCACGCCCGACTACATGGCGCCCGAGCAAGGGCGCGGTGAGCACGTCGATGGTCGCGGCGATCTCTACGCGGTCGGCGTGGTGCTCTTCGAGCTGCTCACCGATCAGCTCCCCTTCGAAGCCGACACCCCGACCAAGGTCGTTCTGCGACACATCAACGATCCGATCCCCGATCCGCGCGAGGTCGCGCCGCACCGCCAGATCCCGGAGAGCCTCGCGACGATCTGCCTGAAGGCGCTGTCGAAGAAGCGCGACGAGCGCTTCCAGAACGCGGCCGAGATGTCCACCGAGCTGCGTCGCGCGCGCGCGGCCCTCGACGCGAACCGCGCCGCGACGATCGAGTGTCCGGTCTGCGGGACCAAGAACCCCTCCACCATGCGCTTCTGTGGCGCGTGCGGCGTGCGCCTCACCGGCGAGATGCCGGTGCCGGTCTCGTCACCGCCGAAGCCGCTGACGCCGAAGCCCTCGTTCTACCCGCCGCTCGCGAGCGCGCGACCCTTCGTGGGGCGCGACGCGGAGCTCGAGCGCATCGACGCGCTCGCGACGGAGGCCACGAGCCGCCTCGTGCTCGTCTCGGTCGAAGGCGAGATCGGCGTGGGCAAGACGCGCCTCCTTCGCGAGATCGCCGAGCGCCTCGCGGGTCAGAACCGCCTCGTCGCCGGCGCCTCGCCGCATCCGAGCGGCGCGCTCCTGCCCTACGGTCCTCTGCGTCAGCTCGCGGCGAACCTCGTCGAGCTGCAGCCCACGGATCTCGGGTCGCTCGCGGAGGACGAGAGCCTCTTCCCCGATGCGCTCGTACGCGCGGGCCTGCGCGAGCTGGCGAGCCCCGCCGGACTGCGCGGGATCGAGGACGAGAGCCGCGCGGGTGCGGTCGCGGCCGCGCTCGCGATGCTCGTGCGCCTCACCCTCGCGCGTCGATCGCTCCGCGGCGCGGTCCTCGTCGTCGACGACGTGCATCGCTGCGACGGCCTCACGCACGCGGTGCTGCGTCAGCTCCGGCAAGTGCTCGCCGAGGATCCGGTGCTCGTCCTCTTCGGCGACGCACGCGGCATCACCGCGACCGACGCCACCCTCGAGCTCGGCGGGCTCACGCTCGAGGATGCAGGCCTCTTCCTCACGGGACGCGCGAGCTCGCAAGAGCGTCGTCTCGTCGACGTCGATCGTCCGACGCCGGCCAACGGCATCCTGATGCGGCGGCTCCTGCCCTTCTACCTCGAGCAGATCGCCGCGCTCGGGGGCGACGTGGGCGACGACACGCTCCCTCCGCGTCTGGCCGATGCGGTCGCGCAACGCGTCGAGCGGCTCCCGGTGCGCGCGCAGCGTGCGCTCCAATGCCTCTCCGCGTTCGGCGGTCGTGCCACCCGCGCGGAGCTCGCTGCGGTCGCCGATCCGCGCGACCTCGAAGCCATCGACGAGCTGGTGAACAAGGGCCTCGTCGCCGCGGAGGACGATCGCCTCGACGTCACGCACACGTTCCTCGCCGAGCTCGTCGAAGCGTTCATCCCCGCGTCCGCGCGCCGCGAGCTGCACCAGAAGATCCTCGACGTGATCGCGCGCGCCGGCGCGCCGCTCGAGCTGCAGGCCGAGCACGCGTACCGAGCGAACGTGCCGATGCGCACGTTCATGATCCTCGAGCGCTGCGGCGACGTCGCGCTGACACGCGGCGACGGTCGCGCGGCGGTCGTGATGTACCGACGCGCGCTCGAGCTGAGCCGCCGCGAGATGCTCGAGAACGGCGACACCGTGATGGACACCGCGCTCGTGACCTTCAGCCGCAAGCTCGGCTGGGCGCTCGCGAAGGCCGGAGATCTCGCGGGCGCCGACGGAGTCGTGCGCGAAGTGCTCGATCTGACCGGCCCCTACGAGCCCAACCGCGCGCGCATGCACCTCGTGCTCGGTCGCATCGCCGCGCTCCGGGAGCGCCCGCGCGACGCGATGCGGCACTTCGGGCAAGCGCTCGAGATCGTCGGCGGCGTGGAGCCGGAGGTCGAACAAGCGGTGCAGACCGCGCTCGGACGATTGCGCCGCGACGCAGGGGATCCGGCGCTCGCGGGCAACGCGTTCCGCCGCGCGCTCGAGCTCCTCGAAGCCAAGCCCGCGCCGCCCGAGGATCGCGCGACCGTGCTGCTCGAGCTCGCCGAGGTCTCGCTGCTCGCGGACGACGCGGAGGAAGCCGAGCAGCACGCCAACCGCGCGCGCGAGCTCGCGATCTCTGCGGAGTCCCCCGCGCTCGAAGCACGCGCGGTCGGGCTGCTCGCCCGCGTCGCGCGCCACGAAGGTCGCCTCGCCGACGCACGTGGGAGCTACGAGACCGCGCGTGCGCTCGCCGCGACCGCGGGTGACGCGGCGACGGAGCAACGCTTCGCGAACGCGCTCGACGCGCTCTGAGCTCGTTCTTCGAGCGGGGCGGATCCACCTACCTCGCGCGGCTTCGAGACGATCGAGGTGAGCGACGGTGCCTCCGCGCTGGAAGCGCTCGGCCGCGAGCGAATCGCCGTCGTGCTCTCCGACATCAACATGGCCGGGATGAACGGCATCGAGCTCCTGCGCGCCATTCGAGCGGTCGATCTCGACGTCCCGGTGATCCTGCTCACGGGCGCGCCTTCGATCGAGACGGCCTCCCAAGCGGTGCGTCTCGGGGCGCTCGAGTACCTCACGAAGCCGACCGAGCCCGAACAGCTCGTCGCGAGCATCCGGCGCGCATACACGCTCGGCGCGCTCGCGAGAGCGAAGCGCGACGCGCTCGAGCACGACATCGATCCGCGGTACCGCACGGGAGATCGCGCGAGCCTCGAGGCAGCGTTCGCGCGTTTCCTCGAGTCGGCATGGGTCGCGTTCCAACCGATCGTTCGCGCGAACGGGACGCTGCTCGGCTACGAGGCGCTGCTGCGCAGCCGCGAGCCGGCGCTCCCCCACCCCGGCGCGGTGCTGGGCGCCGCCGAGCGGCTCGGGCAGCTCCGCACGTTGGGCCGACACATTCGTTGGTTGGTCGCCGAGGCGATGCTCCCGAAGGCGGAGGACGTCTTCGTGAACCTTCACCCGACGGACGTCTTCGACGACGAGCTCTTGGATCCGAAGTCTCCGTTGAGCTCGATGGCGGCACGCGTGGTGCTGGAGATCACCGAGCGGGCCGCGCTCGAAGACGTCGACGAGACCCGACGTCGTATCGAGGTCCTCCGAAGTCGTGGCTATCGAATCGCCATCGACGATCTCGGCGCGGGCTACGCGGGACTCTCCGCGTTCGCAGCGTTGGATCCCGACGTCTGCAAGCTCGACATGTCGCTCGTACGCGACGTCGATCATCACCCGAAGAAACGCCGTCTCGTCGAGACGATGGCTCGTTTGTGCGGAGAGCTCGGGATCCTCGTCGTCGCAGAGGGAGTCGAAACGCGCGCGGAGCTCGATTGTCTGCGCGAGTGCCGCTGCGACCTCTACCAGGGCTACCTCTTGGGGAAGCCTGCGCCGCCGTTCCCGGGGTTCTCCTGGCCCGTCGACTGACCTCCGTCACGCCGAGGTCGGCTTCCCCGAGGGGCTGTCGCCAGCTTCCCGAGGGGCTGTCGCCAGCCCCCGCCCCCACGCTCCGCGAGCGTCGCGCCGTCCGGGTCCGGTAGGGCGGCTCGCGAATCGGCCGAGCGCTTCTTCAGCCGGAGTCGGCCGCGTCGCTCGCATCGGGCACGTCCGCGTCGGCTCCGTCCGAGCACACGCCGCTCACACACTGCAGCCCGAGCAAACACTCGCCGTCGCGTGTACACGGCGCACCCACGTCTTTGGTGCCCGATTCGAGCCCACACTCAGCGGGCGCGAGGCAGAGCACCGCGAGAGACACCATCACGAGACGCCACGCTCGCGACGAGCCCGAGCGGCCCGTGCGATCGGACGAACGGAACCCCGCGGCGCCACTGCGTCGCGGGGCTCGTTCGCTCCTTCGCGCGTCGCGCGCCCAGCTCACCGCGCGCTCACTCCGCCATCCCGGTGCCGCAGTTCGAGCAGAAGCGCGAGCCCACCGCGTTCTGAAAGCCGCAGTTCGGACAGAACTTCGGCTTCGGCGCGAGCCCACCACCACACTCCGCGCAGAACTTCCCGTTCGGGACCGTCGCGCTGCACGAGGGGCACTTCACCATGCCCGCCGCTCCGCCCGGCGCGGCCTGCGGCTGCGGAGCGGGCGCTTGCTGCTGAGGCGGCTGCTGGAACGCGCCTGCCATCGCCGACGCCATGCCGAAGCCGACGCCCATGCCGGCGCCCGCCATCATGCCGCCGCCGTCGCCGCCTCCGCCCTTCGCCATGCCTTCGCCGGCGCCCATCATCGCCTTGCCGGCCGCCATCTTCCCGAAGTCGCCGCCCGCCATGCCCGTGTAGCGCGAGTCCTGCGCGTACTGCTGGTCGAGCTCGAACTGCTTCTGTTGCGCCTCGGCCTGCGCCTTCGAGATGCCGATCGCCGCGATGCGCGCCTCACGCTTCGCCTTGCCGATCTCGGCCTGGGCGGTCTTCAGCGTCTGCTCGTCGTCGTCGCTGAGGTTGATGTTGAAGTCGGCGACCTGGAGGATCTTGACGCCGATCGCCTCGAGCTCGGGCGCGTGCTGCTCGAACATGCGCGCGAGCTGGCTCTGCAGCGGCATGAGCTGGAGGAGCGACTTCTGCTCGTTGACGCAGACCTGACCGATCACGGTCTTGACCGCGTTCTTGAAGGTGTCGCCGATCCAGCGCAGCACCTGTTCGTTGCCCTCCGGCGTGCGGAGGCCGACGTAGTTCACGATGAAGCGCTGCGGATCGAGGATCTGGATCGCGAACTTGCCGTAGATGCGCGGCGTCACCATCTCGCCGAGCAACGGATCTTCCATGTAGCCGAGCTCGCCGCCGAACGGCAGGTCGTAGATCGGCTTCATCGTCACGAAGAAGAGATCCGTGAGGAAGATGTTGCCGCCCGTGACGCGGTCGATGAGCTGACCGAGGAACGGGATGTTCTGCGAGCTGAGCGTGTGGCGCTGTCCGGCGCCCGCGGTGCGGAGCTGCCCGATGATCGCGCCGTCGCGGAAGAACACCGCGGCTTCGTCGGCGTCGACGGTGAGCTGCGCGTAGTTCGGGATGGTGTTCTCGGGATGCTTGTAGACGATGAGGTGCTTCTTGTCGTCGGGACGGTGGATCAGCATCTCTTGGACGCCGTCCTTCACGAAGCCGAAGACTCTGCCGAGAACCATCGCTGCCGCTCCATGCGCGGGACGGTCGCTCGGCACCCTCCGAGCGCAGCCTCCCGCGACGAGCGGCCATGATAGGCACCCCCCGCGGCGATGACCAGAGCGCGCGTCGTGCGGCGGGAGATCCCCCACGAGAGCAGCCCACACGATGGCGATCCCCACCCGAGCGATCCGCTGCGAGGCTGGGTCGCGGGGTCGCTCCGACGTGTGCCTCCAGGCCTTCGTCTCGACGCACCCGCGCGCCTCCCACGGCAGCAACGTCACGCGCAACGTGACGCGTAACACTCGGGCCGCCGCTCGACGCACCGAACGTTACGGCGCGCAAAAGACCCGCAATTTGCGAGATCTTCGACGTGGCACGACGGTCGCAACGAGCTCCTCCAACGCAACGGAGGACGCCATGACGAACACCACGAAGACCACCGACCGCCTCGCCCCCGAAGCCCTCGAGGTCGTGCTGACCTGGGGCCAGAGCCCGCTCGC
>JALOQC010000325.1 GCA_025453555.1 Myxococcota bacterium | reverse complement strand
ACGATGCTCTTCGGCTCGGTCGTGGCGTCGACGTTCGGCTTCAGTGCCGGCTTCTTGATCGGGACGACGTCGATCACTCGCAGACGCCGCGCTTCGTCTTCGAGCTCTCGGTCGAGGTCTTCGTGCTCGGCGAGCTCACGCGCGCGCTCGCGGCGCGCGTCTCGCACGCGCTTCCGCTCGCGCTGCGCCGCCTCCAGCTTCGCGCGCTGGGCACGCTTCTCCGCGAGCTCCGCCTCGACCTCTTCACGCGACGGATGGGGCGCGCCGAGGATCGCCCCGAGCTCCGGCACGTCGAGCGGCATGCCGAGGAACGTGTACCCACGCAGCGTGCCCGCCGGAAACGCGCTCCTTCGATCGCCGGCCTTCCACCGAACGATCCGCTCTGCGTGGGCGGAACGGTGGCCGTAGGTCTCGTGCAGGCACTGCTTCCAGACGGCGACGCCTTCGTCGTCGTTGCGACCCACCGCGAAGGTCCGGACGGGGCGTCCGATCACTTCCTTGTCGGTGTCGGGCTCGTCCCAGGGATGCACCGCCCGAAGCTTCTTCACACCGCGCACGGGGCTGCGCCGTTCCCGCGCGAGCGTCTCGAGGCGCACGTCACGCAGCTCGGACAACGCGGCAACGATCGCGTCGAGGTCGCCGTCAAACTGACGAACCAACGCGATGGGAGGCGTGAGCCGCAGCTCGAGCTCTTTCGGCAGCTTCTCCGAAAAGAAGTCGTTCTCCGGCTTTGGTACCGCGATGCCACCGGCCTTCCAGAGGTCGAAGCCGAGGTGGTGCCCCACGGGCACGTCGAGCGGATGTGCGACCCAACCCGCCGCGACGCAGTTCACGTCGTCGTAGATCGTCCGCTGCGTCACCGCCTCGAGGTCGACGAGCGTCATCCAGTGCGTCTGTCGTTTGTCGAAGACCGAGCCCGGCGCGTCGAACCCACGCTCGCGCAACAGCCAGTTCAACGCACATGCCGTCGTGCGATGGAGGATCCGCGTCGCCTCCGCGAGCTCACGATCGCGCGGCGTCGCTTGGCTGTGGTGGTGCGTGACGTTCAGCACGAGCTGGTGCCAGTCGACCTTGGTCGCCCGCTGCGCGAGGGCGGCGGCATACGCGAAGATCTGCCCGACCTCGTCCCAGCGCGGCGCGCTCGACGTCCGCTTCAGCGCGTTTGCCGCGGCCGACGAGACCACGTCCCGCGACGACCCCGCCCACGGCGCCAGGAACGCCTTGCGAAAGCTCGTCCGCCGCGTGAGCGCGACGCACGCGTTCTCGGTGATGAGCCGCGGATGCACCGCCGCCGCTCAAATCACCTTTCGTACCGGGACCCGGCTTCAATGATCTCGCAGACCTACGCGAGGGGTGGCGGCGGAATGGCGGCGGATGGGTGGCGGCCGCCACGTGGACTGCGCGCGAAGCGCTCGGTTCCAGCCCGCACGACTCCGGTCGGTCCGAGATCGTAGCGCGCAGCGACTCCGACTCCGACTCCAACACGCTCCAAAAGCAAAACGCCGACGTGCCGTCGCACGCCGGCGTTTCGCCTCATCGCAGTCCGTGCTCAGTCGCGACGACGCCGCGCCGCAAACACGATCGCCGCCACGAACGCCAGCGCACCGGCGGGCGTTCCGCCACCCGCGGAGCAGCCGCCCTTCTTGCGCGGCTCCTCTTCCACCGCCGCGGGCAGACAGACCGCGTTGGTGGTGTCGACGCGCACGCACTCGTAGCCGGAGCCGCAGAGGTCCTCCGGGCCGCAGAGACGAGTGCACGTGCCCTCGGCACCGGCGAGCGCGCAGACGCCCGAGGCGCACTCCGCGTTCGACGTGCAGACCTCGCCGATGATGCCGAGGTCGGGCGCGCAGACGCGTGCGCCGCCCGCGTCCGTGCAGCTCAGGCCGGGCGGGCAGGGGGTCGCGTCGTCGCAGAACGCCGTGCACCACACGCGGTCGCCGGTCGTCGCGCAGATGCCGCTCTCGCAGTCCTCGTTGCCGACGCAGACTCCGCCCACGCCTTCGCGCGGACCGCGGATGCACGAGCCGCCGCGGCAGTGGAACGCGTCGTTCATGCACGCCGTGTCGTCGGCGCACGGACGCGAGCAGTAGCGCGCGCCCGCGTCGTCGAGGCAGAGCCCGCTCGCGCACTCGGTGTCCGCGTCGCAGGGCTCGCCCATGCCACGCGATCCCGCCACGATCTCCCGCGGAACGCACGAGCCACACGAACCGAAGCCCGCCGCGCAGACCTCGCCCGCGAGGCAGTCCGCGCCGTCGCCCACACACGAGACGAGGCACTGGCGGCGCCCGTTGCCCGGGTCGACGCAGCGCGCGTTCGCGCAATCGGTGTCGGCCGTGCAATCGGCGCCGAGAGGGAGCGCGCCTGGCATGCCGGGGCGGCAGAAGCCGTCGCAGCTCCCCGGGATGCTCGCGCAGTAGTTGCCTTCGGGACAGCCGAGCATCGCGCGTGCAGGGTCGCACGGCAGGGTGCAGCGCGCGGGCTCGCCGGGCGAGTACGCCTGGCAGAGACCGCCGACGCACTCGTCGTCGCGCACGCAGACCTCACCGGTCGCGGTGCAGCCCTCGTCGATCGTGCCGTCGCAGTTGTCGTCGACGCCGTTGCAGACCTCTTCGGCCGGTACGCAGCCGCCCGAATCCTCGATCGCCTCCTCGATGAACGAGCGCCAACGGAGGATCGCGTTGTAGGCGCCCGGCGCGGTGCCACAGCGCGGCGAGCCGCCGGTCTCGCTGTAGATGAACGACGCCACGCCGTAGATGAGGCCGTCGGGGCCGATGATCGGACCGCCCGAATCACCCGAGCAGACCGCGGGATCGACGTAGATGAAGGAGCCGTCGTACTGACGCACACGCTTCATGGTGGAGTACTTCGTACCGCTGCCGCCCGAGGGCGTCTGACCGTAGCCGACCGCGGTGAAGGTCTGCCCGACCAGGGTGTTCGCCGCCGTCCACGACATCTCGCGCGGCGTCTCGCGCGCTGGCGTCGCGAGGATGAGCACCGCGACGTCGCTCGCGTCTCGCAGGTCCCAACGACCCGGTGCGGGGCGCACTTCCGCGACGCCGTAGCTCGAGCCGCTCCCGGCGCGCGTGCCGACGTAGAGCCGCAGATCGCTCGCCGGCGCTGCGGTACCCGCGCGGTTCGGGTTCTCGACGCAATGTTTCGCGGTGAGCGCGAGGCGCGGGGCGACGATGGTCGCCGTGCACGCCGCGCCGACGCGGTTGTAGAGGAAGACCACCTCCGGGTAGCCGCTCTCCAGCGTCCCGTCGACGATGGCCGACTCCGCGAAGCTCGCGTCCTCGACGTTGGCGCAGCCGACACCCCACGCGAGGCTCAGCAGCGCGACCAGCACCTTCGACTTCTTCACGAGCGGCTCCCCTTCGCGCGACGGCGGCGCGAGACGATCATCAGACCGAGCGCGAGCCCGGCGAGCCCGACCGGCGAATCGCCACCGGCCGCACAACCGCCACCACCGCCCGTCTCCTCCGGCAGGCGCGTCGCTTCGCAGCGAGCCTCCATCGTCTCCGGGTCACGGCGACACTCGAAGCCGGGCTCGCAGAGCGCCTCGCTGCTGCACTCGCGCGTGCAGACGAGCGCGCCGTCGACTCCGGCGTCTTCGCAGACACCGGAGATGCAGTCGTCGCCCGTCTCGCAGGCTTCGCCGATGGTGCCGCGGTCGGGGGCGCAGAGCCGCGCGCCGGGCGAGACCTCGAGGCAGGTGAAGTCGCCCGGGCAGTCCTCGTCGGAGTTGCAGAAGCTCGTGCACCAGCGCACGTCACCGCGCGCCGCGCAGAAGAGCGTGTCCGAACAATCGCCGTTCGCGACGCAGCCCGCGCCGACACCGCCGCGCTCGCCGACCACACACTGGCCGCCGGTCTCGCCGGGGCGGCAATGGTATCCGGTCGCGCAGTCGGAGTCGCGCTCGCAGGCCGCGGTGCAGTAGCCACGGTCGAGCTCGACGAGGCACGCGCCCGAGCCGCACTCTTCGTTCGTCGCGCACGGCTCACCGAGGCCTCGCGACCCCTGGACCACGCCTGCCGGCATGCAGCCGCCGCACGTGCCGAGGCCCGCCGCACAGACCTGTCCGTCGATGCAGCGACCGTCACCGCCGCGGCACGGGTCGAGGCAGA
This sequence comes from Myxococcota bacterium, assembly GCA_025453555.1. Lineage (GTDB taxonomy): Bacteria > Myxococcota_A > Polyangia > Polyangiales > Houyiibacteriaceae > JACKEH01. Next base: position 6,318 of record JALOQC010000325.1, on the reverse strand, counting down.
CCTTGCCTTCGTCGCTGCCGGGCATGAACGGGTTGAAGCAGAAGAGCGAGTCGCAGTCGCTGTCCGCGCTGCACGGCGAGTTGATGGGCAGCGAGCCCATCGTCCCCGCGACGCAGAAACCTTCGCAGCTCGTGTCGCCGCCGCAGTAGAAGCCGGGCGGGCAGCCGGTGAAGGGGCGAATGGGGTCACAGCCCTGCGTGCAGAGCCCCTCGCGACAGGTCAGGGTGACGCAGTCGTCATCCGCCTCGCAGGGCTCGCCGATGTCCGCACAGACCTCGTCCACGAGACCGTTGCAGTCGTTGTCGTAACCGTCGCAGCGCTCTTCGCCGTCGTCCACGCAGGTGCCGGAGAGTCGGACCGCTTCGTCGATCAGATCGAGGAATTGATCGACGCGGTTGTAGCCATTGATACCGCCGCCGCACGCGCCGCTTCCGAACGAGGCTACGCCGACCACGGAGTCGCTGCCGTCCTCGTTGACGAGGAGGAGCGGGCCGCCGCTGTCGCCCTGGCAGATGGTCGGAGGCGTGTAGATGACGCCGCCCTGCACGCTCGAGATGCGCGTGGTGGTGCGGTACTTCGTGCCGGCGCCGCCGCTCGGGATCTGCCCGAAGCCGACCGCGCGGAACATGTTGCCCGGCAGCTCGCCCGCGGGGCCGCGGTGGACCGGGATCGGGGCGATGTCGCGCACCGGCTGGGTCAGCGTGAGCACCGCGACGTCGATGCCGACGAGCGCGCCCGAGAGGCCGTTGCGGTCGGAGTATCGACCGGGCGTCGTGACGAGCTCCGCCACGTTGTACGTCTGCGAGAGCCCGCGGATGTTGTCACCGATGCCGACCACGAACGCGCTCGCCGCGCTCGGGGCGTCGGCGTCGGGGTTCTGGACGCAGTGTTTGGCCGTCAGGACCGCGCGCGGCGCGATCAGCGTGCCGGTGCAGAGACCGCCGAAGCGGTTGAGCACCGCGACCACGGCCTGCTCGTTCATCGCGGTCCGCTCGCCGTTGACGATCGCATCGCTCGAAGAGCCGAGCTCGTCGGTCGCGTCGGGCTCGTCGGCCACGTTGCCCACGCACCCCGAAACGGCCGCGAGGGTCGCGAGAAGATGAACGGTCCACACGACCGGACGTGGAATCGAGCGGAGCTCGATCCCGAAGGAAGAAAGAATTCGCATCACCACACTCCACCTAAATGCGGCGCGACCACCCTCGCGACGCGGGCGGAGCCTAGCAACCGTGATCCGGCGTGTGCAAGGAGCGGACGCTTAGAAAATGGCCGAAAATTTGAGGGAAATCGCCTGTCTCCGGGTGCGGGTAGTCCAGCATGTGAGGTCCGTCTCAGGTTTGCGGTTTCGAGGAGGCGTGTCCGGAAAGCCCGGGCGCCACGTCGCGAAGCGCACGAGGGTAGGGTGCGGTGCGCGAGCCTCGGCGCGAGGAACGCGCGCGAGGGGTACACACGAGGGGTGCGCGACGCGCGGGGAGCCGTGTGCGAATGCCGTGCTCTCGAGCACGCACATCGACTACGCTTGCAGGCTCGATGCGCTTCTGTCCGACGTGTGGCGCACGCTATTCGACCGGGGCCGACTTCTGCACGGTCGACGGTCAGCGCCTCGAGACGCTCGCCGACGAGGAGACCGCGTTGCGTGGGAGCACGCTCGTCGGGCGAACCCTCGACGGTCGCTACCGCGTCGAGAAGGTGCTCGGCGAAGGCGGGATGGGGGTCGTGTACCTCGTCACCCACGTCGCGCTCGGCAAGCGCATGGCGCTCAAGGTGCTCCACGGCGAGGGAGCGCGGGACGAGACCACGGTCGCGCGCTTCGTGCAGGAGGCGCAGGCGTCGAGCGCGATCGGTCATCCGAACATCGTCGACGTGATCGACTTCGGACGCCTCGCGGACGGCTCCGCCTACTTCGTGATGGAGCTGCTCGAGGGCGAGTCGCTCACCGACCGCATCAAGCGCGGCGCGATCCCGCTCGAGCAGACGATCGCGATCGCGGAGCAGATCGCCTCGGCGCTCGCGGCCGCGCACGCGCGTGGGATCGTCCACCGCGACCTGAAGCCCGACAACGTCCAGCTCGTGCGACGCAACGCGGAAGAGGCCGTGAAGGTGCTCGACTTCGGCATCGCGAAGGTCGGTGGCGCGTCGTCGAAGCTCACCAAGACCGGGATGATCTTCGGCACGCCGCACTACATGAGCCCCGAGCAGGCGGCGGGGCAGAGCGTCGACGCGCGCACGGACGTCTACGCGCTCGGCGTGATCCTGTTCGAGATGGCGACCGGCACGGTGCCGTTCGACGGAGACACCTTCATGGGGATCCTGTCGAAGCACATGTTCGAGCCGCCACCCCGGCCGACGAACGTGCTCGGGTCGACGCACCCGCTCGAGCCGGTGATCCTGCGCGCGCTCGCGAAGAAACCGGAGGATCGCTACGCGTCGATGGACGCGCTGCTCGCGGACCTGCGCATCGTGCGCGAGGGCGGCGAGGTCGCCGACACGTCGGGGCCGATTCGGCCACCGTCGGGCTTCGGCGCGCCGCCACCCGCGATCGAGCCGCCGACGACGTCCTGGCGCGCGCCGATGGTGTTCCTCGGGGTGCTCGGTGCGCTGCTGGTGACTGGAATCGGCGTCGGTCTCTACCTCGCGCTTCGGGCGCAGCGGGCACCGGTCGTGACGTCGCTGACCGAGCCGGTGCACGCGTCGACCGCCGCCGTCACGCCGATCGCGGTCGACGCGATCGATGCGGTCCAGGGCGTCGGTTCCGACGACTCCCCAGGCGCGGGTGGCACAGCGACGGACTCGACCGTGGCGCCGCCGACCGTCGACCCGGAGCCCGCGGGCAACGACGTCGGGGCGGGCACGACCGTCGACGTGATCCGCATCGACAGCGTGCCCCCGCGCGCGGTGGTCCTCGTCGAAGGCGCGATCGTGGGGACGACACCGCTCGACGTGCCGCGCCCGCGCGAGGGCGAGCTCGCGATCGAGCTGCGCGCGCGTGGTCACGTGTCGCGATCGCTCACGCTCTCCGCCGCGACGGGCGAGGAGATCGTGGCGTCGCTCGAGCGCGTCCGGCGCACGAACCGCGAGTCGGACGAGCCGGAGCCGGTGGAGCCGGCGCCGAGCGTGATGCCTCGGATGCGGCCGGGGGTTCCGTCGGAGGTCGTGGATCCTTGGGCGGAGTGAGGCGAGCGCGCGGGTGAGCGTCACGCGCTACGGCTTGCGCGCGATCGGTCGCATCGGTCACGGTCGCGCCGGGTGTGAGCGCGGTCGGGGAACGGACGCGGCGCACGCTCGCGCGAGGCGCTTCGCGGCGCGAAGGAGCGAGGGCTCGATGTCGGTGGGGAGCGGTTCGAGGGTTCGGTCGGTGTGGCTCTTCGGGACGTTGCTCGCGGGCGGCGGCCTCGCGTGTGGCGGCGGTAGCACCACGCCGGAGGCGGGCGAAGGGGAACGCGTCGAGGTGCCGGGCGAGCTCGCGACGCACTACGCGACGACGCCGACCGACGGAGACGTGCTCGGGAGCGTGGGCACCGCCGAGGTGCGACGTGGGGTCGAGCGCGCCGCGACGGACGCGGGCAACCCGCTGCAGGCGGACGGTCGGCTCGCCGAGCTCGCGTCGTGGATCGGCGAGCGCCTCGGGCCGGGCGGTGCGCCCCCTCCGCACGAGGTGATCGAGCTCTTCACGCGCTCGCTCGGATTGGTGGAGCCGGCGCCGCACCTCGCGGTGGCAGGCCTACGGCGCGTGGGGCGCGGCAGTGGTCGAGCGCGGCGGGCTGAACGTCGCGGTGATCGTGCTCTCGACGCGCGCGATCACGATCGAGCCGGTCGCGCGTCGCTTCGAGCCCAGCGGGCGGCTCACGCTGCGAGGTCGGCTCGCGGACGGATTCCGCACGCCCCAGCTCGTGCTCGCGCCACCGAACGGAGACGTGCGCCGATCGCCGCTCGGCGCGGGTCCCGATTTCGCGACCGACGTGACGCTCGCCGAGCGCGGCACGTGGCGGGTGGAGGTCCTCGGACAGGGCCCCCGCGGCGACACCGTGCTCGCGAACTTCCCGATCTACGTGGGCGAAGATCCTCCGCGCGCGATCGTGCTGCAGAGCGACGACTCGTCGGACGACGACGTGCGCACGCCCGAAGGGCTCGAGCGCGCTCTCCTGCGGCGTGTGAACGACGCGCGAGCGCGCGAGGGTGTGCCGCCGCTCGTGCCGCATCCGGGGCTCGCGGACGTCGCGCGCGCGCACAGCCGCGACATGGTGACGAACCACTTCGTCGGGCACACCTCGCCGACGACGGGCGAAGCGCCGGAGAGGGTGGCGCGCGCGGGGTATCGCAGCGGGCTCGTGCTGGAGAACATCGGGCGTGGCTATTCGGCGCGCGAGATCCACGAGGGGCTGCTCGCGAGCCCGGGACATCGCGCGAACATCCTCAACCGCGACGTGACTCACGTGGGCGTCGGCGTGGTCGGAGAGACGGAGGGAGGCCGCGAGGCCTTCGTGGCGACGCAGGTGTTCCTGCGGATGAACCGCGAGATCGATCCGGAGTCCGCGGTGTCGACGCTACTGCGCGAGATCAACGAAGGTCGCGCCGCGCGAGGTGCTTCGCCGCTCGAGGTCGATCCGAACCTCCAGACCGCGGCGAGCGACGCCGCGCGCTCGTACTTCGCGACGCCCGATCAATCGCAGCAAGACACCGTCGACGCGGCGAGCGCGAGCTTGCGCCGTTTCTCGATGATGTTCCGGCGCGTGGGCGGCTTGATGGCCGTGGTCGGTGACATCGGCGAAGCCTCGCGTCTCGAGCCGACCTTCGATCCCGAGGTGCGCTACGTGGGCATCGGCGTCGCGCAGGGCGATCGACCGGACGCACCGCCGAACAGCATCGCGGTGGTGATCGTGCTGGCCTGGCCGCGTTGACGACCGCCGGGTCGGCGGTGGACGGCTGCGCGGATGCACGACCGTGGACGACTGCGGAGCCGTCGCGACGCGCCTCACGCGTCGAACCGTCGACGTCGAGCGTCTCCGGCTCGCGTGGAGGCGCGGCTCGACGGTGGGCCGAGCGGCGGTCGAATCGGGGTCGTGCGGCACGCACGTCCGGGCGTGCTAAGCCCGCGCGATGGCGCACCTCCTCGCGATCGCGTTCTACGCGCTCACGCTCGGGGCGGTCGCGTTCTTCCTGCACAAGGTGCTCTGGTTCCTGCGCTACCGGAAGCTGCAGGAGAAGCTCGTGGCGCGCGCGCTCGAGCGGCTGACCGAGCAGGCGGACACCACGGTCGTGCGTTGGGATCAGGGCGCGGAGGTGTCCTGGTCGGAGGCCTCGCGCGGCGACTCGTCGCCCACGGACTACGTGCGCAAGGTCGAGGACGCGCTCGCGCGTCTGGACGACGAGCTGGTGTCGGGTCACGAGCCGCTCTCACCGCGGTTCGTGGCCGCGGTGCTCGAGGAGCGCGAAGCGGAGCGCGTGACGGTGTTGCGGGTGCCGCAGCGCAAGGGCCCGCCGAAGGAGGTCGCGGTCCTGCTGCACTTCCCGACCGTGCCCGAGCCAGTGGTGCCGCCGGAGTCGACCTTCGAGCTGCAAGTGCGGAGCCGCTACGGCTTCGCCCGGCGCATGCTGGCGTTCTTCTTCGGCGCGGCGGACGTCGTGTACTCGAGCCAGCACGTCGTGCGCATGTCGCAGGATCCGAACGTGCCGAAGGGGCTCTTGCTCCGCCGCATGAGCCTCGTGTTGCTGATCCTCGCCGCGTTCGCGATCGACATCGGCTTCGGCGTTCGGCACCACCTCGTCGAGCTCTCGGAGCGCTGGCTTCGTCGACACACCCAGCTCTTGCAGGGAGACCTCGGCGAGTACCTCCCGACCGCGGTCGGCCTCGGGCTCTGGCTCGCCGGCTACGGCGCGCTCTACGTCGCGCTCTTCCTCGTTCTGCGGCGCCGCTCGTACCTGCACGTGAAGGCGCTCGAGCGGCTGCGCGCGAGCTACAAGGAGCGCATCGCGGATCTTCGCGACGAGCACCTCGGCGCGCTCGCGCGGTGGGCGCGCGACTACGGGCGCACGCTCGACGACGCGGTGCTGCTCGCGCGCAGCCAAGGGCAGCTCCTCGTGGAGCGCGCGCGGCATCGGCTGCGGCGTCGTGTGGCTTCTCCGCGTCTGCTCGACCTCGCGGGCGACGTCGCGCGTCGCTTCTTCGCCAAGCTGCCGGAGAGCGCGACGAACCTGGAGGACGTCGCGACGATGCAGAAACACAGCGTCGCGCACGCGATCTGGCCGCGCGCGTCCGAGATGACCTACCAGGTCGAGATCGCGAAGTACCGGCACGCGTGGCGCGACGTGGAGCACTGC
>JALOQC010000324.1 GCA_025453555.1 Myxococcota bacterium | reverse complement strand
CGGAGTCGGAGTCGGAGTCGGAGTCGGAGTCGGAGTCGGAGTCGGAGTCGGAGTCGGAGTCGGAGTCGGAGTCGGAGTCGGAGTCGGAGTCGGAGTCGGCGTCGGCGTCGGCGTCGGCGTCGGCGTCGGTGTCGGAGTCGGTGGCTCGTTCCCCGTGCGGGGCGGTGGCGTCGATCGGCAGCCAGAGCACGAGCTCGGCGCCTTCGCCTTCTCCGGTCTCGCCGAGGACGAGCGTCCCGCCGTGGGCCTCCGCGACCTCGCGGCACAGGGAGAGTCCGAGCCCCACCCCGAGCGCCTTCGGACTGCTCGGCACCGGGCTCGACACGAAGGGCTGGAAGAGCGACTCGCGCAGCTCGTTCGGGATGCCCGGCCCCTCGTCCTTCACGCGGATCCGCGCCCACCGTCGCGCCACCCGCGGCAGCTCGATCCCCGCGGGGCCCGCGTCGTGCACCGTGCAATCGACCTCGACCCGCTGCCCGCTCCGCGACACGCCGACCGCGTTGCGCACCAGGTTCGCCAGCGCCCGCTCGACGAGCGGCGAGTCGAACGAGCCGGTCGGCGGATCGTCCGCCGAGACCTCGAGCGTCACGTCGACCTTCCGAGACTCCGCGTCCGTTCGTTCTTCCTCCACCGCGCGCGTCAGGATCGGAGCGAGCGGGGTCCGCGGCTCCAGGCGCAGCGCCGCGCCCGCGCGCAGACGCGAGAGATCGAGCAGCGCGGTCACGGTTCGAATTTGTCGTTCGCACGCGTCGCGCGCGATCGTCACGAGCCGCACTTGTCGCGACGTCAGCGACCCGCCGGCTCCGTCGGAGAGCAACGCGAGCGCTTCGCGCATCTTCGACAGAGGCGTGCGCATCTCGTGCGAGACGTTCGACACGAAACCACGTTTGAGCACGTCGACCTCGGCGAGCCGCATGCGCAAGAGCTCGAGCTCTCGCGCCAGCTCGCGGACCTCACGCGGCGTCGCGATCGGATCGATGGGCGCGCGGAAGTCCTGTCGCGCGAGCCGCCGGGCCTGCTCGCCGAGCTGAGCCATCGAGCGGCTCACGCTGCGCGCGAGCGACCACGACACCGTGCCCGCGATCAGAAGCGCGAGCGCGATCAGCGTCACGCCGCGGACGAGCGCGGTGCGGATCACGTCTTGCGCCTCCGCCTCGCGGTCGACGACCTCCTGGTGCAGACGCGAGATGCGCGCGACCCACGCGTTCGTGAGGTCTTCGTCGAGCACCTCGCGGCGCTGCTCGTGCGGCAGGCTCCCGAGCAGCTCGCAGGGCGCTTCGGGTCGCAGCGTCGCCACCAGCGCGACGTAGGCTTCGAGCACCCGTCGCAGCTCGTGGTCCGCGGAGGTCGACCGATCGAGCGCGGCCCGAAGCTCCGTCGCGCGCTCACGCACGACCTCCGAACGGTCGAACACCTGCGGGCTCGAAGGCGCGTCGCGGCACTCCTTCTCCGCGCGCCGCATCGACACGTCGAACGCCCAGCCCACCCGGTGCAGCGCCGTCTCGTCGCGCAGGACACGCAGCTCGCCGCGCTCCATCTCCGAGAGCAAACCGGTGACGGTGCCCGCGCCGACGAGTACCACCGCGACCGCGCCGGTCATGACCGCGAGCGGGACGCCCTGCGTGAGCAAGAGCCGAGGAAAGAGCCGCACGCGCCCCCCTGAGCAAGACCCGTGCGCACCGGGATTTCCCGTGAATTTCGGAGCTGTCGGGGAACTCGGACAGTGTCGGTCCCATGCCGTCGGGACGTCCCGACACACGCTCCGTTCGGGCGGACGTTGGGTCCGGCACGTGCGCCGCATTGCAGCGGCCCGATGCAACGCACCTCGGCCCGCGCGCCGAACCCCTCCGCCCGCGTCTCCGAGTCGAGCCGCCCCGCCGGCCACGTCCCTTGGTCCGACGCCGCCCGCCTCACCGCCGACGCGTGGAGGAGCGCGTTCGGCAACCGGATGCTCGCCAACGTCGGCGCGGGGATCTCGACCGCGCTCGTCGCGTTGCCGCTCAACGTCGCGCTCGCGCTCGTATGTGGTCTACCCGCGAGCGTCGGCCTCTGGACCGGCGCGGTCGCGGGCGTGATCGGCGCCATCTTCGGCGGCGCGCGCCTCCAAGTCACCGGCCCCGAGGTCGCGCTCGCGCCGATGACCCTCGTGATCGTCCGCGAGCACGGCATCGAAGGGATGCTCTGGTGCACCTTCCTCGCGGGTCTGATGCAGATCGGCTTCGGATTCGCGCGCCTGGGCAAGTGGATCCAGCTCGTGCCCAAGCCGGTCGTGCTCGGCTTCATGGCCGCGGTCGGCGCGATGGTGCTCGACTCGCAGCTCCCGCGCTGGCTCGGATTGCCCGAAGAGATCGGCGCGGTACGCGAGCTGCGCGATCTGAGCTTCGTCAGCTCGATCTCGCTCGGTGCCTTCGCGCTCGGCGCGGCGGTGATCGCGCTGCTCGTGGTGATCCCGAAGGTGCACCCGCGCATCCCGGCGCCCCTCGTCGCGCTCGCGGTCGCGATCGGGCTCGCGTTCGGGCTCGACGTCGACGCGCCGCGTGTCCCGGACATCGACGGCATCGTGACCACGGTCGGCCTCGCCAACCTCGACGTGGCCGAGATCGCGTCGCTGCTCCCGGTCGCGTTCGGGCTCGCGCTCCTCGCGTCGCTCGACTCGCTGCTGAGCGCGGTGAGCATCGACGCGCGCATCGGCGATCGGCACCGCAGCGATCAAGAGCTCGTCGCGCAGGGGCTCGCGAACCTCGCGTGTGGTCTGCTCGGCGGCATGCCGGTCGCGGGCGCGATCGTCCGTTCGGCGGCCGCGGCCGATGCGGGCGGCACGAACCGCCTCGCGCCGATGGTGCAGTCGATCGCGCTCGGCGTGCTCCTCGTGGTCTTCGGCCACCACGTGCACTTCATCCCAGTCGCGGCGCTCGCGGCGGTGCTCCTCGTGGTCGGCGCCCGCCTGCTCCAGCCGCGCGTGATCGCCGCGCTCTTCCAGCGCTCGCGCGGCGACGCGACGGTGGTCGCGGTGACGGTGGTCGCGGTGGTCGCGATCGACTTCGTGCCGGGGGTGCTCTGCGGGATCGTCGCCGCGCTCGTGCGCATGGCTGCGGTGCACGCAGGCGTGAGCGTGCGACGCGTGCCGGTCGAAGCGTCGAGCGCGGTCGCGGCGCTGCGCTTCGAGGGCCCGCTCCACTTCGCGAACGTCGGCTCCGCGGTGGCCGCGATCGAAGGGGCGACGGCCGAGCTCGTGATCGTCGACGTCGCGTCGGTGTCCGCGATCGACGAGTCCGCGATGGAGGCGTTGCTCCGCGCGGTCGGCCACGTCCAAGGCGACTCGCGCCGCATCCAGCTCACGGGCGCGCGTCCCTCGGTGGCTCAGCAGCTCACCGACGTCGGGCTCGCGGAGGCGCTCGATCATCCGGACCCGACCCGCACCTTGCACGACGCGCTCGCGGAGCTCCGCGGCCGCGCGTCGCGTCCCGAGCTGCAGCCGCTCCACGACGACGTGCGCCCGCTCGTCCCCGTCCGGAGGGCCGGCGCGTGAGCCGCGCGCTCTTCGGCGGGGTGTCGATCTTCGCGGTCGTGCTCGGGGCGTGGATCCTGCGCACCGCGCCGGGATCGTGGTCCGCGATCGCGCTCGTGGTGGTGGGTGCGATCGCCGCACGCCTGCTCCTCGCGGAGACCTCCGACGACGTCACGCCGACCTCGACGGATCGAGCCCGAGGCGGTACACCCGTCCGCGTGGCGCGACGCCTGGGACGCAGATGAACGCGGTGTTGGCGTACGAGGACGTCCGCAAGAGCTACGGCACGACCGTGGCGCTCTCGGGCGTCTCCCTCGACGTCCGTGAGGGCGAGATCTTCGGGCTGCTCGGGCCGAACGGCGCGGGCAAGACCACGCTGATCCGCATCGGGCTCGACATCCTGCGTCCCGACTCCGGACGCGTGCTCCTCTTCGGGCACCCGCTGCAGCGCGACGGGCTCGATCGCGTCAGCTACCTGCCCGAAGAGCGCGGCCTCTACCGCAAGGTGAAGGTCATCGACACGCTCGAGTACTTCGCGCGCCTCAAGGGCCTCACGAAGAAAGACGCGCGCGCGCGCTCCGAGGTCTGGCTCGAGAAGGTCGGCCTCGCGCACGTCGCCAAACGCAACGTCGAGACGCTGAGCAAGGGCATGAGCCAGAAGATCCAGATCGCGAGCGCGCTGCTCTCCGATCCGGAGCTCTGCGTGCTCGACGAGCCCTTCAGCGGCCTCGATCCGGTGGCGGTCGATCTCGTGAAGCAGCTCCTGCGCGAGCGCCGCGCGGCGGGTCGCACCACGATCCTCTCCACGCACCAGATGAGCCAGGTGGAGGCGCTCTGCGATCGGCTCGCGGTGATCCACGCCGGGCAGCGCGTAGTCTACGGCGCGCTCCGCGACGTGCGGCGCGCGCACTCGACGCCGGTGGTCCGCGTGCGCATCGACGGCGAGCTCCCGGAGCTGCCGGGGCTGCTGCGCGTCACCGAGGATCGCGACCTGCTCGAGCTGCACCTCGAGCCCGGCACCTCGCCCTCGGACGTGCTCGAGGCGTTGGTCGCCGCGAAGGTGCGCGTGCATCACTTCGAAGAGGTGCTCGCGACGATGGAAGAGATCTTCCTGCGCGCGGTGCGCGGCGAGAGCGCGCCGATGGAGGCCGCGTGATCCGTCGTTTCGAGGTCGCCGCCGCATCCGGGGAACGTTCGCGCCTGCGACGAGACCACGCGGTGTCGAAGGCACCTTCGCTCACGGGGGAGACCGCGTGATCCGTCCGCGCAAGGTCGCCGCGATCGCGCGTTTCGAGTTCCTCAACGTCGCCAAACGTTGGAGCTACCTGCTCGTCACCTTCGGTCTACCGCTCTTCTTCTCCGCGCTCTCCGGCGGTCTGCTCACGATTCAAGGCAAGTTCTTGGTCGAGCGCGCCGAGCGAACCACGGTGTACGGGCTCGTCGATCGCACGGGTTTGGTCAGCTCCGAGGCCATCTGGACGGACTTCGACGGCGTCGAAGGATCGCGCGCTCGCCACGCGATCCTCGAAGCGGAGCTGCCGACCACCGGCCAGGCGTACCTCGTGCTCGACGCGGTGGTCTTCGCGCGTTTCCCCGACGAAGAGTCCGCCCTCGCCTTGCTCCGCACGCAGCGCCTCGGCGCGGTCTACGCGGTCGCGGAGGACTACCTCACCTCGGGGGCGGTCACGGTCTTCGAGTCCGAGTCGGGCCCGGTGCTCAGCGTGCGCAGCGCGACCGTGGAGCCGGTGCTCCAGCGCCTGCTCACGGATCGCCTGCTGCGCGGGCGCGTCGACGAGGCGGTGATCGAACGAGTGCTCGATCCGATGCTCCTCGACCGCGTCACCCTCGCGCCGACGGGCGAGCAGCGCTCCACCGAGAACCGCGCGCTGGAGCTCGTGGTGCGTACGGGCGTGCCCTTCCTGCTCGGGGTGCTGCTCCTGACCGCGCTGCTCTCCGCGAGCGGATACCTCGTGCAGACGGTCGCGCTCGACAAGGAGAGCAAGGTCGTCGAGGTGCTGCTCTCGAGCGCCGATCCGGACGAGCTGCTCACGGGCAAGCTCCTCGGCCTCGGCGGCGCGGGCCTGCTGCAGTTCTTCGTCTGGGCCGCGATGGTGGTGGGCGGCGCGCTCACGCTGGCCGCGCTCGTGGCGACGCTGAAGGTGCCGGTGCCTTGGGCCGCGATCGCGATCTCGCCGCTCTTCTTCGTGCTCGGCTACCTCTTCATCGGGAGCCTGATGCTCTGCACCGGCTCGCTCGGATCCAGTGTCCCCGAGAGCCAGAAGCTCACGCTCGGCTGGGCGATGCTCGCGGTGCTCCCGCTGATGCTGATGGTGATCCTCCTCGAAGAGCCGCACGGCACGGTGGGGCAGATCCTCACCTGGATCCCGTTCAGCGCTCCGCTCACGGTGATCGTGCGCATGTCGATCGCGCCCGAGGGCATCGCGTTCCACGAGATCCTCGGCGCGTTGGGCGTGTTGCTCGCGAGCACGTGGCTCTCGATCCGCTTCGGAGCGCGTTTGTTCCGGGTGGGATTGTTGTTGACAGGCTCGCGCCCGAGCGTGAGAGAGCTGCTGCGGCAGGCGCGGTTGTTGGATTGAGGGCGACCGAGCGCCCTCAACGGTGCGCGTCGACGAAGCGCCAGAAGGGGTCGTCGCAGGGGGCGTCGTCCATCGCGGGGCTCTTCGGGCAGACTTCTTCCCCCCGCACGGGGATCGACACGCCGAAGGTACTCGTGAGCCATTCGCGGAGGGGCTCGTTGGGATGAACCGTGATCTCGGGGTGCTCCGACGGAGAGGTCACGAAGGACTCGGGGAATGCGAGCTCGTCGTAGCCGATGGCGATCAATCGAAGGAAATCGAGAGGCTCACCGAGACATCCCCACCACACGGAGCCCGAGCCCGAGCCTACGTGCACGAGGCGGCTCGTGCCCTGGTCGTCGCGAAAGAGCGCGATGCGCGAGCCGTCGGCCCCGGTCTGTCCAAAGACGTGCACCCGCTCGGGCGGGAGGTTTCCCCACGGGCCCTCGGCGGGGAAGAACGTGATCGTCGTGCCACCGTGCACCTCGGCACGTCCGGTGGTCTCGTCGAAGCGGAAGTTGCGCGCTTCGGGCGGGAAGAGGTGACCGACGCCGTTGCGCACGAGGCCACGCGCTTCGATCCAGTCGAAGAGCGCGAGCAGCTCGGTGGAGTAGGCGAGACCTTCGGGGAGGGCGGCACGCATCGCGGTGCGGAACGACATCGGCGGCGACGGTAGCAAAAGGCCCCCGTTCGAGGCAGCTTCGACGTCTAGCGCGCGTAGAGCAGTGGATCGGGGGAGAACGTGGCGAGCTATCGATGTCTGATGGGGCCGGTGGAGTTCTTGGGGGAGCAGGTCTTCGAGATCTTCGAGATCGCGGAGGACGGCGCCTACGAGCACGGCGTCGCCGGTGACGTCGTCGCCGCGACTCGCGAGCTCGACGCCGCGCTCGCGGCGAGCTCGACGGGTGCGCAGAACGACGTGGTGTACGCCCCCGCGTTGGCGGCTTCGCTCGGTCGGAGCGAGGTACGCGTGGGTACGCCGAACGAGCTGCAGCGAGGCGTGATGCTGAAGTTGGCCATGCAGCCGCTGCGCTATCCGGCCGCGTGGCGCTGGGCGCGCGGCGACACGCTCGACGGCTCGTTGGCGGGGCTCGCGCTGCTCGCCCTCAAGGCCGCGCCGCTTCCGTCGCCGCGTTCGTGGGCCTACGAAGCAACGCTGGAAGGGGCTCTGCGTGCGACCTTCTTCGTCGTGCTCAGCCGCGGCGAGCACGGCGTGACGCTGACGGTGACGGACACCGTAGAGCGCATGCATCGGCTCTTCGAGGACTCGGGCGCAGAGGTCGATCTGGCGGCCGCGGTGCTCGGGCTCCGGGAGAGCTGGATGTCCTCGATCCTCGAGGTCGCGTTCGGGGTGCCGTTCGAGCCGGTGCTCTTTCAGCGGGTGGCAGGCGTGCGCACTCCGCTGACCGATCTGAGCGCGCGCATCCTCGCGGTGATCGCCGCCGCCTGCCCGGAGGATCCGTCCGCGGGTCGGCCGAGCGAAGGCGAGCTCGAGATCGGGTCGGAGCTCGTCGTCTGTCGGCTGACACCGATTCGGGTTTGAATCGACGTTTTCGGAGCCGGCCGCCAGGCCGAGCGACCCGACGTCACGTGAGCGTCGCCGTCAGGCGACCGAACCATCGGATCGATTCACGAGTGAGCCGATTCGGGTTCGAATCCGCGCTCGGTCAGCGCTCGCTCACGAAGCGCGTCGCGGCGGCCATCGCCTCGGGGTGACCCATCACGAACGTGTGGATCGCGTCGACCACGAGGTGTCCCGTCATGCCTTCGAGCTTCGTCTCTTCGACGGTGACGATTCCGTCGTCCGGGCCTTCGAGGAGCGGGTTGATGCGCTCGCCCTTGGCGCCCGCGATCACGAGGAAGGGGATCGTCGGAAGCGGCACGTCGAGGCCCTGCGCGAGCTCGTCGAGCACCGGACCGAAGATCGGTCGCGCGAGGCCGCGGACGTTCGCGTGGAGGAGACGCGCCATCGCGGCGCCCCGGCTCGGGGGCGCGCACATCACGAGACGATGCGGACGTGGCGCGGCGGGAAGGGCGTTCGGAAGGGCCCCCGAGGAGAGGCCTTCCAGCTCGGCGAGCGCGAGCCGCGCGACGAGGCCGCCGAGGGAGTGCGTCACGAAGCTCACGCGCGTCGCATCGACGTGGGCGAGCAGCGTGGCGACCGCGTGCCCGTGCTCGCGCAGCGTCTGCCGCGTGCTCGCGTAGTCGAGCCACGCGACGTCGTGTCCGGCGGCTTCGAGCGCGCGCACCATCGGTCGCATCGAGCGGCGCGAGCGACCGAGCCCGTGCAGGACGACGACGAGGTGCTCGTGGTGTCGCGGCGCGACGCGCGCGTCGAGGGTGCGCTCGCACGCTTGCTCGGTGCCGAGCGCGTGCGCGTGGTCGCGGGGATCGAGCAGCCGATGCCAACGCGAGAGCGCGTGTCGCTGTACCCGCCAGCCTTCGCGCCACCGCACGTCGCTCCAGAGCTGTGCACCGCCGAGGGTCGGAACCGCCACGCTCGGAGCATGGCTCGGGTCCGGACGCGGGGCATCTCGGTGACGGTGACGGAGTCGGAGACGGAAACGGAGACGGAGACGGAGACGGAGACGGAGACGGAGACGGTGCGAGACCTGATACTCTCGGCCTCCATGGCGGACGAACGAAGGCGAGCGCCACGCTTCGCGCTCTGGTTTCCGATGCAGATCGCGCGCGACGGCGAGGTCATCCTCGCGATCAGTCGCGACGTGAGCGAGGTCGGGGTCCTGTTGGTCGCCGCCGCGGCGCCGACGGTCGGTGCGAAGGTGACGCTGACCATGCAGCTCCCGGGAGACACCGCGCGCACGATCGATGGCACGATCGTGCGCGTCGACGCGAACACCGCGGACCTCGAAGGCCTGTGGCGTCATCGTGTCGCGGTGGAGCTCGTGGAGCGCGTGGACGGGCTCGAGCCGCTGCTCGAAGAGATCAGCCGCACGTCGCATCCGCCGCCGGATCCGAACGCGTGATGCGCGTCCTCTTCGTCGGCAACAGCTACACGCTCTACCACGACGTCCCGGCGCAGGTCGCCGCGCTCGCCGCCTCGCTCGGTGGCACGAGGCCGACGATCGAGCCGCATTCGGTGCTTCAGGGCGGCGCCGACTGGAAGCTGCACCGCGAGTCGCTCGGCACGCCCGCGCGGATCGCGGAGGGCTTCGACGTGGTGGTGCTCCAAGGCAAGAGCACCGATCCGCTCCTCGCACGTTTCGCGTTCGCGCGTCACGGCGCGGCGCTCGCGTGCCTCGCGCGTCGCCACGGCGCGCGGGTGATCTTCGCGCAGACGTGGGCGTGGGCGGCCGACCATCCGTCGTATCGCGATCGGTGGACCCAGCGATCGCCCGAAGCCTGGGCCGCGCACGTGCGGCGTGCGTACGCGCGGCTCGCGTTGGTGACGAGCGCGGAGGTCGCGCCGGTGGGCGACGCGTGGCTGCGCGCGCTCCGGCAGGCGCCGAGCCTCGATCTGCACGACGCGGATCGACACCACGCGTCTGTGCTCGGCGCCCACCTCGCCGCGCTCGTGCTCGCGACCACGATCGCGCGCGTGGACGTGCGCCACGCGACCTGGCGACCGAACGAGGTGGAAGAGGAGACGGCCCGCATGCTCCGTGCGATCGCCGCGACGACCTGAGCTCGGCCCCTCCTCGGAAGCTTCGTGGCGAACGTCGTCGCCTCGAGTCGCGTCCGTCGAGGCCTCTCCAAGAGCTGACGCTTCTTCACGAACGCGGCATGGTCATTGACGTGCTTCGGCCCGATCGTTCGACCCATGGCCGTCGTTCGATCGCTCCTCGTGCTCGCGCTCGCGGGCGTCACCCTGGTCCCGAGCTCCCCCGTCGAAGCGCAGCGCACGCGGGTCGAGGTCCGTCGCGACGATCGACGTGACGACCGGAGAGACGATCGACGCGCGGATCGCCGAGACGATCGCCGCGATCGACGTCACGACCGCCGCGACGACCGCCGCGACCGCACCGTCGTCGTGCACCAGCGCCACCCACAGCCGCGCGTGGTCGTGCAGCCGCGTGAGCGCACGGTCGTCCACCACACGCCGCGTCGCACCGTGGTCGTGCAGCCGCCCGCGCCGCGTGTGGTCGTGCAGCCGCCTCGCGCGCGGGTCGTCATTCGACGCGCGCCGCCGCCCGCGCGGGTCGTCGTTCGCCCACGCGCGCCGCGTCAGGACGCGATCTGGGTGGAAGGCTACTGGGCCTGGAACGGCGCGACGCACGTCTGGGTCGACGGTCTGTGGGAGATGCCGCGCGCGGAGTACGACTGGGTGCAGCCGCACTGGGAGCAGCACGGCGACGAGTGGTACTTCGTCGAGGGCACGTGGGTCGCGAAGCCTTCGCAGCCGGTCTACACGCAACCCGTCTACGCGCAGCCGCAACCGAACGCGTTCGAGTCGCAGATCATCCAGGCCTGCTCGAACGCGACGGTCGGCAACCAAGCGCTGCAAGAGTGCCTCGCGGTGGCGCGTCCGCTCGGCGCGCAGGCACCCTCGGTGATCGCGGCCTGCTCGAACGCGACGGTCGGCAACCAGGCGCTCACCGCGTGTGTCGGATCGGTGCGCTACGCGACGCCGTTCACCGCCTCGATCGTGGCGACCTGCTCGAGCGCGACGGTGGGCAACGAAGCCGTGAATCAATGCGTGCAGATCGCGACCTCGAGCGGCTACGACACCACGCAGGTGATCCGGAGCTGCCAGCAAGCGACGGTCGGCAACGGCGCGCTGCTGCAGTGCGTGCAGAGCAGCGTGCGGTGACGAGCCGCGCGACGTCGTCGTAGGCTCCGCGGATGACCCATCGTGTGATCACCGCCCCCGTTCGCATTCCCGTTCCCGGCGGCAAGCTCATCGAAGAGATCGTCGGACGCGTCGCCACCGGGCACACGTCGCTCAGCGTCGCGCACATGGTCGCGCCGCCCGGCTGGGGGGAGCCCGCGCAGACGCCGGAGTTCCTCGAGGTCACGGTGATGGTGCGCGGCACGATGCGGATCGAGATCGGCGCCGAGCCCGAGCTGGTCGAGCTCGCCGCCGGGCAGTCCATCGTGATCGAGCCCGGCGTACGCGTGCGGTACTCGAACCCGTTCGACGCGGAGAACGAGTACTACGCGGTCTGCCTCCCCGCGTTCTCGCCGGAAGCGGCGAAGCGAGACGAGTGACGCTCAATCTCCGTCGACGCGCGCGCACAGCATGCCGCTGCACACGCGTCCGTCGGAGCATTGCTCGTCCGCAGTACAGCCTTGCTCGCACGAGCGCGGGCACGAGTCGCCGACGCAGGGCCACTCCCAACACACGAGCCCGCCCGAGCAGTCGTCGTCCGAAGAGCAACGCTCGCCGAGGTCCGCGCCACCGCACGAGAGCGCGAACAGGGAGCCGAGGAGCAGCACGAACCGCATGCGGCGAGCCTGCCTCAAGTCGGGAGGGCAGTCGACGTTCGGTGTCGAGTGTCATCGACGTCGAGGGCCATGGGCGCTGCCTCAAGTCGGGAGGGCAGTCGACGTTCGGTGTCGAGTGTCATCGACGTCGAGGGCCATGGGCGTTCGGTGTCGTTCGGTGTTCGGTGCGGTTCGGTGTTCGGTGCAGTTCGGTGTTCGGTGCGGTTCGGTGTTCGGTGCGGTTCGGTGTTCGGTGCGGTTCGGTGTTCGGTGCGGTTCGGTGTTCGGTGCGATCGGCCCTCAGCGCCAGCGTCGGTCCTCGGTGCGGAGCGCGCCGTTGCCGAAGGTGTAGGCGAGGGAGATCTCGGCTTCGACGGTGAGGCGCCCGAAGTCGCTGCCCGCGAGCAGCGTCGCGACGGGATCGAGCGCGCTCCGATCGCCGGGCTCGTGGATCGCGCCGCCGCGGATCACGAAGGTCGCCCCGACGCCGATCTCCAGCGCACCCGCGACCCGGAAGGTCACGCTCGCGTTGCCGCGCACGTCCCAGAGCGACGGCTCCAGCAGCGGCGCACCGAGCGCGACGTCGAGCGCGAGATCGATCGCGTCGTAGTGCGCGAGCCCGACGACCCCGAGCGTGTGATGAGGGTACGTGCGTGTCTCGTGGCCCTGCGCGGTCTCGACCACGTAGCGATCGTGGGTCGCGCGGATGCGGTAGCGGACCCCGAAGTTCGTTCCGTCGGTCGCGAGAAAAGGCACGCGGAGCCACTCCACGCCGAGCCCGAGATCGGCGCGTAGCGCGAGGTTGTTCTGCGGTTGTCGTTGCGCGTTGCCGAGCACCGCGACGCTCACGCCGCGGCCGAGGCTCCGCGCGCCCACCAGCGATCCCCCGGCGCGAACGAGCCCGCCGCGCAGCGAATCTCCGCTCGGGAGCGTGAAGTCGACGTACCGATACGACGCGTCGCCGACGAGCCGAACGCGATGTCGCGGCGTCGAGCGGCTCAGCTCGAGCCCACCGCCGAGCCCGTAGACGCGAACTCCCGCGCTCACGACTTGGCCCGAGAGCGTCGGGCGAAGGAACCAGGTCGAGGGCTCGGACGCGGGCGCGCTCGACGACGCGCTCGGGGCTCCCGCGCGCAGCGTGAGCACTCCGTCCTCGACCCGTCCGGGCGCGCCGACCTCCAGGAAGGGAAGGGTCGCGCGCTGGAGCAACGCGAGCACGTCGAGCAGCGTCTGATCTTCGCCGCGCGTCGCCGCGACGTCGCGGGCGAGTCGAAGGCGATCGGTCACGGCGCGCGTGGCGGACTCCTCCGTCGTCCGTGGGCTCCGCACCTCGACGACGTAGCGGCGACGCGGCGGGAGCTCGATCGAGCGCACGTGCACCTCCAGCTCTGCGTCGTCGGCGTCGAGCACCACCCCCGGCGTGGCCTCCGCGTAGGCGTTCGCCAGCGCGTTGCAGTCGACCGCGGCGTCTTCGAGGTAGCAGTCCCACCGCACGCGCAGCGGCGCCTCGGCCTGCGCCGTCGTGGCGCCGAGACACAGCGATCCCATCACGCTCGCGAGCGCGAGCGCGTTCTTCGTTCGAGTCATCACGTCCTCCTCGACCTCCCCGGCCGACCGCGGCTCTACGCCGCACGGCAGACGTCGATGTCAGGTTCGAGCGGACGAGCGTGGCGGCGCGAGGAGGGGGTCGCGGGGATGCGGGGATCTCCCCGCGGTCGAAGCGAGCGCAGGCCGAAGGTCGAAGCGAACGAAGACGTGAGCGAAGCGAACGCACGCTGGTCCGCGACGCGTCGATGCCGCTACCCTTCGCCGGTGCTTCGCATCGCGTCGTTCTCGTGCCTTCTCCTCTCCCTCGCCTGTGGCGACGACACCCGTCGTCCCGGGACCCGCGACTCGGGGGTGCCGCTCGACGGCAGCCCGAGCGACGGCGCGGTCCCGAGCGACGGCGCGCGCCCCGACGTCGGGCCTACGACCTGCGGGGCGCCGATCGATCTCGTGTTCGTGCTCGACGTGTCGACTTCGATGGACGACGAGATCGACGCGGTCGCGCGGGGCACCGAGCGCATCTGGAACGCGGCCACCGCGCTCACGCCCGACGTGCAGCTCGGGCTCGTGGTCTTCGTCGACAGCGTCGCGGTGGTGAACGAGTGCGCGCCGTTCTCGAGCTACGCCGCGCTCTCGACCGAGCTGAGCTCGCGTTGGCTGCCGTTCACGGAGTCGAACGAACAACCTCCGGGCGGCGGCAGCAACTCGGACTGCTCGGAGAACTCGCTCGACGCGCTGCACGCGGCCGCGACGCGTTGTCCGTGGCGCGAGGGCGCGACGCGCGTCGTGATCCACGTGACCGACGACACCTTCGCGGAGGCGCCGAGCTCGCTCAGCGGCGTGACCGTCCAGCGCACGTACATCGAGACGCTCAGCGCGCTCACCGGCCGCGAGATCCGGGTGGGCGCCTTCGCGACGCCGAGCCCGGGCGACGAGTGCGCGATCGGACCGACGCCCGACAGCGGCCAGGGCTTCCACGAGCCCTACGGCGCACAGATCGCGATCCCGGTCGCGACGGGCGGTCGCGCGTGGAGCCTGCGCGACGTGCGCTCCGGCTCGCTCGACATGGCGACCGCGATCGCGACGCTGATCGAGGACGAGTACTGCACGCTGTACTGAGCGCGCGCGCTCGACGTCTCGCACCCGATCACGCTTGCCACTCACGTGCTCGACGAGGTGTGCTCGTCGCGCTGGGCCTCGACTCCGCGTCAGTCCACGCGCTCGACGAACTGCCGCGACGCCACGAGCGCGTGCAGCATTCCGCGGAGCGATCCTTCCGGGGTCTCCGCCATCGCGCGCACCGTGGCCCCGCAGCCGGGCGAGCCGGTCGCGAAGTACGCGACGTAGCGGGCGTAGCAGTCGCGCGCGGACGGATCGTTCGCCAGCGCTTCGGCGAGGCTCGGGAGACCGTCGAGCTCCACGTCGGTGCCGTCGGGCAGGCCTTGGATGCCGCCGCTCACGTCGAGCGCGTGGCCGTTCTCGTCCGCGCGGTAGCGGCCGTAGGCGTCGTAGTGCTCGAAGGTGAAGCCGATC
>JALOQC010000323.1 GCA_025453555.1 Myxococcota bacterium | reverse complement strand
GTCTCGGACACGGTCTCGGACACGGTCTCGGACACGGTCTCGGACACGGTCTCGGACACGGTCTCGGACACGGTCTCGGACACGGTCTCGGACACGGTCGTCTGCCGCGCAGATCATCCGCTCGCGTCTCGCCTTCGCGAGCGCCTCCCCGAGTGGCTCGTGCCGTCGGGCTGGGTCGAGCTGCCGTCGCTACCGCGCACCGCACACGGCAAGCTCGATCTCGCGACGCTCGCGCGGCTCGTGCTCGTTCATCCGCGTGCGTCGTGGCCCGACGATCCGTTCCGGCGCCGCCTCGCCGAGCTCTTCGCGTCGGTGCTGGGGCTCGAATCGGTCGACGCGGACGGGGATTTCTTCGGGCTCGGCGGCGACTCGCTCGCGCTGCTCACGCTGCTGGCGCGCGCGGAGTCGGAGGGGCTCGCGCTCTCCGCCTCGCAAGTACACGCCGCGCCGCGCGTCCGCGAGCTCGCGGGGATGCTCGAACACGCGCGCGATCCCGAGCGTCGCATCTTCGCGGAGCTCGATGCTCACGCGCGCGCCGAGCTGCGGCCCGAACGGTGGCCGTCGACAGTGTCTCCCGCCGCACATCCCGCGGTCGCGCGCGACACGCTCGTCCTCACGGGCGCCACCGGCTTCCTCGGCGCGCGCCTCCGTCGTGCGTTGCGTGCGTGCGGACACCGTGTGGTCGTGCTCGTGCGGGCGCCGACGGACGAGGCTGCGCAGCGTCGCGTGGGGGACGACGCGCAAGCGCTCGCGGCCGACGTGTCCGCGTCGCGGTTCCGCCTCGATCCCCGCGTCTACGAGGCGCTCGCGGCCCGCACGAGGTGTGTGGTCCACCTCGCGGCGCACGTGAGCTTGGCTGCGAGCTACGAGACGCTCGCTCCGACCAACGTCGACGGAGCGCTCCACGCGCTCGCGTTCGCGCATCTCGCGGGCGCCCCGATCGTGCACGCGTCGACGCTCTCGATCTTCGTCGCGAGCGACCGCGAGGACGCGATGTTTCGCGAGGACGACGACGCCACGTCGGACTGCTCGATCGCGGGCGGCTACGCGCAGACCAAATGGGTCGCCGAGCAGTGCGTTCGGCGCGCGCCGGTTCCGTCCACGATCGTGCGCTACGGGCTGCTCACGCCCGACACCGCGCGCTTCGAGGCGCCGACCGGCGACTGGCTCGTGCGCTTCGTGCGCGAGGTCGCGGCGCGCGGAGAGTGCCCGCGCGCGGTGCTCGAGGGCGAGCTCGCCTTCGACGCGACGCCCGTCGATCACGCGGTGGAGGCGACGGTTCGCATCGTGGAGCGCGCGCTCACGAGCGAGCTGGACCGTGGGGCGGAGCCGCGGGACGCGAGCCGCACCTTCCACGTCGCGGGGGCGCGCCCGGTGAGGGCGCGCCGGCTGATCGACGCGATGCGCGCAGAGGGTGTGCGAGTCGCCGTCGTCGACGAGCTCTCGTCGGACGCGACCGGTGTGCTCGGCTCGGCGCGCGCGCACGCGACGGAACGCTTCGCGCGCCATCGTGCGCTCGATCTCTTCGCCGCGACCGGTGTGCGCTTCGACGACACCCACGCGCGCGCGGAGGGCATCGTCGCGCCCGCGGTCGACGACGACTACCTGCGCGGATGCGTCCGCGCGATGCTGCGCGCGTGATGCCGCTGCTCCGCACCGGGCTCGTGCTCGGCAAGCTGCTCCCGCCGCACCTCGGTCACCTCTACTTGGTCGGCTGCGCGCTGCGGCAGGTCGAGCGGCTCTTCGTGGTGGTCGAGCACGTGCAGAACGAGCCGATCCCGAGCGAGCTGCGCGTGCGGTGGATGCGCGAGCTCGTACCCGACGCGACGAGCCTTCGTTTCGGCGGGGTCAGCCGCCGACAGATCCTCCACCTCGACCGCGCGATGCCGCAGGAGCCGAGCGCGCACCCGGCGTTCTGGGAGCTCTGGCGCATGACGCTGAAGGCGCTCGTACCCGAGCCGATCGAGGCGGTGTTCGCGTCCGAGAGCTACGGGCATCGCCTCGCGGCGGAGCTCGACGCGCGGTTCTTGCCCGTCGATCCCGCGCGTCAGGTGATGCCGGTGAGCGGAACCGTGGTGCGCGCGAATCCCTCGGCGTACGCGAGGTACTTGCCCGATCCGGTGCGCGCATTCTACGGGCTGCCGCTGCGTGCGCCGCGCCCGACTCCGCGACGGGTCGCGCTCGTCGGGCCGGAGTCGACCGGCAAGTCGACCCTCGCACGCACCCTCGCCACGCGCTTCGACGCGACCGTGGTGCCCGAGCA
The DNA here is from genome assembly GCA_025453555.1 of Myxococcota bacterium. GTDB lineage: Bacteria > Myxococcota_A > Polyangia > Polyangiales > Houyiibacteriaceae > JACKEH01. The sequence continues at coordinate 5,766 of JALOQC010000323.1, read as the reverse complement.
TGCGGAGACGATGATCGCGGCGGGCGTCTGCGATCCCCGAGCGCTGGTCGCGCGCGACTTCGAAGACTTCGCGCGCGGACGTCGCGCGAGCGAGGAGACGCTCGCGAGCTTCGGCGGAGAGCTGCTCTTCTGCGATTCCGACGCGCTCACGACTCAGCTCTACGCGGAACAGCTGCTCGGAAGCTGCCCGTCGTGGATCGCCGAAGAGGCTGCGACGAGCGCGTACGACCTCACGCTGCTCTTCTCGCCCGACGTGCCGTGGGAGGACGATCTGCATCGCGTCGATCGCGGAGGGCGCGAGGCGTTCTTCGCGCGGATGGAAGCTGCGCTGCGCGCGAGCGGTCGCCGAACGGTGGTGCTCTCGGGCGACTGGCGTGCACGCGAGGACGCCGCGGTCGAGGCGTGTCGCAAGTTGCTCTCGGAGTGACGCGAGAAGCCCGAACGCGTCGCGCCGCCGTACGTGGTCGGCGAACCACGACCGCGAGCCTGGTGGTCGTGACCCCAAACGCACGCGACGCGCGCGCGCGCGCGATCGACCGTCGGAGCTCGAGCAATCAGTGCGAGTCGGCGCTGGTGACGCGCACGACCTCGTCGATCGTCGTCACGCCCTCGACCACCTTCGACAGACCGCTCATGCGGAGTGACTTCACGCCTTCGCGGATCATCTCTTCCTTCAGCTCCGCGGTGGAGCAGCCCTGGAGGACCATCTCCTTGAGCCGATCGGTGAAGGGCATGACCTCGTAGAGCGCGATGCGGCCCTTGTAGCCGCTGTCGTTGCAGGTGCGGCAGCCGGAGCCCTTGAACGTCTTCACGTTCGGCAGCTCGCTCTGCTTGAAGCCGACGTCGAGCAGCGCCTGGGCCTCCATCTTCACCTCGACCTTGCAGTCGTTGCAGATCTTGCGGGCGAGGCGCTGGGCGAGGACGAGGTTGAGCGACGCGGTCACGAGGAAGGGCTCGACGCCCATGTTGAGCAGACGCGTGACGGTCGAGGGCGCGTCGTTGGTGTGCAGCGTCGAGAGCACCAAGTGGCCGGTGAGCGCGGCCTTCACGGCGATCTCGGCCGTCTCGAAGTCACGAATCTCACCGACCATGATGATGTCGGGGTCCTGACGCAGGAACGAACGCAGCGCCGCGGCGAAGTTCAGGCCGATGTCCTCGTGCATCTGCACCTGGTTGATGCCGGTGAGATTGAACTCGACCGGATCTTCCGCGGTGGAGATGTTGGTCTCGGTGTCGTTGAGCTCCGAGAGCGCCGAGTAGAGCGTGGTCGTCTTGCCGGAGCCGGTGGGACCCGTGACCAGCACCATGCCGTAGGGCTGGTGGATCTGCTTCTTGAAGTCCTTGAGGGCCTTCTCCTCGAAGCCGAGCTTCGTCATGTCGAGCTGGAGGTTCGACTTGTCGAGCAGACGAAGGACGATCTTCTCGCCCCAGAGCGTCGGCAGACAGGAGACGCGGAAGTCCATCTCCTTGCCCTTGCCGAGCTTGAGCTTGATGCGGCCGTCCTGCGGCAGACGACGCTCGGCGATGTCGAGCGACGACATGATCTTCAGACGCGAGGCGAGCGCGTTCTTGAGCTTCATCGGCGGCGCCATCTCTTCGTGGAGCACGCCGTCGATGCGGTAGCGGACGCGGAGCGACTTCTCGTAGGGCTCGACGTGGATGTCGGAGGCGCCCTTCTTGATCGCGTTGAGCAGGATCGCGTTGCAGAGACGCACGACCGGCGCGTCCCCCGAGGCGCGCTCGAGGTCGACCAGGTTCACGTCGTCTTCGTCGCCGGCGACCTCGATGTCGCCTTCGTCGAAGCCGTCCATGATCTCGTCGTAGTTGATCTCCGGCGCCGCGTAGTACCGCTCGACCGCGGTCTGGATCGCGGCCTCGGAGGCGACGACGGGCTCGACGTTGTAGCCGGTGAGGAACTTGATGTCGTCGATCGCGTGGAGGTTCGACGGGTCCGCCATCGCGACGATTAGCGACGCGCCCGCGCGCGAGACCGGGATGATCTTGTGGCGCGTGCAGACCTCTTGCGTGATGAGCTTGAGGACGTCGGGATCGATCTCGTACTCGGAGAGATCGATCGCTTGCACGCGGTACTGCTGGCTGAGGAACTGGGTGATCTCCTGGTCGGAGATGAAGCCCATCTTGGCGAGCGCGTACCCGAGGCTGACCCCGTCTTTCTTCTGCGTGTCTTGCGCGGCCTTGAGCTGCTCGAGGCTGATGCGGCGGGACCGGACGAGAAGCTCTCCGAGACGGTTGGTCATTGCGCTCCGTGTTCCTTGGCGGCTGAGGCGTGATCGAGTCGCGCGGTCGCGAGTCGTGTCGAGTCGCGCGACGGGCCAGCCCGACCACGACGAGAACGGCGGAGCGAGCATACACGAAGCGCGAGCACGCTTCGTGGCCCAAGTCGGGAGATCGCCGACACGTCGGGCTCGATGCGAAAGGGTCGAAGCGCTCGACCCCGGCTGGTAGATTCGCGTCCGTGAGCTGGCTGCGTCGCACCTTCTCGACCGCCTACCGCCGGGCTCGCCGAGCCGAGGGGCGGGGCGAGTACCGCGAGGCGGCCGCGCTCTACGCCGAGGCCGACGCGCCCGAGGAGGCCGCCAACGCGCTGCTCTTCGCGGCTGCGCGCGCGACCGTCCTCGACGAGCGCCTCGCGGCGTATCGCGACGCGCTGCGGTGGTTGCCCGAGGAGCATCCGCGCCGCGTGGAGATCGAGGGGCGCATCGGGCTCGCGATCCTGGACGAGTCGCAGCGCAAGGGCGTGCGCAACGCGGACGAACGCGAGCGCCTCGCGGACGCGGCGGCCCGGCTCGAGCGCGCGGAGAAGTGGTCGGAGGCGGGCACCGCGTGGGAGCTGCTCGAGCGCACGGAGGATCTCGCGCGGTGTCTGCAGAAGGCGGGCGACATCGAGCGACTCGAGGCGCTGCTCGACGCGAGCACCGAGAGCGCGCGGCGCGAACGAGCGCTCAAGCGGCTCGTGGACGAGCACCAGATGTCGCTCGCGGTCGGCGCGCGCGTCGAAGCGCGCGAGGCGCTGCGCAAGGCTCTCGCGCTCGACCCGAGCGACCGCGCGCTCTCGGAGATGCTGCGTCGACTGGAGGCACGTTTCCCGACCTCGAATCGCGTCGTGCTCCGCGTCGGCGCGCGCGAGATGACCTTCGTCGCGGGCACCGCGGTCGCGCTCGGGCGAGATGCGGACGTCGTGGTGCGGGGGACGAGCGTCTCGCGGCGTCACACCGAGCTCGCATGGAGCGCGGAGGGGGTCGAGGTTCGTGATCTCGGGAGCCGCAACGGCACGCTCGTGCGGGGTCTGCCGATCGCGGGCTCGCTGCGCCTCGAAGGCTCGACGGAGATCGGCCTCGGAGACGACGTGACGGTGCGGGTCGAGGCGGAGCCGTGGGGGCTGAAGCTCGAGGTGCTCGCGGGGCTCGATCGCGATCACGTCGCGTGTGTCGGTGCGCTGCCGCTGCCAGTGCCCGGCCTTCGCGCCAAAGTGAGCTTCGTCGACGGACACCCGACGCTCACTGCGCAGCTCGGTTGCACGCTCGACGGCCAGCGGGTGGTCGCGCCGATCGCGCTCTTGCGGGGCGACGTGCTCGAGATCGACGGTCACCGCGTGGAGGTCGCGTGATCTGGAAGAAGATCCGCGGCTTCTTCGGGGAGACCGAAGACGCGCCTGCCGACGCCGAGCCGCCCGCCGATGCGGAGCCGGAGCCGGAGGCCGAGCCGTCGCCGAGCACGCCGGACGCGAAGCTGCTCGCGCTCGCAGAAGGTCCGCTGCCCGATCCGGCGCTCGTGCTCGAGCTGGTCGACGCGATCGTCCACGCCGGTCGTCCGGCGCGGGCGCTCGAAGGCCTGCGCGTGGTGCTCGATCGCTTCGCGGAGAACGATCCGGCGCGCACGCGCCTCGTGGTGCGCGCGGCGGAGCTGCTCTCGTCCCGTGGTGACGACGCGGCGGCGGACGTCCTGCTCGGGCCTCTGGTCGCGCGCCTCGATGCGCCGCTCGGGGCGACGATGCTCGCGGCGGAGATCGCGGAGCGCGGCGGGGACACCACGCGCGCGCTCGGCCTCTACGAGAAGGTGATCGCGCGCGACCTGGACTTCCCCCGAGCGCGCGAGCGCATCGAGCGTCTGCGCGAGCTCGCGAGCAGCGCACGCGAGGGGCTCGCGGGCATGACGCTCGCGACGGAGGGCGCGCTCACGCGTGGGCGGTACCGAGTGGAGAGCGAGCTCGGTCGCGGCGGCGCGGGGACCGTGTTCGCCGCGTTCGACCAACGCCTCGATCGCCGCGTGGCGCTCAAGGTCTACCACGGCCGGGGGCCGGTCGAGCGCGAGCGTCTGCTCGTCGAGGGGAAGGTGCCGGCCGCGCTCGAGCACCCCGGCGTCGTGCGCATCCTCGACCTCGATCCACCGCTCGGCGCGATCGCGATGGAGCTGTGCGCGGGTGGCAGCGTTCGTCGCGAGCTCGCGCGCGGGGTGCTCGGAGCGGCGCGCGCGCGGCAGTGGATGACGACCACGCTCGACGCGGTGGCGTTCGTCCACGACGCGGGCTTCGTGCATCGCGATCTCAAACCGTCGAACTTCCTCCTCCGCAGCGACGACCGAGTGGTGCTGACGGACTTCGGGCTCGCGCTCGAGCGTGGGCGCACGCAGAACGCGCGCGTCGGCGAGGGCACGCTGCAGTACATGCCGCCCGAGCAGCGCGCGAACGCTCCCGCCGAGGCGTCGATGGACGTGCACGCGCTCGGGGTGGTGCTGCGCGAGCTGATCGACGCGCTCGGTGCGGACGCGCCCGCGGAGTGGAGAGAGCTGTCGGCGGCGTGCCTGCGTCGGGAACCGCGCGCGCGACCGTCGATCGCGGAGCTACGCGCCGTGATCTGAGCGCCCGCCTCGTTCGGCTTTCTCTCGCGGGGCGCCGCCTGGAAGCTCCGCCGATCATCGCGAGCCGCCCTACCGGAGGGGGGCGCCGCGAAGGGAGGCTGGTGGGCCCCTTCAGAGGCGGTAGATGTCGCCGCGAATCACGCCGTCGTCGTCGTCGGCATCCGCGTCGTCGGCCCCGGCGTCGGCGTCGGCGTCGGCGTCGTCGGAGTCGTCCTCCGACTCGGGATCCTCGTCGCCTTCCTCCGACCACGGCCACTCCGCGTCGGGGTCGAACGAGAGCGGGACCAGCTCGTCACCGGGCACGCCGTTCTCGTTGCACGCCGCGGCGCGCGCGTTGCCGCGCTCCGCGCACGGATCGCCGCGTCGGTAGCGGATCTCGTCGAGCAGGAACTCGCAGTCGTCGACGTTCGCGAGGCACGCGATCTCGCGACGATGTTGCTTGTGGCAGCGGCGACCTTCCTGCTTTCGCCACTCCATCCCCGCGAGGCAGATCCACATGCACTCCGATTCGGACTGCGGGGATCCACACGCGAAGATGCGTTGGTCGCAGAGGTCCTGGCAGGCCCGCTCCGCCGGGGGCGCACTGCAGGCGACGAGGGTGAGGGCGGCGGTGAGCGAGACGGCGAAGCAACGCACGCCGGAACGGTACGCGACGGGTCGGCGGGCGTCGAGGGCGCGAGGCTCGTGGGTGGGCGACGGCGACGGCGCAGCATGGACGAGCATCGACGCGCGCACGGGCGTCTCGGCGCGCGACTTGCGCACGCGGGCCGGGCTCCTCGTGCGGCGCCCCGCTCGCGTCGAAAACTCGACCGCGGCCGACCCCGCGTGCGACGCGGAAGCATGGCGGAGACCCGCACGCTCTACGAGGTGCTCCGCGCGCTGCACGAC
>JALOQC010000322.1 GCA_025453555.1 Myxococcota bacterium | reverse complement strand
CCGATGGCGCGTCCTCCGCGAGATCGTCCACGAGCACGTTGCCCGACGCGTCGACGAGCCGCGCGCGGCCGCCTTCGAACGCGATCGCGAGGCGCCACTCGGGGGTGCAGAGGTACGCGTGCGCGTCGTCGTGCGCGAGCGTGAGCGACGCGGGCGCGAGCGCGTCGAGCGGCACCGCGCGCGCGAACGAACGTTCGTTCGGCGTCGTCCCCGACGGGACGTAGCGCAACCGCACGAGCCCGTCCGCGAACGCCCACACGTGCACGTCGCGGCCTCCCGCGCGCGCGACGTGGTGGTGAGCGCGGTCGGTCGCGGCGAGCCACGAGGGTGGACCCTCGCTCGGCCCGCACGCGATCCCGGCGTCGTCAGCCGCGTCCTCCGCGGCGTCGGTCGATCCGTCGAGCGGCGCATCGAGCGCGGCGTCCACGGATCCGTCGAGCGTGGGTCCGGCGTCGAGCGCGACGTCGTCGTCTCCACACGCCACGACCCACGCCATCGCGGCGAGCGCCCCCACACGCAGCCACCGCGCGCGTGAAGACGCCAGACCGCCCCCCGCGAGCGACTCGGTGCCCATGGGTGCACGATAGCCCTAGTGCATCGCGAAAGAGTGACGCGCCGCGCCGTTCGGGGTCGAGTGGACGGAACCGTGTGAGCGAACTCTCGAACGGTGCTAAGAGGCGCGCGTGACCGAACGCCTCGACCTCCAAGAGCTCCGCCGTCGCCTCGACGCGGTGGACCGCCGTCTCCTCGAAGACCTCGCCGAACGTCGCTCCCTCGTGGCCGAGGTGGCCGCCTACAAGTCGAGCGGCGACACCGTGTTGCGCGACCGCAGCCGCGAAGAGAGCCTGCTGCAGCGCCTGGTCGATCTCGGAAAGGGTCTCGGGCTCGAGCCCTACTTCGTGACCCGGGTCTTCCAAGAGATCCTCGATCACTCGCTGCGCCTCCAGCACGAGCTCCTCGCGCGCGCCGCCGATCCCGCCCGCGGCACCCGCCCGCTCGTGGTCGGCTTCCAAGGCGGGGAGGGCGCCTTCAGCCACCTCGCGTCCAAACGTTTCTTCGCGATGCGCGGTGACGCGACCTTCAAGGGCTGGCCGACCTTCCGCGCGATGCTCGAGGCGGTCCGCGACGGGGATCTCGACTACGCGCTCCTGCCGATCGAGAACACCACGGCGGGCTCGATCAACGAGAGCTACGACCTGCTCGCGGAGATGGATTTGCACCTCGTGGGCGAGGAGATCCAAGAGGTCGAGCTCTGCCTGATCGGCCTCGAAGCGGACACCCCGCTGGCCAAGCTCCGCCGCGTGCTCTCCCACCCGGTCGCGCTCGCGCAGTGTCGCAACATCCTCGCGGATCTCGCGGGCCACGGCTGCGAGGCCCAGGTCTTCATCGACACCGCGCTGAGCGTCGCGAAGGTCAAAGCCGACGGAGATCCGACCCAGGCCGCCATCGCGAGCGCGGAGGCGGCGCGCATCCACGGGCTGCCAATCCTCCGCCGCGCGGTGCAGGACCAGAAGGGCAACTTCACCCGCATGGTGGTGGTCGCGCGCGAACCGGAGATCTTCGACGCGCGGATCCCCTGCAAGACGAGCGTGATGTTCTCGACCCGCCACGCGAAGGGCGCGCTCGCGCGGAGCATCGCGATCCTCGCCGAGAACGAGCTGAACCTCACGAAGCTCGAGTCGCGTCCGCGCCCGAACGCCGCGTGGGAGTACCGCTTCTACCTGGATTTCGAGGGCAACCTCGCCGATACCGCGGTGCGTGCGGCGCTCGGTGCGTTCGCGGCGGAGACGAGCGACCTGCGCGTCCTCGGCAGCTACCCCGCCCGCACCGTCGAGGCCGCGAAGGCCGCCGAGCCCCGCTGATCGTCGCGTCTCCTCCCCGAACGCACCTCACGGGTGAGCGAAGCGCGTGCGCGTGGCTCACAAAAATGGGAAAGAGGCGCCGTGTCGAAAGAGAAGCCGAGCGCGCCCGGCGGGCGCAACGATCCGGGAGCCGCACTCGAGAAGCTCGAGGCGCCCAAGCTGAACTGGAAGGTCCTCGCCCAGATCGGTGTGGCCCTCGCGGTGGTCTGGGTCATCGCGGGCATGCTGAGCTCGTGGATCGGCATCTGGGGCTTCGTCGTCGCCGGCGTGCTCACCGCCATCGTGCTCGGCTTCGGCCTCTACATCTGGCGCTTGATGCGCAAGTCGTCGGCCATCGTCGACATCTTGAAGAGCGCGCAAGGCGAAGAGGGTCGCAAGGCCGCGATCGCCGCGCTCTCCGACAAGGGCTCGAACGACGTGATGGCCGCGGTCGCCCAGGCCCAGCTCGTCGCGCAGGAGGATCCGAAGGAAGCCGTGCGCATCCTCGAGGCGATCGACCTGAAGAAGGCGCCCAAGCTCCTGCAGAACGACGTGCGCGCGCAGCTCGCGCTGATGTACCTCGTGCAGAACCGCACCACGGACGCGCGCCCGCTCGTCGACGAGATCAAGCTCGACGGCCAGGCGCAGCCGAAGCAGAAGGCGCTCTACGCCGCGGTGATGTCGGAGTGTTGGGCGCGCACCGGCAAGGAGAACGAAGCGGCGAAGCTGCTCGAGGACTACTCCGCCGAAGACCCCGCGTACGGCGAGGTGCAGGCGTTCCTCTGGCGCGCGCAGGTCTTCACCTGGCTCAAGCTCAAGAAGAAGGGCCGCGCCCGCACCGCGATGATGCGCCTCGCGAAGATCGATCCGAACCAGCTCGGCGCGTTCGTGCAGAAGGGCGTGCACCCGGAGCTCAAGACCCTCGCGATGGAGGTGCTCCAGCGCGAAGGCTTCGTGCCCAATCGCCCGCAGATGAAGGTCGTTCGGTAGGTCGATCGCCCGCGCGATCGCTCGTCGCAGCGGCACGAGCTCGGCGATCAAACCTCGATCGTGCGCCAACGACCGCGGCGAAAGATCCGCCAGCCGAGCAGCGCGCGGAGACCCCAGTCGACGGTGCTGCCGAGCCACACGCCGAGCAGCCCCCAGCGCAGCACGAAGACCAGCACGGCGGTCACCGCGAGCCGCACCGCGAGCCCGCCCACGAACGTGACCAGCAACGCCTCGCGCGTCGCGCCCGCGCCTCGCAGCGCCTCCGAGAACACCACGCCGGCGCCCATGAGCGGCGCCGCGACGGCGGCCGCGTACAGGCACGGCGCGCCGAGCGCGACGATCTCCGCGTCGGACGTGAACGCGCGCAGGAGCAGCTCCGGGATCGCGACGTAGATCACGCCGACCCCCGAGAGCACCACGACGGTGAGCTTCGCCGCCGCGAGACCCGCGCGCTCCGCGTGATCGGGCAGCCCGGCGCCGAGACGTTGCGCGACGAGGGCGGCCGCGGCGATGCCGAAGCCGTCCGCGCTGAGGAACACGATGCTCTCGATGCTGATGAGCGCTTGATTCGCGGCCATCGCACCCGGTCCGAGCGCGCCGATCATCGCGACGAAGCCGAGGAACCCGGTGTGTTGAATCGCGCGTTCCCCGAGGCTCGGCCCCGCCACGCGCAGCATGCGTCGCGTCGCCTCGCGCTCGCCGCCCCGACCGCGCCACGTGACTCGTCCGTCGCGACGCGCGAGCACCGCGAGCAGAGCCACCGTCTCGAGGCCGAACGCGAGCGCGCTGCCGATCGCAGCTCCCTGCGCGCCGAGGCTCGGCATGCCGAGCTCACCGAACACCAGCGCGTACGACGCGACGACGTTGACCACGTTGCCGGCGGCCGCGACGAGGAAGGGCGTTCGGGTGTCACCCGCGGCTTGGAGGCACACCGCGGCCGTGAAGCTCACGAGCGTGAGCGGCATCGTGGGCAACGCGACACCGAGGTACCCCGTCGCTTCGGCGTGGACCGCGGCACCCGCGTCGGGAAACAAGCCGTGCAGCACGAGCGGCAGCAAGAGCGGCGTCGCGAGGGTGACGAGAAACCCGAGCACCAGCGCGAAGCCGAGGCTCGCGCGGACCGCGGCGGCCGCGCTCGCTCGATCGTTCGCGCCCACGCAGCGCCCGACGAGCGCGATGCTGCCCACCGTGAACGCCGCGAGCAGCGAGTACGTCGACCAGACCACGGGGCTGCTGATTTGCATCGACGCGAGCGAGTCGGCGCCGTGATGCCCGAGCATGCCGCGGTCGACGAGGAAGACCGCGGTGTGAAGCAGTTGCTGCGCGATCGCGGGGCCAGCGAGGGTCCAGACCGCGCGCAGGGATTCGTCGCGGATCGATGACGCGGGGGCGAGCAAGCGAGCGCGCTATGGCGCGCGGCGTGCGTCGACGCCAGCGAGAGAAGACGGCTCAGGCGCGAGCGACGGAGTGCGTCGTGGCCCTCCGTGGAGCGCGAGCGGCGCGAGCTCGGTGACGCCGGTTCGGCAGCGGCGCGCTCGACAGCGACGCGCTCGGCCGCGCGGGGTCCGCGACGCTCTCAGCGGCGCGCTCGGCCGCGCGGGGTCCGCGACGCCCTCAGCGACGCGGCCGCATGCGCACTTGCTGCAGGAACTGCCCGAGCTGGTTCGCGACGTAGAGCCCGAGGTCGGCGTCGCCCTGCGAGAACGTCACGTCGAGCTCGCGGTTCAAGAGCTGGAGCACGCCGAGGATGCGGCCCTGGTGCGCGATCGGCAGGTAGAGCGCGTTCTGCGGATCCAGCCCCACCCGGCCATCGACGCCCGGATCGAAGCGTGCGTCCGATCCGAGCGGATCGACGCGGAGGGTGGTGCCGACGAGACGCGCCGCGATGCCGAAGAGCCCGAGCCGCGCGGGCACTCCGTCGCCGCGACGATCGTGTCCGCCGGGGCCTGTCGCCACGACGAAGCGCAGCACGTCCTCGTCGATGTCGTAGAGGCACGCGCTCGCAGCCTCGTGAGGCACGAGCTGCCCGAGGAGCTCTACGGCGAACTCGAGGCCCTCCGCGGGCGTCCCGAGGAAGAAGAGATCCTGGCAGGCCTCGAACGCGTCTGCGAGGCGCGAGTCGTGATCGTCGGTCGTGCGCCGCGTGCGTGCCGGCGGCGCCGTGCGCGGCTCGTCGACCGGAACGACCGCTGCAGGCGGTCTGGACGCAGGCGCGACCACGGCCGGCTGCGCGACGGGCTCGGTCGAAGCCGGGGACGGAGCCGCAGGCGCGGTCGAGGTCGGCGATGCTGAGGTCGGCGATGCTGGCGTCGCAGGCGCGGTCGAGGCGCTCGCGGCCGGCGCGCTGGATGGCGTCGCCGACGCTCGGGTCGACGCGAGCCAACGCTCGAGCGGTCGGTCCACCACGACGTCGCCCTGCCAATCCTTCCACTGCGCGGTGGCGGCGGGCGGGCGGCTCGGTCGGTCCGTCCACACGTGATCGAACACGGCCACGTTCACGAAGCGTCCAGGCGGCGCTTCGCGCAGCAGCTCGCGCAGCTCGTCGACCCGCGCTCGCGCCAACGCTTCGGCGTCCGCCCCGGACAGCCCCTCGGGCACGAGGTAGCTGCGCTCGCGGTAGCAGAGCGGGTTCTCGGGCGTCGGGTCCGCGTCGCGGCGCGCGAGGAGCTTCCACTCGCCCGCGCCGATCGAGCCTTCGGTCGTCTCGTTTCGTTCGACGATCGCGGCGTGTTTGTCGGTGACGTCCGCGGGCTCGGGCGACGCGGCGTCCGCGAGCTCGACGTGGTGCGCGCTCTCGACCGCATCGACGCGGGCGGGAGGCGGGCTCGCCGGTTGGCTCGGCACGCTCGGCGCGGGCGCGCTGGCCGTCGCTGCGGGCACGCTGGCCATCGCTGCGGGCGCGGGCGCGGAGCTCCCGACGACGACCTCCGTCGGCGCCGAGAGCGCTTCGGCGCCGGGCATGTAGGCGACCGTCATCTTCGCGCGCTTCTTCGCGGCGGACGCCACCGCCGGCTCCGCGGCTGGAGGAGCGATGGGCGTCGACGGCGCGGGAGCCACGACGACGGGCACCGCGGGCGACGGGGCCGCAGAAGCGGGCCCAATGGCCTCCGGCGCGGGCGCACGCGGAACGGGCGCGGGATCCGTCGAAGGCAGCGGCGCCGCAGCCGGGATCGCGCCGGCGGGGATGTACGCGACCGTTTGTTTGCCGACCTTCTTCGCGGGGGCTGGACCGGTCGCGGGCGGGGCCGACGGTGGGGGCGGCACGTACGACGACGCTTTGGGTGGGCTCGAGATCGACGCGGTGTGGGAGGCCGGCGGGCTCGACGCCGCGTGCGAGGTCGGTGCGCTCGAAGGTGCCGCCGCGGCGGGCGGAGTCGACGCGGGACGTGGCACCTCGTCGGCGGGGATGCGCAACCCGACCGGCTTCGCGGCCGCGGGCGCGATCATGAAACGGCGACGCTCGACCGGATCGAGGATCGTCACCGTTCCGTCGGCCGCGACCGCGCAGCTCGAGCCGCCTGGCACGCCGCCCTGTTCGCCGAGCTCCGCGCGCCCCTTGCGCAGCGCCGACATCCAGTTGTCGGACTCGACCGTGAGCTCCGCACGAACCGCGTCGCCCCCGAGGTCCGAGACCACCATCCGCCAACGCTGCACCGTCACGACCTCGTTCCGCGCGGACGTTAGCCCTGCGTCGTCGAGAGGGTCAAGGCGCGCTTCACCGACGTCGGGTGGACCACCACGAACCTTCGGCGTACCTTCGCGCGCTCGGGGAAGCGGGAGTCACGATGTGGATTCTGGTGGTCGGACCTGAGGCCAAGCACGAGCGGGAAGGGAGCGCCGCGGAGGTGCTTCGACAGCTCGGATGCCGTGTCCGCGCATGCGACCTGTGGGACTCGCTCGACGATCCGACGCTGACGCGCGATCCGCCCGCCGCGATCCTCGTCGAGGCGGAGGACGAGGTCGACGCCGGACGCGCGGCGCTCCAGCGACTGCGCGCGGTGAAGACGTTGCTCGAGGTTCCCGCGCTCGTCGCCGTCAGCGTCTCGGGGCTCACGCGCCTCGACGCGAACGACGGCTTCGACGACTTCGTGCTCGTGCCCTACGTCCCCGCCGAGCTCTACCTCCGCGTGCGACGCGCAGAGTGGAAGCGCTCGGACTTCAGCGCCCAGGAGCGCGTGAAGATGGGCGCGCTCTGCATCGATCTCGCGGCCCACGAGGTGACGGTCGACGGGCGCCCCGTGTCACTCACGCAGCAAGAGTTCGCGCTCCTCCGTTTCCTCTCGCAGCAGCGCGGTCGCGTGTTCTCTCGGCAACAACTGCTCGAGCGCGTGTGGGGAGTCGACTACTACGGCTCGAGCCGCACCGTCGACATCCACGTGCGGCGTCTGCGCATGAAGCTCGGCAACGCGGTGAACCACCTCGAGACCGTGCGCGGCGTCGGCTACAAGATGAAGGCGCCGTGAGCACGAGCGCGACTTCGCCTTCGACCTCGCCCCTCGCGATATCGCCCCTCGTGCTCTCGCTGGGCGACCCCGCTGGCATCGGTCCGCAGGTCGGCGTGTCCGCGATCGCCGCGCTGCGCTCGACCGACGCGTTCGCGGTGGTCGGCGACGCGACGCGACTCGAGCGGGCGTTCGAGGACGCGGGCGTGCCTGTCGTCGCGCGTGCGGAGAAGCCTGGCGACGTCGCTCTGATCGACGTCGCGCGCTGGTCCGACGCGACGATCGCGGCCCACGCGCCCACCGCGGAAGGTGGGCGTGCGCAGCTCGCCGCGCTCGATGCGGCGATCGATCTCGTGCAGCGCGGCGAGGCCCGCGCGCTCGTGACCGGCCCCGTCAGCAAAGCGGCGATCGTCGCGTCCGGCGTCTCGTTCATCGGACACACCGAGCGGCTCGCGCAGCGGGCGGGGCTCGACGACGACGCCGTCACGATGCTCTTCCTCGGGCCGAGGCTCCGCGTCGGGCTCGTCACGACGCATCTCTCGGTCCGCGACGCAGCGGCTGCGGTGACCGAGGCCCGCGCGCGTCGGACGATCGAGCACGTGGTGGCGGCGTGTCGCGCCCTCGGGATCGAGCGTCCGCAGGTCGAGGTCACGGGCGTGAACCCGCACGCGGGCGAGGGGGGCCTCTTCTGCGACGAGGTGCGACTCTTCGCGGCGTAGATCTTGGCGTGCCGCGAGCTCCCCAAGATGTCAGCGTC
>JALOQC010000321.1 GCA_025453555.1 Myxococcota bacterium | reverse complement strand
GCTCGACGCGCTCTCGTCGCAGAGCGTGACGATCACGTTCGAGACGGATGCCGCGACGGCGGCGTTCGTGGCGCTCTTTCCGGAAGGTCGCGCGGCGCGCCTCTTCGAGAGCACGGACCTCGGGACGCGGCACGAGATCACGCTCGACGGGCTGGAGGTGGCGACGCGCTATCGGTATCAGCCGGTGGCGATCGAGCGTGGTGGGCGCGTGCACGTGCACCGCGGGGGAACGTTCGAGACGCACCCGGAGACGCTGACGAAGTTTTCGTTCGTGATGCTCGGCGACAGTCGCTCGGGGCACGGCAGCGCGGACGAGCGCTACGGCGGGACGAACGCGCGGGTGCTGCGCGCGCTCTTCGAGCGGATCGCGCAGGACGATCCGCGCTTCGTGGTGTTCGCGGGCGATCTGATCGACGGCTACACGACGCATCCGGGGCTCTTCGAGCACGAGCTTTCGCAGTGGCGACGCGTGGTGCAGCCGTTCGCGGCGCACCTGCCGATCTACGAGACGATGGGGAACCACGAGGCGCTGATCGATCTCTGGTCGGACGGCACGGCGGCGTATCGGATCGAGCCGAGCGCGGAGGCGATCTTCGCGCGGGTGTTCGTGAACCCGGAGAACGCGCCCGCGCCGCGCGCGCCGACGAACGACGTGCCGTGGCCGACGTACTCGGAGAACGTGTTTTCGTTCGACGTGGGCGAGGTGCACGTCGCGTCGGTGAACAGCAACTACGCGGTGGGCATGGCGCGCGGGTCGACGTTTCGGCGCGGGCAGCGGGAGGGCACGCTCGACGAAGTGCAGCTCGAGTGGCTCGACGCGGATCTGCGCGCGGCGCGCGAGCGGGGCGCGAAGCACTTGGTGGTGGTGACGCACGAGCCGGCGTTCCCGAACGGTGGGCACGCGAAGGACGCGATGTGGTGGGACGGGCAGATCCCGGAGATGGTCGCGATGCGCGATCGGTTCGCGCGGCTGCTCGGAGCGCACGGGGTGCTCGCGTTGGTGTGCGCGGACGAGCACAACTACTCGCGGCTGCGGGTGGACGACGGCGTGGTGGAGGGCGTGGAGCGACCGTTCTGGCAGCTCGTGAGCGGCGGCGCGGGCGCGCCTTATTACGCGCAGGAGCGCGACGTGCCCTGGGCGGATCGGGTCGCGTTCTTCGATCCGCGGCAGCACTACCTGCGCTTCGACGTGGACGGCGCGAAGGTGGAGCTGGTGGTGATCGGGGTGGTGGGCGAAGAGATCGAGCGCGTGACGCTGACGCGTTGAGCGTGTGCTCGGTGCTGAGTGCGCGCGCGCTCGGTGTGCGCGCTCGGTGCATTCGGTGCGCGCGTGCTCGGTGTGCGTGCTCGGTGTGCGCGCTCGGTGTGCGCGCTCGGTGTGTGCGCTCGGTGTGTGCGCTCGGTGTGCGTCATGCGGTGACGACGTGCGGCTTGACGGTTCTTGGTCGTTCGTTCAAAAACGGGGAATGCTCGCGCTCGTGCTCACGCTGGTCGTCGCCGCGCTCCACGTCGGCTTCATGGTTCTGGAGACGTTCGCTTGGACGACGCCGAAGGTGCGGCGCTCGTTCGGGATGACCGCGGAGGACGCAGAGACGACGAAGGTGCTCGCCGCGAACCAAGGGATCTACAACGGCGCGCTCGCGGCCGCGTTGACGTATGCCGCGCTGCGGGGCGAGTGGAACGCGGTGGCGATCCTTCTCGCGTTCGTGATCGTCGTGGGGCTCTACGGGGCGTACTCCGCGAAGTGGACGATCTTGATCGTGCAGGCGTTGCCGGCGGGCGCGGCGTTGGCGGCGGTGCTGCTCGGGTGAAGCGTGACGCGTGCGACGGGATTCGTGATGTTCTGCGTGTGATGTTCTGCGTGTGACCCGCGTGCGATGTTCTGCGTGTGACCGTCGTGCGATCTTCTGCGTCGACGTCGACGTCGACGTCGCCGTTCACGACCACGACCACGGCGACCACGACCACGTTCACGACCGGCTCGGTCGCGATGCGTGCCGCGTTCAGAACCCCGGGTCGGTGTAGATGCCGCGCATCGTGGTCGCGCGCATCGTGCTGCGCGGCGGCGTCGTGCTCGTCGGGCGCTCGGTGCCGCGGCGGGGTGTGCGCGCGGTGGCCGGCGCGATCGGGGCGATCGGTGCGATCGGTGCGGACACCGGCATCACGGGCTGGAGCTCGGCGTTCGCTTCGAAGCGGCGCTCGACGCGCCAGGTGTCGTGGCCGGGAGCGCGGACCTCGAGGGCGTGGGAGGCGTCGGTGGAGACCTCGAGGGAGCCGCTCGGCTGGAGGCGGCCGTCGAGCCAGACCTCCGCGCCAGCCGGGAGCGGGCGGAGCTCGACGCGCACGGTGGCGGGCAAGGTGCTCGGCGCGACGAGCTCGGTCGGCTCGGTCGGCTCGGTCGGCGCGCTGGGGGTGGCGCTCGAGGCCTCGGCGCTCGCGTCCGACGGCTCCGTCTGTCCGAGCATCACGAAGGTGCTCGCGCCCACGAGCGCGACGATGCCGACGAGCGAGAGCACGACGACCGCGCGCCGTTTTCCGTCGACGCGCATCTCGGCGGAGATGGTGCCCTCGAGGGTGCGGGTCGGTTGATCTTCGCGCGCGCCGCGCGTCGCGGGGAGCTTCATGACGACCGAGTCGCCGGGCTCGTAGCTCGCGCCGAGCGCGGCGCGGAGCGCGTGGGCCGACTCGTACGCGGCCGGGCCGCGCGACTCCAGCTCTTGGGCGGACTCCGCCACCGCCTGCACCAACGCGCGGCGCATCGCGCGGGCGTTCGCGTAGCGCTCGGCGGCGGACTTGCGCAGCGCGCGGTGGAGGAAACGCGCGAGCGGCTCGGGGACGTCGGGTCGCAGGTCGGTGACGGGCCGCTCGTTCTCGGTCGCGACCGCGATGAACACGTCCGCCGCGGTCTCGCCGCGGAAGGGCAGGTCGCTCGTGAGCATCTCGTAGAGCATCACGCCGATCGACCAGACGTCGCTGCGGTGATCGACGCGGGTCTTCGCGCGCACCTGCTCGGGCGACATGTACTCGGGCGTGCCGACGAGGACGTTCTCTTGGGTGGGAACGACGGAGACGAGCGCGGGCCCGGAGTCGCGCAGGCGGTTCTCTGCGGGGCGCTCGGACTCGCGCATGTGCACGCGCGAGATCCCGAAGTCGACGATCTTCGGGAAGTAGCCGTCCGCGTCGTTCACGAGCAGGACGTTCTCGGGCTTGAGATCGCGGTGGACGATGCCCGCCTCGTGGACCGCGGTCAGGCCGCCGAGGATCGCGGCGGTGAGGCGCACCGCCTCCGGCACGCTCATCGGCCCCTTCGCGAGGTGCTCGGCGAGGGAGTCTCCTTCGAGGAGCTCCATCACCATGTAGACGTGGTCGTCCTCTTCGCCGACGTCGAGGATCTCGACCACGTTGCGGTGGCGGATGGCGGCGGCGACCTGGGCCTCACGGAGGAAGCGCGCGCGGCGCTCCTGGTCGTCGGGCTCGCGCAGGAACTTCACCGCGACGTGGTGGCCGAGGCGCTGGTGGCGTGCGCGCCAGACGAGCGCGTGCCCGCCCTCTCCGATCGCGCTCTCGAGGACGTAGCGACCGTCGATCACGCGGCCGGCGCGAGGCTGAAAACGGTTGCTCACTTCTCGAAGCTTCAGGCCCAACCTCGAATCTCCACTCCGGCGACGGTTTGCCGGAGTCGCGGTCTGCCGATGATCCGGCGGCCGGCGACATGGTTGCCGACGACCAGGGGCTCAGCCCTCGGCGTCGTGGGTGACCGCCCAATACGATAGCAGCTCCATGTCGTCGATGATGCGACTGTGGAAATGGCCCCAGACGTCGCTGATCATGACCACCGCGCCCTCTTCGAGCTTGGGCGTGAGGAAGAGCGCGCGGTAGGTGGCGCCGCTGCCGTCCTCGACCGCACCGAGCGCGGGGAGCGGCTCCTTGCTGACGGGGCAGAAGATCTCGCACTTGGTGCCGGGCGCGATGTCGACGAAGCCGCTCTTGCGCGGATCGCCGTGGATGGGGCTCAAGTGGACGAGGCCCTCGCGGCCGTCGGGGGTACGCACGCCGAGGGAGACGGCGGGGTAGCCGTCGAACTTCACGTCGGAGACGCCGACGAGGTTGTCGCCCTTCGGACCGAAGGCCTGCGTGACCACGATGATGACGCCGTCGCCCGAGTCGTCGATGGCGACGTTCGGGGCGGGGATCTCGGAATGGCGACCGGTGACCTTCAGGTCGCTGCGCTCCTTGCTCATGCTCTCTCCTACTCGGGCCGGAGGCCGCTCGCCACGCCGCGCTTCGTGATCGACCGCGGAGGGTCGTCGCGAGCTCGGTGTGCGCCGAGGCCGACCTCGAACCGAGGTCATAACAGTCGAAGGCGCGCGGAGGGAAGGGGCCCGCGCGATCGTGGCGACGGCGTGTGCGACGGCGGTGTGCGACGGCGGTGTGCGACGGCGGCGTGCGACGGCGGTGTGCGACGGCGGTGTGCGACGGCGGTGTGCGACGGCGGCGTGCGACGGCGGCGTGCGACGGCGGCGTGCGACGGCGGTGTGCGACGGCGTGTGGTGGCGTGCCTGGTCGCGGCGCGCGTGGCACGACGCGCGCGATGAACGACCGCGATCGCATCCTCGCGCTCGACCGCGCGCACGTCTGGCGTCCCTTCACCTCGCTCGAGCGCCACGCGACGGGCGACGACCTCGTGATCACGGGCGCGGAGGGTGCGTTCGTGATCGACGCGGACGGGCGTCGCTACTTCGACGCGACGGGCGCGTGGTGGTGTCAGGTGCTCGGCTACGCGCACCCGCGGCTCGTGGCGGCGCTGCGCGCGCAGGCCGAGGTGCTGCCGCACGTGGCGCTCGCGGCGGCCACGCACGCGCCGGCGGCGGAGCTCGCGGCGAAGCTGGTGGAGGTCGCGCCGAAGGGCGACCGGCGACTCTCGCGCGTCTTCTACTCGGACGACGGGAGCACCGCGGTCGAGGTCGCGTTGAAGATCGCGTACCAGCACGCGCAGCAGAACGGTGGTGCGAAGCGGCAGCGGTTTCTCGCGTTTCCGGGCGCCTACCACGGCGACACCGTGGGCGCGATGAGCGTCGGCGCGGTGGACGACTTCACGTCGGTGTTTCGGCCGCTGCTCTTTCGCGATCGGGTGCGGGGCGCGGACGGAACGGCGCCGCGGACGGAGGCGGAGTGGGAGGCGCTCTGCGCGCGGATCGAGGCGCACCTCGCGACCGAAGGCGACACCGTGTGCGCGCTGGTGGTGGAGCCGCTGGTGCAAGGCGCCAACGGGATGCGCTTCTTCGGTGCGGAGCTGCTGCGGCGGCTTCGTGACGCGTGCGATCGTGCGGGCGTGCTGCTGATCGCCGACGAAGTGTTCACGGGCTTCGGACGCACGGGGACGATGTGGGCGTGCGAGCGCGCGCGCGTGGTGCCCGACCTGCTCTGCACTGCGAAGGGGCTCTCGGGCGGCATGTTGCCGTTCGCGGCGACGCTCGCGACCGACACGGTCTACGAAGGCTTTCGCGGCGGCATGGGGCGCGCGTTCCTGCACGGGCACACCTTCACCGGCAACCCGCTCGGCTGCGCGGTGGCGCTCGAGGTGCTGCGGATCTTCGAAGAGGAGCGCGTGCTCGACGGAGTGGCGCGGCGCGCGTCGACGCTGCGCGCGGGCTTCGAGCGTTTGCAGCGCCACGCGGGGGTGTCGAACGCGCGCGCGCTCGGCATGGTGGCGGCGATCGATCTCGGGCGCGGCAGCTACCTCGAGGACGATCGTGGGTGGAAGGTGCACGAGGCGGCGAAGGCACGCGGCGTGTTGCTGCGTCCGCTCGGCGACGTGATCTACGCGGTGCCGCCGCTGAACGTCGACGAGGGCGAGCTCACGGGGTTCTTGGATGCGCTGGACGCGTCGATCGCGGACGTGAGCTGAGCCCGTCCGTCGGCGTGGCGCGCCCGGTCGGACGCGCTCGGTCGGAGCTCGTCCGAGGGACGCTCGGCGCCGGCGCGACCGCGCGTCAGTCGTCCGACTCGAAGAAGCGCTTCACCGCGCGCGGCCCGGTCGTGACGTCGCCCGTGGTGAGGATCGGCGACGCGTCGACGTCGGTGGCGGACATCATCTCGACCACGCGGCGGAGCGCCTCGTCGATCGCGGCTTGTTGATTCTTGGGGAGCGCGGCCAGGCGGGCGCGGAAGACCTCGGAGAGCGGGGAGGGTGCGTCGCCGATGAGGGTGCGGCCGGCGTCGGTGACCTCGAGGTGCACCACGCGCTTGTCGACCGTGGAGCGCACGCGCCGGACGAGGCCGCGGCGCTCGAGGCGATCGAGGATGCCGGTGACGGTGGCCTGGCTGAGCGAGACGGAGGCCGCGAGGGCCTTGGGGGTCATGCGCTCGTGGCTCTGGACGTGGCGCAGACAGACGAGCTGCGGGCCGGTGAGGTCGTGGACCTTCGCGAGCTGGCGGCTCTGAAGATCGATGGCGCGCGACATGCGCCGCAGGGACAGGAGGATCGACTCTTCGAAGGCGCTCGGCACGACGGCGCCCGTGTAGCAAGGACGGCGAGGCGCGTCACCGTCACGCGGTGTCGTACGGGGGCGGAGCGTGTCGTCTCGATCGGCGTCGCGATCGGGGTCGCGAACGTCGGCGCGATCGTCCGCAGGAGCTCGAACGTGCGTGCGGGCGTGGCGCGAGCGCGTCATCCGGCGCCCCCCAGGCCGCTCGCGATCACGTTCTCGATCCCGCGTCGGAGCATCGAGACGGCGAGGGCAGCGAGGACCAGGCCCATCACCTTGCCCGTCGCGCGCACGACCGCGCGGCCGAAGACGCGGCGCACGAAGCCGGCGTGCACGAGGAGCACCGCGTTGATCGCGAAGTTCGCGAGGAAGGCCAGCAGGGTCGGGAGCAGACCGCGCGTCTGCCCGAAGACGAGGAGCGCGGTCATGCCGGCCGGACCGAGGAGGATGGGCACGCCGAGCGGGACGATCGCGAGGTCGTGCTCCTCGTGGCCTTCGTTGGCTCGCGACGCGGGGGCGTGGGGATCCGTGCGCACGAGCTCGTCGTCGATCGCGGCGTCGAGCTCCTTGGCGCGGCTCTTTCGTTCGAGACGCGAGAAGAGCAGGTCGTGGATCGCGAAGACGAGGAGGACCACGCCGCCCGCGATGCGCAGGTCGTCGGTGGTGAGGCCCCACCAGCGCAGCATCGCGCCGCCGCCGATCGCGATGAGCGCGCCGACGGAGAGGACGGTGAGGAGCGCGCGGCGCGTGACGATCGGTCGCTCGCGCGAGGGCACGCCTTCGAGGATCGAGAGCGTGACCGGCAGCACCGGGAGCACGTTCATGATCGCGAAGAGGGGGACGAAAGTTCCGGCGAAGTCGGCGAAGCTCACGACGACGCCTCCGCGCGCGCGGGGCGCCAGAGGAGCGGCGACAAGCCGTACGCCGCGAACGCCGCGGTCATGCCGGGGAGCAGCTCGTAGATCGCGCCCGACAGGTCGAGGGCGCGCCAGCCGAAGACCGTGACGACGCCCGCGCTCATCATGAAGAGCGCGGTGGCGCGCGAGACCGGTCGTCCGGCGAGGCGGAGCACGAGCAGCGGACCGAGGCTCGCGCCGAGCGCGGACCAGGCCATCAGCACGAGCGAAAAGACACCTTCGTCGGCGTTCAACGCGAGCACGAGCGCGAGCGCGCCGACGGCGAGGGTGGCGAGCTTGCCCGCGCGGTAGTCGTCCTTCCAGCGCGGCGCGAGGTCTTGGGTGATCGCGGCGGAGCACGCGAGGAGCTGCGAGTCCGCGGTGCTGATGGTGGCCGCGAAGAGGCCGGCGAGCGCGAGGCCGACGAGGGCGTCGGGCAAGAGCGACTTCGCGAGGGCGGGCATCGCGAGCTCGCCGATGGGCACGGTCGTTCCTTCGGTCACGAGCTCGAGGGGGAGCACGCGCGCGTAGAGGCCGACGAGCACCGCCGCGACGCTGAAGGGCACGAACCACGCGAAGTAGATCGCGCGCGCTTTGGGGATGGAGCGCGGATCGTCGAGGCTCATCGTGCGCACGAGGATGTGCGGTTGACC
>JALOQC010000320.1 GCA_025453555.1 Myxococcota bacterium | reverse complement strand
GTTGGCGTGTTCGCGAGTTGGCGAGTTGGCGAGTGGGCGAGTGGGCGAGTGGGCGAGTTGGCGAGTTGGCGAGTGGTCCCCTCGACGTTCGGCCCGGAAGGCCGCACAACTTCGGACCCCATGTCGCTCGTGAAGCTCGGCAAGAAGAAGGGTCCGGACCTTCGTGCGTTCCTCCCCACCACCCGTGAGGAGATGGAGGCGCGCGGGTGGGACGAGCTCGACGTGCTCATCGTCAACGGCGACGCCTACGTCGACCACCCGGCGTTCGGGGGCGCGCTGATCGGGCGCTTCCTCGAGGCGCGTGGCTACCGCGTGGGCATGATCGCGCAGCCGCGCTGGGACACTCCCGAGGACGTCTCGCGCATGGGCGCGCCGCGGCTCTTCGTGGGCATCACCGCGGGCAACCTCGACTCGATGCTGAACAAGCTGACCGCGCAGAAGAAGGTGCGGTCGGACGATCAGTACTCGCCGGGCGGACGCACGAACATGCGCCCAAACCGCGCGAGCATCGTCTACTCGAACCTCTGTCGGCAGGCGTTCGGCAAGGACGTGCCGATCGTGCTCGGCGGCATCGAAGCCTCGCTGCGGCGCATCGCGCACTACGACTATTGGAGCGACTCGATCCGGCGCTCGGTGCTGCTCGACGCGAAGGCCGACCTCGTGATCTTCGGCATGGGCGAGCGGCCGGTCTGGGAGGTCGCCGATCAGCTCGCGAGCGGGAAGTCGATCCGCGAGGTGCGCGACGTGCGCGGCACGGGCTACGTGCTTCACAAGGGCGAGCACGAGGCGATCGAGCCCTCGCGGCGGGTGTCGGATCGCAAACCGGTGGTGCTGCCGAGCTACGAAGAAGTCTGCGCGGATCTCGACGCGTTCAGCCGCATGAGCGGCGCGTTCCAGAAGGAGACGAACCCCGGCAACGGGCGGCCGATCGTGCAGCGCCACGGCGACCAAGCGATCTACCTGAACCCGCCCGCGGAGCCGCTCTCGACCGAGCTCATGGACGAGCTCTACGACATGCCCTTCCAGCGCACCGCGCACCCGAGCTACCGCGAGCCGATCCCGGCGTTCGAGACGGTGAAGCACTCGATCGTCACGATGCGCGGCTGCTTCGGCGGCTGCTCGTTCTGTTCGATCACCGAGCACGAAGGTCGCGTGATCCAGAGCCGCTCCGCGGAGAGCGTGCTGCGCGAGGTGCGCGCGCTGCGTCGCATGGACGGCTTCTCGGGCGTGATCAGCGACGTCGGCGGGCCGACCGCGAACATGTACCAGATGACGTGCAAGGACGAGCGCATCGAGAAGTCCTGCCGTCGCACGAGCTGCGTGTACCCGAAGATCTGCGAGAACCTCGTCACCGATCACGCGCCGCTGGTGCAGCTCCTCAAGAAGGTGCGGCAGGAGCCGGGGATCAAGAAGGTCTTCATCGCGAGCGGGGTGCGCTACGACCTCGCGGAGCGGAGCCCGGAGTTCGTGGAGGAGCTCGCGAAGCACCACACGGGCGGTCAGCTCTCGGTGGCGCCCGAGCACGTCGACGAGGCGGTGCTCGACAAGATGAAGAAGCCGGGCGCGGAGTCGTACGAGAAGTTCGCCGAGATGTTCGCGTGTGCGTCGGAGAAGTCCGGCAAGGATCAGCACCTGGTCCCGTACTACATCAGCGGACATCCGGGCTCGACGCTCGACTCGATGATTCAGCTCGCGGTCTACCTGAAGAAACGTGGTTTGAAGCCGCGGCAGGTGCAGGACTTCATCCCGACGCCGATGTCGATGGCGACCAGCATGTGGCTCACCGGGAAGGATCCCTTCACCCAGGAGCCCGTGTATTCCGCCAAGACGCTGCGCGAGAAGCGCATGCAGAAGGCGCTCCTGCAGTACTGGGACGTCGCGCAGCACGATCTCGCGCGCGAGGCCCTGGCCGCGGCCGGACGACGCGACCTCATCGGCTCGGCGGCGCACTGCCTGGTGCCGCCCGCGAGCGGGAAGGGCGCGCTCTCGATCCACGAGAAGCGCCGCCGCGAGCGCCAGGACGGACCGAACGGACCGAACGGTCGCAAGGGACGCCTGGGCAAGCGCGGCGCGGGCGTGCGCTGATCGTGTCCCCAGATGGGGGGTGACGTAAGGGAATCCCCGCTGGGCGCCTCACCCTAATGGGTTAAACACATTCCCCATGAGCAAGCCGTGCCCCAAGATGGAGCGCTGTCCAGTTTTTCCCGAGTTCCGCAACCAATCGGCGCTTCGGGTTCTGCAGACGCTCTACTGCGAGGGTGACTTCGGCCGGTGCGCACGGTTCAAGATCGCGAGCCAGGGGGAGGTGCCTCCCATCACGCTCCTGCCCGATGGCCGCCACATGAAGCAGGGCGCGTGATGCGGCTCGGTCCCGACGTGGAGACGTGGGCGGCCCCGACGGTACCCCTGGAGCGCGCGAGCCTCGTGCTTCACCCCGGCGAGCGCATCGCAGGGGTGTACGAAGTGCGCGAGGCGCTCGGGCGGGGCTCGGCCGGTCGGGTCTATCTCGCGCACGACGAACGCATCGACCGTCCGATCGCGCTGAAGGTGTTGGAGTCGACCCGGAGCGACGAGGAGCTCCTTCGCGAAGGGGCGACCCTCGCGCGGCTCACCCACCCGAACGTCGTCGAGGTGTACGCCCTCGTGCGGCACGGCGGCCGGCCGGTGCTCGCGATGGAGCTGGTCCCAGGAGGATCGCTCGCGGAGGTGGCGCCGGGCTCGCCGGAGGACGTCGTCTATTGGCTGGACGGCGTGCTGTCGGGGCTCGAGGTGCTGCACGCCGCGGGTCTCGTCCACCGCGATCTCAAACCGGCCAACGTGCTGCGCGGCGCGTTTGGCGAGACGAAGCTCTCCGACTTCGGGCTCGTCGCGCGGGTCGACGACACCGCTCCGACCCTCGAGGGCACGCCTGCGTACTGCGCGCCCGAGGTGGTCCGTGGTTCGAGCGTGCCGGTCCACTTGCGTGTCGCCGCCGACTACTACGCGCTCGGCGTGATGGCGTTCGAGCTCTTCGCCGGAAGGCGCCCCTTCGAGCACGACGACCCGTTCGAGGTGCTTCGCAGCCACGTGCAAGAGCCTCCGCCGAAGTTGTCGGACATCCAACCATCACTCGCTCCCTTCGACGCCTGGGTCGGGTCGCTGCTCGAGAAGGAGCCTTCGCGTCGCGTCATCGACGCAGGGCGATTGCGCGCGGACCTGCTCGACGCGCTGAGGCAGCTGCGTTCGAGCCGCCACGCAGCACCGCGGGTGCTGATCGCGGAGGCCGACGGTGCTCGAGGCGATCGTCTCGAGCGTGTGATCCTCGAAGTCTGCCCTGGGTTGCAGGTGGTGCGCGTCGGAGACGGCGTCGAGGCCGCACGCCTCGTGGAGCGCGGCGCCGTGGATCTCGCGATCGTCGGGCTCGAGCTCCCAGGTCATGGCGCCATGGAGCTCTGTGCACTCGCGAGAGCCTTGCCGTCGCCGGCGCCGACTCTCGTCACGATGCAGCACGGCACCGCGCGAGACTGGGCCCTCGCGCAGGCCCTCGGCGCGCGCGGGTGTCTGCTCGAGCCCTACTCGCGAGACACGGTCGAGGTGGCGCTTCGTCACGTCTTGCAGTGGTGCGCCACGCGTGGCGCGTCGCGCGACGTCGAGAGCTGACCAGCGGTCGCGCGGTTCGAGTCGGCTTCAGGTCGACACGTTCGAGAGAACCCGCAGCACCAGTGACTCGAGCATCCGGGGATCGAGCGGCTTGAAGAGGATCGCCTTCGCGCCCATCGCCGAGAGCAGGCGCCAGTCTTCGCTCGACGCTTGCCCAGACACGATGATCACGGGCGGGGGACGAAGGGTGGTGGCGACGAGCTCGGCGAGCACCTCGAACCCGTTGCGGCGGGGGAGTTGGAGGTCGAGCAGCACCACGTCGAAGGTTCCGGCGCGCGCCAGCGCGAGGCCGACTTCGCCATCGTGCGCGACCTCGACGCTACCCCCGCACGTGAGGGGGGTTAGCGCGTCGACGAGCGACTCGCCGACGTCGGCGTCGTCGTCCACGACGAGAATCCGACGTGCCTTCGTGAGCGGGCGCCGGGCCGTCGCGAGGAGCTCACGCGCAGCGGTCGCGGTGGGGCGACTGTCGGGCGCCTTCGCGAGGCATCGTGCGACGAGCTCGTTCAGAGGGGCCATCGTCGGCGCCACCTCCCCCACGGAAGGCGCTCGCAGCGCGACGTGGGCACGCATCATCGCCACCGGGGTGTCCGCCGGGAAAGGGAGCCTTCCAGTCGCGAGCTCGAACGCGAAGATTCCGAAGGAGTAGAGATCCGACGCAGCGCTACCCTGCTCCCCCGTGATTCGCTCGGGGGCGGCGTACGCCGGGGTGAGAGCTTGCGGACTGGGGTCGGCCTCACCGGGTACACGCGCCAGCCCGAAGTCGATCAACTTCGCGTTCCAATCGGCGTCGACGACCACGTTGGCGGGTTTGAGATCGCCGTGGTGGATTCCGACGGCGTGAATGGCTTCGAGTCCCGCCAAGGTCTGGTCGAGCACGGCGAACAACACCGGGAGAGACGGACGGTCGCCTGCGGCCAGACGGTGATCGAGGGATGCACCCGGCACGTGCTCGGACACCAACACCGCATGTTCCGCGTGCTCGAAGAGCCCGAAAACCCGAACGACGTTCGGGTGTCGCACCCTGGCCAACGCGCGCGCTTCCACTTGAGGTCGAGCGGTTCGATCGACGAAGAGCTTGAGGGCGACATCGCGTTGGAGGTTCAGATCCTTGGCAAGGTAGACGCGTCCGAAACCACCGCTTCCCAGCTCCGTCTCGATCAGAAAATCCCCGACGCGGTCCCCCGGAGCCAACGAGATTCCGGTCGTGACACTCCCGGGGTAGTCGGTGTCTCGCCCCAACTCTCGGAGCAACGCGTGGTTGAGCTCGAGCATCGAAGCGGGCCGACGCGCCGGATCGCGCGCGAGCCCGCGCTCGACGAGCTCGGCCACGTTCGGGCTGTACCCTCGAAGACGGGGCGGGGGAGTCCGGAGGATGTGCTCGATCGCGTCGGCGGCCGAGCGTGCGTCGGACACGTCGGCGGGCGGACGACCCGTGAGCATGAAGTAGAGCAACGCGGCCACACCGAACACGTCCGTTCGAACGTCCGCTCGCTCGCCGAGCAGGATCTCGGGGGCGACGAAGAGTGGGAGCTCCAGGACCGAGCCGCTGGTGGAACGGGGCTCGTCGGTGCCTTCCGATCTCCCGCGGGCGCGGCCGAAGCCGTGCACGATCGGTGTTCCCTCGGGATTCGACACGAGCACGACCTCCGGTCGAAGGTCGGTGTGCACGATGCCCTGAGCGTGAGCTGCGTGCAGGGCGCTGCCGATGTCGCGTGCCCACTCGAGCGCACGCGCTGGGCTCGGGCGAGCGCGCGAGACCTCCGCCGCGAGCGTGTGACCGTCCACGTGGTGGTAGACGAGCCAGACACTCTCGTCGTCGAAGCGCGCGTCGATGAGCCGCGGAAGCGCCGGGTGCAGCGCGCCACCGAGGAGTCGTGCCTCGCGCTCCAGACGGCGCCGCTCACGGGTCGCGTGCCGTCCGCGCAGGACCTTCACGTCGACCGGTCGCGCGAGCTGAGTGTCGTAAGCGGCGTGAAGGGCGCCCGCACCATCGGCGTACACGACGTTACCCAGACGGTAGCGGTCGGTCATGTCGTTGGCGCCAGCGTACACCGAAAGGGGACATGGGTGCTCCGCTACGGTGGAGTGCTGGGGGCAAGGTCGCTGCCGAGGAAGCGGCGGATCGTCGTCTCGAAGAGGATCGGATCGACCGGCTTGAAGAGGATCGCGCGGGCGCCCATCGACGCGAGGAGTCGCCAGTCCTCGCTCGAAGCTTCGCCCGAGATCACGACGACGGTCGGGAGCTCGGCCGTCGTCGCTCGCAGCTCCGCGAGCAGCTCGACGCCGCTTCGCCGTGGAAGCCGCAGGTCGAGCAGGACGAGGTCGAAACGTTCGCGGAGCGCGAGCTCGAGGCCCGCGTCGCCGTCGTGGGCGAGCACGACCTCGCCTCCGGTGACGAAGGGCTCGAGCTGGTCCTGGAGCGTCTCCGCGAGCATCGTGTCGTCTTCCACCACGAGGAAGCGACGCGGGCGGCGGAACATCACGGATGCACGCATCGCGTGAGCCAAGAGCTTTCGCGCCGCCGCGGCGCTCGGCGGACGGGCGCTCGGATCCTTCGCGAGGCAAGCGGCGATCAAGGAGTCGAACGTCGCCATGGCGGGCGCCAGTGCGGAGACACGGCTCGGAGAATCGGAGATGTGCGCGTGGAGCATTGCGGTGACGCCCGAGTGCTCGAACGGAAGCCGTCCAGTCGCGAGCTCGAACGCGAGCACGCCGAAGGAGTAGAGGTCGGAGCGCCAAGAACGGGACCCCGTGCCTGCCGCGAGCTCGGGTGGGCAGTAGGCGGGGGTCAACGCACCGCTCGACGAACCGCTCGAGGCGTCGTCGGCGCCGAGTTGCCCTTGGACGGTCGCGAGACCGAAGTCGATGAGCTTCGCGTTCCAGTCGTCGTCCACGACCACGTTGGCCGGTTTGAGATCCCCATGCACGATCCCCGCCTCGTGGATCGCGGAGAGTCCGGCGAGGATTTGATCCAACACCGCGCCGACGACCACCGGGGTTGGCCGCGAGCGAGCAGCCAGACGACGGTCGAGGGACTCGCCTGGGACGTGCTCGTGCACCAACACGGGCTGCCCCTCGTGATGGAACAGCGCATAGACTTGGACCACGTTCGCGTGGCGAACCCGAGCGAGCGCGCGCCCTTCGTTCTCCGGCTTCGAGCGTCCGTCCAGAAAGTGTTTGAGCGCGACGTCGCGCGAGAGGCGTCGATCCGTCGCCAGATAGACACGTCCGAATCCGCCACTGCCGAGCTCGGCTCGGATCACGAAATCACCCACCACGTCGCTAGGCATGAAGCGTGGGCCGTCGGCGTCTCGTCCCACGCCGTGGGTGGCCGCCCCGAGCTCGCGGTCGAGCACGTCGATGACCTCGAGCATGGACGCGGGACGAGCCTTGGGGTCGCGAGACGACGCGGCCGCCATCAGCTCGTCGAGCCGTGGGCTCGAGCCTTCGACGCGCGCCCAGGTTCCGGTCAGCATGCGTCCGAGCGCTTCTTCGGCGTTGCGCGCTCCGGACAGGTCCACCGGTGGTTGGCCCGTCAGCAAGAAGCGCAGCACGGCCAACACGCCGTAGACGTCGGCCCGCACGTCGACGGGCTCGCCGAGCAAGACCTCGGGCGCGAGATACACCGGGTACTCCAGCTCGTCGCCGAACGTCGACCGCTCCTCGTCGTCGTTCGTCCGTGCGCGCCCGAAACCGTGGACGATCAACGAACGGTCGCGCTCCAGGGGGACGAGGACCACGTCGGGACGCAGGTCCGAGTGCACGATCCCCTGCGCGTGTGCTGCTTGGAGAGCAGACGCGATCTGTCGGGTCCACTCGATCGTTCGTCGTCGACTCGGCCGCGCGAGCGCTGCGGCCGACGCGAGGGTTCGTGTGGACGTGTGGTGGTAGACGAGGACGGCGTCATCCCCGTCGACACGCGCATCGAGCAAGAACGGCAGGTTCGGGTGGTGCGCCACGCCGAGCAGGCGTGCTTCCCGCTCCATTCGCCGACGCTCTCGCTCCGGCCGACGACCGCGCAACACCTTCACGTCGACCGCACGTTCGAGGCGACGATCGTGGGCGACGTGAAGCGTGCCCGATCCATCGGTCAGGATTGGTGCTCCGAGCTCGTAGCGAGGTGTCACGTGCGGAAACGCTACCACCGCTCGTACGATCAATCCCAGAAGATGCGTGGGGTGAACGGCGGCTCAGCGGATCCGAAGCGCGTGGCCGACGCCGTGGAGGACGGCCGCGATGCGCACCGCGTCTGCGCACGCAGGCTTCGCAGCCGTTGATGGCGCTGACCGCGAGGCAGAGGAGCTCGAAGGCGACCTTGTCGCCCGCGGGCTTGGCGATGCGGTTCATGCGCAGGCGCGCGGGGAGCTTGTAGTCGGCTTCGATCTCGCTGCCTTCGACGAAGTGTCGGAAGCGGTAGTAGACGTTGTTCATGCCCATGAGCGCGGCGGCGGCCTTCGCGTCGTCGGCGGTGGTCTCGCCGACCTTGCCGGCGGCGTCGGCCACCACGGCGTGGGTGAGCACGTCCTCACCGATCGCGTAGGCGCACGCGAGCGCGACGCCCCAGCGCACGTCCTCGTCGAGCTTGGAGTCCGTGAGCACGGCTTGGAGGTTGAGCTTGAGGTCCTTGGCGGCCTCGGGGAGCTTCTCGCGGAGCGCGTCGATGTTCTGCATGGTGGTTCCTGAAGTCGGTGGTCCTGGTCGGGAGGGAAGGGTGTCGAAGGATCCGCGGATCCTCGGCGAGTCGAAAGGGGCGCCCTCACGCGCGCTCTCGGTATGCGACCGAGAATGCGCGGAGGGCACGCGGCGAGCGGTCAGACCTGAAGGGTGGCCTGACCCTTCTCCCAGTTGCACGGGCAGAGCTCGTCGGTCTGCAGGCCGTCGAGCACGCGGAGCACCTCGGGCACGTTGCGGCCCACGCTCAGATCGTTGACGGAGGCCCAGCGGATCACGCCTTCGGGATCGACGATGAAGGTCGCGCGCAACGCGACGCCGTCGGTCTTGTGGAGGATGCCGAGCGCGGTCGAGAGCTCCTTCTTGGTGTCCGCGAGCATCGGGAAGGGGAGGTCGTGCAGGTCCTTGTGGTCGTTGCGCCACGCGAGGTGGACGAACTCGGTGTCGGTGCTGGCGCCGAGCACGACCGCGTCGCGATCCGCGAAGTCGCCGTTGCGGCGGCCGAACTCCGCGATCTCGGTCGGGCAGATGAACGTGAAGTCCATCGGCCAGAAGAAGATCACCTGCCACTTGCCGCGGTTCGTCTGGTCCGTGATGCGCGCGAAGGATTTGTCCGCGAGGACGGCCTGGAGGTCGAAGGAAGGGAGGCTGTCGCCGATGGTGAGCATGTCGTTTTCTCCTGAGGGGTGAGAGACGAAGGGGAGGTCGCGGGGGCCGAAGGGCCCGTCGAGGTGGCCTGCGCGAGCGTCGCGTTGGCCGGCACGGTTCTCTCAATCAAGAGCTGGGCCAGCCGACGAACCCTGTGTTTTCAGGTGGTTACGGAACTGGTGGATCAACGAAATGTCGGTGGAAACGAAATGTCGATGTTCTTGCACTGGCATTTCGGTGACGAGAAACCCAGGATCGATCGACCGCGGTTGACCCCGCGGACCCCGAAACCGTCGGCCCCGCGCCGACGCCGCAGGAAGCGAACCCAGCCATGCCCGAACCGACGCGTGCATCCGACGACGCTGCTCTGGTCTCCCACGAGGACTCCCACGCCGATCCGCAGAGCGTCCTGGCCACCCTCGCGACGCTCGCCACCGGGCGCGGGGACGACGGCCTCGACGACCTGCTGAGGCGCGGGCTCGACTGGCTCGCGCGGCTCGCCGAGTACGACGTCGCGACGGTGTTCGAGCTCGACGGCGACGAGCTGATCGTGCGGGCCGCGCGGGGGCCGCTCGCGCCGAAGGTGCGCTCGCATCGGCTCTCGCTCGCGCGCTTCCCGACGCTGCGCGAGGCGCTCGAGACGCGGCGTGCGCGCGCCTTCACGGAGGACGATCACGAGCACGGCGACGGCGACCCTTTCGACGGCGTGCTCGATCTGCCGCCCGGTCACTCGTGCATGGTGGTTCCGCTCTGCGCGGGCGAGCGTCGCTACGGCGTGCTGACGCTCGATCGCACGCGCTGCGAGACGTACCCGCCGGACGTCGTGAGCCTCGTGGAGGTGTACGCGCAGATCCTCGCGCTCGCGATCGAGAACGCGCGGCAGCGTGCGGACCTCGAGCGACTGCACGCGCAGGAGCACGCGTTCGCGGCGACGTTGCAGAGCGAGCTCGAAGGCGCGGGCATGCTCGCGCGTTCGGAGAGCCCCGCGATGCGGCGGCTGCTCGAGCGTGCGCGGCAGGTGGCGCGCACCGCGACGCCGGTGCTCGTGCTCGGTGAGACCGGAACCGGCAAAGAGCGGCTCTCGCGTGCGCTGCATCGCTGGAGCGATCGCGCGGAGCGACCCTTCGTGACGTTGAACTGCGCGGCGATCCCGGAGGCGCTGCTGGAGAGCGAGCTCTTCGGGCACGTGAAAGGCGCGTTCACGGGTGCGACACGCGACCGTCCGGGGCGCTTCGCGATCGCGGACGGAGGCACGCTGCTGCTCGACGAGATCGGTGAGCTCTCGCTGCCGCTGCAGGCGAAGCTGCTGCGCGTGCTGCAAGAGGGCACGCTGCAGCCGGTGGGCTCGGACACGACGCGCAGGGTCGACGTGCGGGTGATCGCGGCCACGCACGTGGAGCTCGAACGGGCGGTGCAGGAGGGGCGCTTTCGTGAGGATCTCTACTACCGGCTCGCGGTGTTCCCGCTCGAGCTGCCGCCGCTGCGGGAGCGGCTCGAAGATTTGCCGGCGCTCGCGGAGGCGATGCTCGAAGAGCAGAGCGCGCGCACGGGCCGGCGTGGGCGGCTGACGGACGAGTCGCTCGACGTGCTGCGTACCTACGGGTGGCCAGGGAACCTGCGCGAGCTCGCGAACGTGTTGGAGCGCGCGTCGATCCTGAGCCGCGACGGAGTGCTGCGGGCGGCGGATTTGGATCTGCCGCGACGTGCTTCGCGTGCGGGATCGTCGGGGGCCGTGTCGCCTGCGACGACCTCCACGACGACCTCCGCGGCTACGACGACCACGCCCTCGGAAGGACCGCTCGTGACCTGGGAAGAGGCCGAGCGCACGTACCTGATCCGGGTGCTGCGCCACACGAAGGGGAAGATCTACGGCGCGGGGGGCGCGGCGGAGATCCTCGGGACGAAGCCGTCGACGCTGCAGAGCCGGATGAAGAAGCTCGGGGTGGAGCGCGACGCGTTTCGGTGACGGGCGTCGCGATCCGTTCACGATCGATCGACGAGTCGGTGGTGAAGCCCGAAGCGCATGCGGTTCGTTGCCCGTGATCTCGGTTGCGCATGCTCAGCGCGTGGGCCGGAGCACCGCGTTGAGCGCGGCGAGCTGTCGGCGGGGCTCGGCTCCCACCGCGCGCGTGACGCTCGGCGCGTCACCGTCGAAGCCCGCGTCGCGCAGGCGCGTGCGGACCTCGTCCTCGGTGAGTCCCGCGACGTCGGCGAGGGTCGCCATCGGCGCACCGGCGAGCGCGCCGACGGGGGCCGCGAAGGGTGGGCCGCCGCCGCCCTCCTCACCGGGCGGAGAGAAGAAGCTCGCCCCGAGCAGCAACACGAAGAGCGCGACGAGCACCTGCCCGGTGCGCTTCTCGAGGTGTTTGCGGAGGGCACGGGCGTTGGTCGTGACGTGGAGCGCGACCGCGGCCAAGAGGGCCCAGCCGAGCCACTCGTGGGCGACTTTGTTCAAGCCACGATCGACGTGGAAGAACATCAGGACGCCGGTGACGGAGACGAGGAGGAAGGCGCCGGCCGTGAGCGGAGTGATCCATTCGCGTTTGAGCTGCATGACGGCACGACCCCGAGCACGCGCCGTGCCTCGAACGGGGACGCGCCTGCGCTTCACCACGCCGAGGCGTGAATCCGCGACGCCGCGGTCTCGCATCCGAGAACATCTGCGCTTCGATCGCTCCTGGCTTCGCTCTTCGATCGCCCCTCGGCCCGACCGCCTCGACTTCGACGCCGTGCACGTTCTGCGCGGCCAGTGGGATCGTCGCAGCTCGCGCGTCGACGCGTGCGATCCCGGGGCGCCGTGCGTCCGCGAGTCGAGTAGGATGCGCGCATGCCCAGCGTGAAGTGGGTCGTGCCCCAGGGGCGCCCGCGTGTGTTCGCCGTCTTCAAGAAGATCACGAGCCTCGGTCGAGGGGCCGCGAACGACGTGGTGCTCGACGACCGTACGATCGCCGAGCACCACGCCCAGATCGTGTTCGACGGTCGCGACTTCACCGCGCAGGAGGTCGACGGCGCGCTCTCGGTCAACGGCAAGCGCAAGCGCAAGGCGAAGATCTTCCACAACGATCGGCTCACGCTCGGCGATCACGTGGAGCTCGTGTTCAGCGTCTACGACGAGGTGGTCGAGGCGCAGCACGACGACGAGGAGGCTTCGCGGAGCGCCGAGCTCGCAGGCATGGTGCGGCTGTCGGAGTTCAACCGGCGGCTGCTCGAGATCCGCTCGGTGCCCGAGCAGATCGACGCGCTCCTCGACGCGGTGATCGAGGCGACCGACGCCGCGAAGGGCTTCATCATCCTCCTGCAGGACGGCGAGCCGCGCGTGGCCTCCGCGCGCAACGTGGACGGGACCGACATCCCGGACGGAGTGCGCCACCTCTCGGACTCGATCCTCCACCAGGTGGTCTCGACCAAGAAGCCGCTGATCGTCAGCGACGCGCTCAACGACACGCTCTTCCGCGGCAGCGAGAGCGTGATGAACCTGAAGCTCTGCTCGGTGATGTGCGCGCCGCTGATGGCGCAGGGGCAGCTCCTCGGGCTCATCTACGTCGGCAACGACAACGTCGTCTCGCTCTTCGAGCAGAGCTCGCTCGATCTGCTGACGATCTTCGCGGGGCAGGCGTCGCTCATCCTGCAGAACGCGCTGCTCCTCGATCAGCTCAGTCTCGACAAGAAGCGCGTCGAAGAGGCCCTCGACGACAAACGTTTCGGCGACATCATCGGGAGCTGCGGGTCCATCCGCGACGTGATGGACAAGGTCGACAAGGTCGCGGGCGCGGACGTCAGCGTGCTCATCACGGGCGAGACGGGGACCGGCAAGGAGCTCATCGCGCGCGAGGTGCACCGTCGCTCGCGGCGCAAGGACGGCCCCTTCGTGGTCGTGAACTGCGGCGCGATCCCCGAGAACCTGATGGAGTCGGAGCTCTTCGGGCACGTGCGCGGCTCCTTCACCGGCGCGGTCGCGACGCGCACCGGCAAGTTCCAGCAGGCGTCGGGCGGCACGCTCTTCCTCGACGAGATCGGCGAGATGCCGATGAACTTGCAGGTGAAGTTGCTGCGCGCGCTGCAAGAGAAGATCGTGACGAAGGTCGGCAGCGGCGAGCCCGAGAAGGTCGACATCCGCGTGCTCGCGGCGACCAACCGCGATCTCGAACGTCGTGAACCTGCACCTGCCGCCGCTGCGCGAGCGCGGCGACGACGTGGTGGTGATCGCGAAGTGGCTGCTCGCGAAGTACACCAAGGAGTACGACTCGAAGGTGAAGGGCTTCACGCCGGGCGCGCTGGCGGCGATGAAGAAGTACGACTGGCCGGGGAACATTCGGCAGCTCGAGAACCGCATCAAGAAGGCGCTCGTGCTCGCGGACAAGACGCTCATCGGGCCCGAAGATCTCGATTTGTTCCCGGAGGCGCTGCAGCCGGTGCAACCACTGACGGAGGCGCGCGAGGAGTTCACGCGGCGCTACATCCTCGAGGTACTCGAGCGCAACAACGGCAACCGCACGAAGACCGCGCGCGATCTCGGCGTCGATCCACGCACGATCTTCCGGTACCTGGAGCGCGAGCCCGACGCGCCGATGCCGGGCGGCGGTAGCGGGGGCGGGGGCTGAGGTCACGGTCGCCGGGCCAAACGATTGCGCCCCCCCGCTCGCCCGGCGATGCTGCGGGCCGTCGTGGCGCACGCGCCCGGGGTCGGACGAAAATGTCCGACTCGCGTGACGCGCGTTCGCGTCCCGCGGCCCTTCGATCCTCCGAACCTCCATGATTCTCGAAGTTTTCCGTCGTCGCCCGACGAAGGGCACGAGGCTTGCTCAGAGCGCCGGTGTGCGCGCCGCCTCCACGTCGGCCGCCGGCTTGGTGTCGAGCTGCTTCGTGATTCTGGCGATGGCTTGCTTCGCGACGGGGTGTTTGGTGACGGACAAGGTCGAGCTGCCCGAGGAACGCAACTTCCCTCCCTCCGTGATCACGCTCGCGGCGGAGGACGCGCCCACGATCGACCGCATCGTGACCTTCGACCTCGCCGACGGGGAGCCACAGCTCGAGCTGCCGGTGGTGGTTCGCGATCCGAACGTCGACCAGAGCCTGGAGTACCAGCTCTGGCTCGACTTCGAGGGCAACAACCTCTCCGCGCTCGTGAGCGATCGCGACGCGCGCATCGCCGCGACGGGGACCCTCGAGCGCAGCACCACGCTGCGCGTGCCCGCCACGCGTCTGACCCCCGCGCCGAGCTGCCACAAGGTCGAGCTGCTCGTGACGGCGGCGTTCGACGGCGGCGTTCGTTTCCGTGATCCGGTCGAGCCGGGCGACATCTCGCAGACGGTCTGGTGGATTCGCGTGATCGACAGCGTCACCAACCCCGGCGGCAACGCCATCGACTTGAGCACGTGCCCATGAGCGGTGTGGAGTCGATGCGAGAGGACGCGACGCGCCCGAGCACGAGGCGAACGAGCTCGAAGCCCGCGTGGCAGCCTGCCTGGCTGCTGGCGCTCGCGCTCGCAGGCTGCGGGTTCGGCGAGCTGCCGTCGACCGGGCCCGAGAACCTGTGCGGGGCGGACGCGGAGTGTGGCGCGGACCGCTGCGAAGCGGAGACGGGACGCTGCGTCAGCGCCCGCACCGATCCGATGGAGATCGTGATCGAGGTGGTGCCGCCGACGGATCTGTCCGGCGTGCCGTTGCCGAGCTGGTCGACGGAGCCGGAGATCATCGACGGACCGGTGGCTCGCACGCTGCGGCAGCCGACCTACGTCGACCTCGTCGGGACGGTGCGTTGGAATGGCGCGCGCGTGCCGGCCGAGCTGCTGTTCACGCGCTCGCTCGACGGACGCAGCGAGTCCCGGCTGCGCGTCTCGACGTTCGGGGAGCCCACGCTGGTCGGCGACGAGACGGTCGACTTCCGCGCGCGGCTCGGTACCGGGCGTGTGTACGACGTGGAGATCCGACCGACGGCGGCGCCGCGCGAGGACGGGATGCCGTGGTCGCGGGTGTTGCCGCCGCTGCGCATCCGCGGCGTGGAGACGCCGATGGCGAGCCCGCTGATGCCGACCAACTTCGTGTGGCCGATCGCGATCGACTACCCGGAGTACCTGGACGCGCCGTGCGGAGCCGAGCGCAGCCGCGCGTGCACGCTCGCGGGCACGGTGGTCAGCGTGGTGTCGGAGCTCGAGCAGAACGAAGCGGGCCTGCAGGTGCAGGCGGTCGAGGTGGAGTCGGGGCTCGTGGTGTCGTCCACCGCGGTGACGGACGAGACCGGCGCGTTCGCGCTCGTGATCGCGCCGGACGCCGAGCGCTACGTGTTGCGGCTGACGGGCGGCACCGAACGCGCGCTCTTCCCGACGGTCACGGTCGATCCGGCGTTCCTGACGAGCGAGAACGTGCGCGTGCGGGTGCCGACGCCGCGACGCGTGAGCTACCGCGCGACGGTCGAGAGCGACGACGGTGAGGCGCTCGCAGGGGCGGTGCTCACGTTCACGACGAACGACGTCTTCGACGTGGACGGTGGGCTCGGCGGTAGCTTCCGCACGACCGCGGAGACCAATGGGTCGGGCGACGTGGTGGTGGAGCTCTTGGCGGGCAGCTACGACGTGGTGGTCTCGCCCGCCCAGTCGACGCTCGCGGTGGTGAGCGTGTCGGCGTTGACGATCCAGCCGCCGCCGACCGGCGGCGTGCTCCAGGGGCAGCTCTTCGAGGTGCCGGAGCGCGCGCGGCTCGGAGGCGTGGTGCGGACGCCGAGCGGAGAGCCGGTGACGGGGCTCAACCTCGAGGCGATCGCGCTCGGTGCGTTCCACGAAGACGAGGTGTCGCGCTTCAACCGCTCGACGGAGGCGGTGCTCGACGACGACGGCCGGTTCGAGCTGCGGCTCGATCGTGGGGTGTACGACCTCTACCTTCGTCCGCCGAGCGAGAGCGGGTACCCGTGGATCGTGGTGCCCGATCGCGCGATCGGATCGGTCGACGTGACGCTCGCGGACCGTTTCGATCTGGAGACGCCGCGACCGCTGTCGGGTGAGGTGCAGACGCCGGAGGGCGCGCCGCTCGCGAACGCGGAGGTGCGCGTGTACGGGCGCACGCCGGGCAGCACGCGCTACGTGGAGATCGGACGCGCGCGCACCGATTCGGCGGGCGGGTACGTGGTGTGGATGCCGGCGCGGCTCGCGCGCTGAGGTGTCGAGGTCGTTCGGTCGCGCGCACGTCGATGGGTGCGACGCGTCGAATCGGTTCGACACCAGGGCGTCACGCGAGCGCTACTCGGTCGCTGCGAGGACACGCGAGGGTCACGGCGCCGATCGGCCGGGCGTGCGGGTCGGTGAGAAAGTGGGAGCGGGATGTTCGGACGACGGGAGTGGTTGCGGCGCACGGGCGTGGGGCTCGGCGGTGCGGTGGTCGCGACGACGGTGCCGACGGCGGGTTGCGCGGGCGAGAGCTCGGCGCCGCTGACGGCGTCGCCTGCGTTCGTGCACGGCGTGGCGAGCGGGGATCCGCTGCCCGACGCGGTGATCCTCTGGACGCGCGTGACGCCCGAGACCGAAGGCCCGATCGAGGTGCGTTGGGTCGTGGCGAGCGATCCGGAGCTGCGTGACGAGCTCCTCGAAGGGACCTTCACGACGGGGCCGGAGCGCGACTACACGGTGAAGGTCGACGTGACGGGGCTCTCGCCCTCGACCACGTACTACTACCGCTTCTTCGCGCTCGGAGGCGGCTCGCTCGTGGGTCGTACGCGCACCGCACCGAGCGGAGCGGTCGAGCGTGCCCGCTTCGGGGTGGTGAGCTGTTCGAGCTACGGGCACGGCTGGTTCCACGTGTACCGGCACCTCGCGACCGAGGACCTCGACGCGGTCTTGCATCTCGGCGACTACATCTACGAATACGCGACCGATCGCTACGGCGAACAGCGCGTCTACGAGCCCGAGACCGAGATCGTCTCTCTCTCGGATTACCGCACGCGCTACGCGCAGTACCGGCGGGATCGCGACCTGCAAGCGATCCACCAACAACACCCGTTCATCTGCGTCTGGGACGACCACGAGACGACGAACGACTCGTACCAGGGCGGCGCGGAGAATCACCAGCCGTCCGAGGGGTCGTGGGAGGAGCGGAAGGCGGCGGCGTACCAGGCGTACGCGGAGTGGCTGCCGATTCGCGAGCAGGAAGAGGGCAAGATCTGGCGGAAGTTCTCGTGGGGCCAGCTCGCGGAGCTCTTCATGCTCGACACGCGCATCTGGGGCCGTGACGTGCAGCCGGACGACGCAGACGACGCAGGCGACCCGACGCGGCAGATCCTCGGAGAAGACCAGGAGCGTTGGCTGTCGGAGGGGCTCGAAGGTTCCACGGCGATCTGGAAGATCCTCGGCCAGCAGGTGATGGTCGGGCAATTGAACACCGGGCGTCCGGACATGTTCTCGCCCTTCAACCTCGATCAATGGGACGGTTACGCGGTGGCGCGCGACCGGTTGTTCGATCTGCTCGAATCGGTGGAGAACCCGATCGTGCTCACGGGCGACATCCACTCGCACTGGGCGATCGAGCTGACGCGCGATCCCTTCGACCCCGAGGTCTACGATCCCTCGACCGGCTCGGGCGTGGTGGGCGTGGAGTTCGTGACGAGCGCGGTGAGCTCGCCTGCGCTGCCGGACGAGCGACTCGGAGGCAGCCTCGAAGAGGGGCTGCGACGCGGCAACCCGCACATGAAGCACATCAACTTCGTGAAGCGCGGTTGGATCACGCTCGACGTGACACCGGCGTCGTCGCAGGCGGATTTCTGGGAGATCGACGGCGTCGAAGCCGACGACGCGGGCGACCCGAGCTTCCGGATCGCGTTCACGGTCACCTCCGGCACCCCACGGCTGGAGCAGGCGAGCGGCGTGACCGAGCCGCGCGCGGATGCACCCGAGCTCGCGCCGGGGATGCCGGAGCGGGAGATCCCGATTCCGCGCGAGTTCTGAGCTCGCGAGCCACACTTCTTCTTCGAGGTTCCATGGAAAAAGCCCCGCCGAAGCGGGGCTTTTTCGCGGAATGAAGGTCATCGCGCGACGGCGAAGCGCGTCACTCTTCGCCGTCCATGTAGCCGATGGCCTGCAGGCGCTCCGCGGCTTCGCCGGTGAGGTCGACCGCTTGGCCTTGCACGCGACCTTCGCGCGCGCTTCGGCCCTCTTCGACGAGCGTCTCCATCAGGCCGATCGTGGCTTCGCGCTCGGTCTCCGAGACGTCGTTCTGCTCGCGCGGATCGAAGTCGACGCGGTAGACCTCGACCGGGCGCAGACCGCGTGGGTTGCCTTCGTTCGCGGTGAGGATCTTCCACTCGTCGGTGCCGCGGCGCTCGCGCACGCTCTCGAGCACGTTGCCCTCGTGGCTCTCTTCCGCGTAGACGCGGTCGGTGCCGGCGAAGAGGCTGCCGCCCTGCACGCCGTCGGGGACCTCGAGGCCGAAGCGCGAGAGGAGGGTGGGCATCAGATCGATCGACTGCACCCAGTGGCGCACGACGGTGCCGGCACGCTCGCCGCGCGGGAGCTTCACGAAGAGGGGGACGCGGATCTGCTCGTCGTAGAGCGTGACGCCGTGCCAGAAGCCGCCGTGGTCGCAGAACTCTTCGCCGTGATCGGAGGTCACGACGATGGTCATGTCGTCGTAGAGGCCGCGACGCTTCAGGTCTTCGATCAACTGACCGAAGTGACCGTCCCAGAACTCGATCTCGCCGTCGTAGAGGCGACGCAGGCGCGGCGCTTCTTCCGGACGCGGGCG
The DNA here is from genome assembly GCA_025453555.1 of Myxococcota bacterium. Lineage (GTDB taxonomy): Bacteria > Myxococcota_A > Polyangia > Polyangiales > Houyiibacteriaceae > JACKEH01. The sequence continues at coordinate 141 of JALOQC010000320.1, read as the reverse complement.
CTGGTTCGCGGCGCGCGAGTAGCCGGTGCCGTCGTAGGGATGCGGGTAGTAGGGATCGTGCGGGTCCATGTACCCGACGAAGTGGAAGAACGGCCGTGCGTTCGAAGCGTCGCCCGACCGTTCGTCGAGCCATTGCGTCAG
>JALOQC010000021.1 GCA_025453555.1 Myxococcota bacterium | reverse complement strand
GAGACGATCCGCGACGGCATCCTCGCGCTCGACGAGCACCGTCGTGTGCGCTCCATCAACCGCGCGGCGGCGGCGTTGCTCGGGGCGAGCCGCGAGGAGCTGCTCAATCGTGTGCTCGACGATCGTTCGGGGCTCGCGGCGCTCGCGGACGCCGCCGAGCGGGAGGCGGACGACGAGCCGATCACGCTGCCGCGCATCGAGCTCTTGGTGCGCGCGCGTCGTCACCCGGGTGGCACCGTGTTGATGCTGCGTGAGCTCGCGAGCGCGCAGCAGCTCGCGCAGCGGCTCGTCGGCGGAGCGGCGCGTTTCGCGTTCGAGGATCTCGTGGGCGACGACGGCGCGTTCCGACGTGTGATCGCGGACGCACGTCGCGCGGCGTCGAGCGACGTGCCGATCCTCATCACGGGCGAGAGCGGCACCGGCAAGGAGCTGCTCGCGCAGGCGATCCACCACGGCAGCCCTCGCGCGAAGGAGCCCTTCGTCGGATTGAACGTCGCGGCCATCCCGCGCGAGCTGCTCGAGAGCGAGCTCTTCGGCTACGAGGCGGGCGCCTTCACCGGCGCGCGCGCGCGTGGTCACGCGGGCAAGTTCGAGCTCGCGGGTCGCGGCACGCTGCTGCTCGACGAGATCGGCGACATGCCCTTCGACATGCAGGCGAAGATGCTGCGCGTGCTCCAAGAGCGCGTGGTGCAGCGCCTCGGCGGAACGCGCGACCTGCCGATCCGCGCGCGCATCGTCGCGACCACGCATCGTGACCTCGAGAAGGCGGTGGACGACGGGCTCTTCCGGCTCGACCTCTACTACCGGCTGCGCGTGGTGCACCTGAAGCTGCCGCCGCTGCGGGAGCGTCGCGGCGACATCCCGCGCCTCGTCGATCGCCACCTCGCGATCTACTGCGAACGCTCGGGCCGCGCGCCGGTGCGGGTGTCGAGCGCGGTGATGCGCGAGCTCGCCAGCTACGACTGGCCGGGCAACATCCGCGAGCTCGCGAACCTCGTCGAGGGCGCGGCGAGCCTGCTGCCCTACGACGTCGACGTGATCGAGGAGCTGCCGGCCTTCGTGCGCACGCGCAGCGCGCTCGGGGTCGCGGCTCCACGCGCGCCCTCGTCTGCACCGCCGGGCCCGTCGTTCGCGGCCGAGTCGGGCGAGGTGCGCACCCTGGAAGCGATCGAGCGCGACGCCTTCGCGCACGCGCTCGCGGTCTTCGATGGGAACGTCGCAGCGGCCGCCAAGGCGCTCGGCGTCGCGCGCGGCACCTTCTACGCGAAGATCCAACGCTACGGCCTGCGGTGACGGCGTCGACGGCGCTGCGTCGACGGCGCTGCGTCGACGGCGCTGCGTCGACGGCGCTGCGTTGACCGGCACGCGTGAGGTCGGCAGGCTCCGCTCGTGCTCTTCGTGCTCCTCCAAACGCAGCCCGCGCCGCTGCCGACCGGCTACGGCGCCGCGCTCTTGCAGACGCTCGTCAGCCTGCTGGCGGTCTGTCTGCTCGCGTGGCTGCTCCTGCGCTGGGGGGCGCGGCGCGGTTTTGCGCTCGGCGGACGCGGGCAACGCGTGAAGGTGCTCGAGCGCGTGGCCCTCGATCCGCGGCGCACGCTCTACGTGGTGGAGGTCGGCGGCAAGGTGCTGCTGCTCGGCGCCGGCGACGGCGCATCACCGACGTTGATCTCGGAGCTCGATCCCGCGTCGATGCCGAGCGAGCCCGAGCCGAAGAAGTCGAGCTTCGCAGACGTGCTCTCGCGCGCACGAGGTGAGGGGCGCCCCGAGCGTTCGTCCGATCGGCCCTCGCGTCCATCGCGTCCGCCCGAAGAGGGCTGATCGCGCCGACGCGAGACGCGCGTCCCGTCGCGCCTTCCTCGACGCGGCGTGGAGATGCGTCGACTCTTCGGATCGACCACGCGACGGAAGACGCGCGACGGAAGACGAAAGGCCACCCGGAGGTGGCCTCGCATCGAACGCCCGCGATCACGGGACCGCGTCGGTCGCGTTCACTCCGCTGCGTCGGCCATCGGCTTCGCCGCGCGGAGCACGACCGCCTCCGCGAGGATCTCGGCCACGTCGAGCTGACGCACGTCCTCGCGCTCCTCGCCCTTGAGGCCGTCGCTCAGCATCGTCATGCAGAACGGGCAGCCGGAGGCCACGGTGTCCGCGCCCGTCTTCAGGAGCTGCAGCGTGCGCTTCTTGTTCACGCGCGTGCCGCCCGTCTCCTCCATGAAGTACTGCGCACCACCCGCGCCGCAGCAGAGGCCCTGCTGCTTGTTCCAGTATTCCACCTCGACGAGCTCCACGCCTTCGATCGACTCGAGCACCTGGCGCGGCGACTCGTACACCTGGTTGTAGCGGCCGAGGTAGCAGGAGTCGTGGAACGCGACCTTCGCCTTCACCGGCTTGGTCGGACGCAGCTTGCCGGCGACGAGGAGCCCCTGGAGGAAGTCCGTGTGGTGCACGACGTCGTAGTGCCCGCCGAAGTCCGGGTACTCGTTCTTCAGCGTGTTGAAGCAGTGCGGGCACGCCGTGAGGACGGTCTTCTTCTGCACGTCGTAACCGTTGAGCGTCTCGACGTTGCCCTCCGCCATCGTCTGGAAGAGGAACTCGTTGCCGCCGCGTCGCGCCGGATCACCCGTGCACGTCTCTTCGGTGCCGAGGATCGCGAAGTCGACGCCCGCGGTCTGCAGGAGCTGCACGACGCTGCGCGCGACCTTCTTCGCGCGGTCGTCGAAGCTCGCCGCGCAGCCGACCCAGTAGAGCACCTCGGCGCCCGGGTTCTCGCTCATCAGCGGGACGTCGAGGCCCTTCGTCCAGTCCGCGCGATCGAGGTTCGAGACGTTCCAAGGGTTCTTGTTGCGCTCGATGCCGTTGAACGCGCGCTGGAGGTCGTGGGGGAACTCGCCCTTCACGAGCACCTCTTCGCGGCGCATCCCGACGATCTTGTCGACGTAGCTGATCATCACCGGGCACTGCTCTTCGCAGGCGCGGCACGAGGTGCAGCTCCAGATGACGTCCGGGTGCAGCACGTTCGGGAGCAGCTCCACGTCGGCCGCGGCCTGCAGGAAGTACGCGCCCGCGGGCGGCTTCGGGAACGTGTGGATCTCTTCGCGCGCGTCCTCTTCGGCGAGCGCGGGCGCATCCGGACGACGGGCGTCCTGGGGGCGACCCACGTCGTCACTCTTGCCGAACATCGCGTACTCGCTCGCGTAGAGGTGGTCGCGGAGCGCGAGCGTGAAGTGCTTCGGAGAGAGGACCTTGTCCGTGATGAACGCGGGGCAGTTGTCGCTGCAACGACCGCACTCGGTGCACGTGTACAGATCGAGGATCTGCGTGTGGGTCAGATCGCGAATCGTCTTGATTCCGAGCGACTCGTCGCGCTCCAGCTTGCCCTCGATGTCCTCCACCTTCGGCAGCGCGTTCGGCTGCCGATCATAGGCGAAGACGTTCGGCATCACGGAGAGGATGTGGAAGTGCTTCGTGTACGGGAGGATGTTCAGGAACAGGAGCACCCACGCCGCGTGCCACCAGAAGCCGGCGTGCTCGAGCGCGCGGAGCGTGCCCTCGCCCATGCCGGAGAACGCCATCGCGAGCGCCGAGCCGAAGGGCTCGTACCAGGCCCAGTGGATCTCTTGGCCGGTGGCCTGCGCCTGGAGGGCGACGTGCCCGCCGACGTACAAGAAGTCCGCGAACATCATCGTGAAGATGATCCCGAGGATGACGTTCGGCTCGAGGCCGAGCGTCATGCGCGGACGGTCACCGACCTCCTTCGGATCGCCCGAGTCGCGGCCCTTCTTCGAGAGCCGGATGTACCAGAAGATCAGCGCGCCGGTCATCGCGCCCGCGGCCGCCATCTCCTTGGCGAAGCTGTAGAGCTGTCCGAGGAGATGTTCGGTGGAGAGCAGGCCGAAGAAGAAGTTCCAGTCGTAGTCGTAGCCGCGACCCCAGAGCAGGATCGAGTTGAGGAGGAGCACGTTGAACGCGCCGAAGATGACGATGTGCGCGAAGCCGGCCGCGAGGTAGCCCTTCTTCTTCCACATCTTCTCTTGGCCGAGCGCGACCAGGAGCACCTTCTTCGACCGGTCGAAGATCTGCTCGGGGGTCCACTCGAAGCGCGGATCCGACTTTCCGATCGCGACCTGGCGGGTGCGTCGGAACATGGACCACGAGAAGAAGGCGAGGGTGCTCAGCAGCACCAGGGTCATCGCGATCGCGCTCATCGATGTCGCTCCGTTGGCGCGCCGAGGAATCGCGGCGCGTGGAGGGCGGGGCCCTCGGAAGGTTTGGGCTCGCCAGGGTCGTTCGCCCAGGCGCGCCGAGGATTAGGTGGGCGGCGGAGTGAAGTCAATCGACGGCAACCCCGCGCGCCCGCGAAAGAAAGCGCGTTTCGACGCGGTGCGTCAAGGCGACGCCACATCGTTGGTCGCGCCCTCCACGAGTCACTCCTCCGGGGCGGGTTCCGGCGGGCGTTCGATCTTCGCGGTCGTGGACCCGCCCTCTGCCCGCGCGACGACCTCGCATCGGCGACGCGCCGCGAACGCGCGCGAAGCACCGACGGTCCGGTACCGTGCGCGCGTGCTGGCGGACGCGATCACGCGACGGCTCGAGCGCGCACCTCGAACGGTGGTCGCGGCGTACGCGGTCGTCGCGGCGTTCGCGACCTACTTCGGGATGTACGCCTTTCGGAAGCCCTTCGCCGCGGCGAGCTTCGAAGGCGAGACCTTCCTCGGCACCGACCTCGCCGCGAAGACCGCCTACGTCATCGCGCAGCTCCTCGGGTACACCGCGAGCAAGTACCTCGGGGTCGGCATCGTGCCTGCGCTGCGCGACGACCGCCGCGCGCGCGCGCTCGTGCTCCTCGTGCTGCTCTCCGAGCTCGCGCTGCTGCTCTTCGCGGTCCTCCCCCCCGATCTTCGTGTGATCGGCATCTTCGCGAACGGCCTGCCACTCGGCATGGTCTGGGGTCTCGTCGTCCGCTACCTCGAAGGTCGCCGAAGCTCCGATGCGCTCCTGGCCGGTCTCGCGACCTCGTTCATCGTCGCGAGCGGCGTGGTGAAGGACGTGGGGCGCTGGCTCGTGAGCGAGCACGGCGTGTCCGAGACCTGGATGCCGTTCGCGACCGGCGCGGTGTTTCTGCTGCCCTTCGTGCTCAGCGTGTGGCTGCTCGATCGTCTGCCGCCACCGGGGGCGGAGGACGTCGCCGCGCGGAGCCCACGTCCTCCGATGGATCGCGCGATGCGCCGTGCATTCCTGCGTGACCACGCGGCGACGCTCGCGCCGCTCTTCGTCGTCTACGTCGCCGCCACCGCGTACCGCGACTTCCGCGACAACTACGGCGTCGAGCTCCTCGAAGAGCTCGGCCTCGGTGACGACGCGGGCGTCTTCACCCGCACCGAGGTGCCGATCGCGCTCGTGGTCTTGCTCGCGCTCGCGCTCCTCAACGTGGTCCGCGATCACCGGCGCGGTCTGCTCACCGCGTACGCGATGATGGCGTTCGGCGCCGCGCTGGTCGGGCTCTGCACGTGGTTGCGTGCGCGCGGCACGATCGGTGGCCTCGAGTGGATGATCGCGGTCGGCCTGGGCAGCTACCTCATCTACGTGCCCTACAACACCGTTCTCTTCGAGCGTGTGGTCGCCGCGACCGGCACGATCGGCAACGCCGCGTTCGCGATCCAGCTCGCGGACGCGCTCGGCTACACCGGCAGCGTGGGCGTGCAGCTCGTCAAAGACCTCGGCGCGAGCGACGCCACCCGTCTCGGCTTCTTCGACACGTTCGGTCTCGCGCTCGCCGGCCTCGGGCTCGTCGGGTTCGGGTGGGCGGCGTGGCGCGTGCCCGCGTCGCGCGACGGCTGACGCGCTGCTCGCGGCTCCATACCGCACGAGACCCGAGAGCACACGCCACGGACGTGCCGCCGCGTGCCACATCCCGTGGTCGCGTTTTCACTCTCGGGTGTGCTTCTGCGCCACAGGCCCGGCCGAGCGGCCGGATTCTCCGAGAATCCAGCGTTTCGCGACATCGAATCGGGTTGGCCCAATCCTTGGAAGGGGCGTGACGCGGGCCGAGTGTGGCTCCGACGACTCTCGACGCTCGCGGTCCGCTCGGAGACGCGAGCTCGATTCGAACGTGGGGGGAAGCGTCATGAAGATCAGCCTCGGTGTGTTGCTCGGTGTGCTCGGAGCCGCGACGGTCGCGAGCGCGCAAGATCCCTTCGCTCGAGACACCGTGATCGTGGTCGAGCACGCCGACGGTCCGTCGCCGACCGTGACCGAGATCCCGTATCAGCCGCCCACGCCGGCATCCGAGAGCGCGCTCGCGCTCGACGCGCCGGTCGTGCTCATCCTCCCGCCCGGCACCCAGGTTCGCGTGCTCGACGCCGAGCTCGCGCCGCCGGTGCCGGAGCCGCCGCGCGTGGCGACGCCGATCGCTCCTCCGCAGATTCCCGCGCCGCAGGTCGCCGCGACCGCGCTTCAGCTCGAGGCGCGCCTCGCCGAGCTGCGGCGCCAGCGACCGGGCCTCGGTCTTTCGATCTCGCTGGTCGCGGGCGGCGCGTTCGCGCTCGGCATCTCTTCGGTCGCGCTCGTCGAGGCGAACTTCGACTGCAGTTGGGACGACGACTGCGGCCGTGTGCGCTGGATGCGCGGGGTCGTGCTCGCGAGCTTCGCGACGATGACCGTCGGAATCGTGCGTCTGGTGATCAACATCATCCGCCGCAGCCGGAACAGCCGGGAGATCCGAGCGGTGCGGCAAGAGCTCGCCGCGATCACCCACGGCACCGTGCTCACCTGGCGTTGAGCGTCGCGAGCTCGCGCGTCGACGTTCATGCTCGCCCGATGAGCCCGTCGAGGAAGGGCGCGCGTTCGACTTCGTCGTCCGCTACCCTGAGCCGCGGTGTGGTCGGTGGTCGGTCGTGCGTCTCGGACTCTCGGCGCGTGCCTCGCGCTGCTCTGCGCGAGCGTGGGCGTCGCCGGAGCGCAGGGCCGCGAGCGCGCGCGGGTGATCGCGCCGCTGCCCGCGGATCTCGACGAGCGCCTGGTCGGGCAGACCTCGGATCTCGAGTGGGCTCTCGAGACCGCGCGCGCGTCGACCCCGCGCGACCTCGACGAGGCCACACGCCTCTCGCGCGGCGCCCGGGTGGTGATCTGGGTCGAGGCGCTCCCCAACGGCCTACGGCTCCACTTCGTCGACGTGCGCGAGCGACGCCTCTTGGTGCGCGACTTCGCGGCGCCGAACGACGAGCCCTTCGGAGGCTCCGCGAACGTCGAGTCCGTCGCGGTCGCGGTGCGCAGTGCGCTCCAAGCGTTGAGCCTCGGCGGTGAGGTCGGCGTCGTGGCGCCCCCTCCGAGCACCGAGCCGAGGGAGCCGAACGAGCCCACCGACCCGGCTGCGGCCATCGTCGACGACGCTCCCGTGCTCGCGGTGGAGGTGGACGCGGGTTGGTGGACGGCGCTCGACGGCGAGAGCCCGCTGCAGCACGGGCCCACGCTGCGTCTCGGGCTGCGTCGCGCGCGCCTCGTGCTCGGGCTCGGCGGGGAGGTCGGCCTCGGCGCCCGGCTCACCGACCCCCTCACGCGCGTGACCGTCACGCGCCACGCGGCGTTCGCGGAGCTCGGCGCCGGGTTGCACGTGGGAGCCCGAGGTGGCCTCGATCTGCTCGCGCGCGTCGGCGTCGCACGGATCGCGCGCGGCGAGGTGGAGGCACGGGTGGACGGCCTCTCGCCCGAGCCCGCGACGACGACGACCAGCGCCCTCTTCGGGCTGCGTCTCGTGGGGCACGTCGCGCTCGCCGACCACGTGGCGCTGCGCTTCGGAGTCGGGGCCGACGCGATTCCGTCGGCGCCGGTGCTCCGCTACGCGGACGAAGCGGGCAATACCCAAATCCGCAATCGTTTCTGGTGGTTGCAGCCGAGCGTCGCGCTCGCGATCGTCGTCCGGTCCGGTGCTTCCCCCGCCCCGGCGGGAGCAGATCGCCAGAATCTCACCGGCGCCGTGACCCGTTTTTCGAGCCCCGCTTCTCTCTCGAGGCGATGGCGATGACGGCGACATCCTCCGCACCCCCGGACGAGCTCGAAGGGCTCGCCGCGCGTGCGGCCTCCGGCGACCGCCGCGCGGCCGAGCAGCTCGTGACGCGGCTGCTCCCGCGGGTGCGCAACCTCGTGCGCTACCTGGTGCGCGGCGACGCGCTCGTCGACGACATGGCCCAGAACGCGCTGCTCGCGATCCTGCGCGGCCTTCACGGGTACCGCGGCGAAGGTGCGTTCCGTGCGTGGGCCGATCGCATCACCGTGCGCGAGACGCTCTCGCTCGCGAAGCGGGAGCGCGCGCGCAGCCAAGCGACGCGCGAGGCCGCGCCGGATCTGCACGTGGTGCGCGACGAGCCGGAGCGCACCGACGCGTACGTGCGGCGTCGCGACATCGCGCGTCTGCTCGACACGCTGCCGATCGAGCAGCGCGAGGTGCTCGTGCTCCACCACGTGATGGGCATGAGCGTGCCCGAGCTCGCGGAGAGCCTCGGGGTCCCGTTCGACACGGCGAAGAGCCGGCTGCGCCTCGCGACCAAGAAGCTGCGCGAGACGCTCGAAGCACGACGGACGCCGAGCGGTAGCTTCCCGCTCGGTCTCGAGGAGGGGTCATGACCGAAGCGGACGACCTGCGGCGCGCGTTGCCGCCGCTCGACGATGGCCCCGGCCCCGCGCGCCGCTTGAGCGACGCGGAAACGGCGGCGTTCGTCGGCAACGTGATGGCGGCGTGGGAAGGACCTCCTTCGCCGAACGAAGGCCCGACGACGAGCGCGTCGAACGGTGGGACCACGTCACCCGCGGCGAGCAAGCTCCTGCGCTTCGGGCTCGGGGGAGTCGCGCTGGTGGCGTTCGGGATCGGCCTCGGCGTGGTGGCGATGCGGCAGCCGGAGCCCGCGCCGAGCGCGGTCGCGACGATCGGACCCATCGAGCTGCTCGACGCGGCCGCACCCGAGCTCTCGGCGACGAGCGAGCCGAGCGAGGCGATCGAGATCGACGACGAAGGCGACGAGCCGCGCCGCGTGCGCCGTCGTCGTCCGCGGGTGGATCCCGCGCCTGCCATGGTTGCGGAGACGGCCGACGACCTGCTGCGTCGCGCCAACGCGCTGCGCGGCGCGGGGAGCTACCGCGAAGCCGAGCGGACGTACCTCGAGGTGACGAGCGCGCACCCGAGCACACACGCGGCCTACGTCGCGCGCGTCGCGGCGGCCGCGCTGCGGCTCGAGCACCTCGGGGATCCGGGCGGCGCGGTGCGTCTCTACCGTTCCGCGATCGCGCACGGTGGTGCGCTCGACGCCGAAGCCCGCGCCGGGCTCGCGCGCGCGTTCGCTCGGCTCGGTCGCGACATCGACGAAGCGGAGGCCTGGCGTGGGCTGCTGGCGCGTCATCCGAGCTCGCCCTTCGCGGGCCGCGCGCGGTCGCGTTTGGCGGAGCTCGAAGCGGCGCAGTGAGGTGACTTTCGGCGCCGCGATCGGAAGTGACCCGAGAGACGTCGCGGCCGACCGCGAGCAAGCGTCGATCGTTCGCTCGACGAGCCCACGCACGACGAGCCCACGCACGACGAGCCCACGCACGACGAGCCCACGCACGACGAGCCCACGCACGACGAGCCCACGCACGACGAGCCCACGCACGACGAGCTCACGCACGACGAACGCGCGAGGCGCCGTGCCGCGGCCTGCTACGCTGTCGCTCGTGCGCGCGGTCGTCGTCGTCGCTCTGCTCGGTCTCGGGTGCGCGAGCTCCGACGTGATCGCGACGCTGCGCGACGGTTCGGTCGGAATCGATGCGCCGCTCGCAGACGCGAGGCTCGATGCGCCGGACGCACCCCGCGTCGACGGGGGCTTCTGCGCGGGGAGCGGTCCGCTCTTCCAAGTCGGCGACGGCGCGGGCGAGCCGCGCTGCGGCGGTACCGTCACGCAGACCACGTTTCGCTTCGCGCTCTGTGCCTGCGACGGGTTCGCGCTCTCGCACGCGCTCACCGTCGACGCGTTCGACAGCCGCGAGGGACCTTGGACACCAGGTCGCCGCGGCGGGTCGGTCGGCAGCAACCTCGCGTTCGCGGCGAGCGCGGGCGCGAGCGTCGGTGGCAGCGTGATCGCGGAGTCCGACGTCGACGGCGCGGGACTTCCGATCGACGTCGGCGGCAGCGTGCGGGCGGGCGGGATGCTCTCCGGCTCGGCCGCGTTCGGCATCGACAAGGACCTCTTCACGGGCGCGGGCGTGAGCGTCGATCGACTCCGCGTCGACGGGGTGGTGCACCTCCCGACGGGCGCGCCCTACGACGTGCGGGCGAGCGAGGACGTGGGCGGGGTGGTGCGCGAGCCGGTCGTGGTCGATGCGCCGTGCGACTGCGACGTGTCACGCCTGCTCGACGTGGGCGCGGTGGTGGAGGAGTACCGCGACGACAACGACGACGCGCGCGCGGGGCTCACGCCCGAGTCGCTCGGCGAAGGCGACGACCGCCGCGTGGAGCTCGACTGCGGGCGCTACTACTTCGATCGCGTCGCGGGCGGCGCGCTCGAGCTCGTGATTCGCGGCCGCGTCGCGATCTTCGTCGCGTCCGACCTCGCACTCGACGGCGCGTTCGTGGTGACGCTCGAGGCCGGCGCCGAGCTCGATCTCTTCGTCGCCGGCAACGTGCTCGGCACCGCGCGCTGGACGATCGGCGATCCCACGCGCCCGAGCCGCGTGCGCTTCTACGTCGGAGGTGCGGGGACCGTCGATCTCGGCGCGGGCGGCGACCTCGCCGCCAACCTCTACGCACCGCGCGCGGAGCTCGTCACCCCCGAGAGCCTCGAGGTCTTCGGCAGCGTCTTCGTCCGCCGCCTCGCGGCCAGCGGCCCGCTCACCGTGCACTACGACGAAGCGATCCTGGACGTCGGCGGCGAGTGCCCGACCCCGGACGGCTGCGACACCTGCCGCGACTGCGGCAACCAAGCCTGTGTCGACGGCGCGTGCGGCCTCTGCCGCAGCGACGCGGACTGTTGCGCGCCCTTGGTGTGCGCCGCGGGCCGTTGCATCCCCGAGCCGTTCTGAGCGCCGCTGGCCCGACTCGGGTGATTCGCGTGTTGCGTCACCCGTGTCATGCGGGGTGACGAAGCGCGTCACCTGTCGTCGGTCTCGATCGACGCGGTGGTGTCTCTGGACGAGGTCGCTCGAAGCCCCGAATCTGCCGTCCGCAGCGACGGATGAGCACGACATTCGTTTCCGGAGTGGGGTTTTCAAACCCGAAAAGTTACAGGTCTCTGGACCCCGCTCAGCCAGGTCGATCTTGGAAATCGTTGCGGATTATTCGTTCGTGAGAGTCGGCACGGGTCATGCTTCTTTCGAGGTCGGCGGCTGACCCCGCCGACTCGGTCGAGAAGTCGACGCGAACCGGAGGTTCCGATGCTCCCTCCCCACATCATCCGCGACATCCTCGAACGCGAGCGCGCCCGCAAGGAAGCGCCGCAACCGCAGCTGGAGATCTCGCTCCCGCTTCCGTCGCGTCCCTCGGCACCGCCCACGCGCGAGCCCGAGCCCGAACGCGGCGTCGTCGAGATCGAGCTCTTCTGACGCTGCCGTCTCGCCGCCCGCACCGTCCGCGCGCCGAGACCGCGCGCATTGACAGCTTCCTCGCGGTTCTGAATCGTTCGCCCCTTCCGCGCCGCCGCAGCCAGCGGCGCGATGCCTTGGGGATTCATGACGGAACCGAAGCTCAAGCAGCCGCGCGCGCTCTACATGCTCTTCTTCGCGGAGATGTGGGAGCGCTTCTCCTTCTACGGGATGCGCGCGCTCCTCACGCTCTACCTCGTCCGGCAGCTCTTCGCCGAGATGAGCGCGACCGACTCGGACGCGAAGGCCAAGGGCATCTACGCCGCCTACGGCGCGCTCGTGTACGCGACGCCCTTCGTGGGTGGGATCCTCGCGGACCGCCTCCTCGGCTACAAGCGCGCGGTCATGCTCGGCTCGGTGCTCATGGCGCTCGGCCACTTCGTGATGGCCATCGAGACCGAGTTCTTCCTCTACGTCGCGCTCGCGTTCCTCATCGTCGGCAACGGCTTCTTCAAGCCGAACATCTCGTCGATCGTCGGCGGCCTCTACCCGGACCGCAACGATCCCCGCCGCGACGGCGCGTTCACGATCTTCTACATGGGCATCAACCTCGGCGCGGGCGTCGCGCCGCTGCTCTGCGGTTACCTCGGCGAGACGTACGGCTGGTCGTACGGCTTCGGCCTCGCCGGCATCGGCATGCTCGCGGGCCTCGTGGTCTTCGGCTTCGGCAACAAGCAGCTCGGCGAGAACGGCGATCCCCCGAACGACAAGCTGCACCAGAAGCTCGCGGGCCTCTCGATCGAGAACTGGACCTACGCGGGCGCGTTCGCGAGCGTGGCCGGCTTCGCGCTCCTCGTCCGTTACTTCGAGCTCATGAGCTACGTGCTCACGCCGTTCTCGCTGCTCGTCGTGGGCATCATCTTCGTGGCCGCGATCCGCGACACCAAGATCGTGCGCGAGCGCCTCTTCGTCGTGCTCATCCTGCTCTTCTTCAGCACGCTCTTCTGGGCCTTCTTCGAGCAGGCTGGCTCCTCGCTCACGCTCTTCACCGACACCAACGTCGAGCGCCACGGCCTGCCTGCGTCGGTGTTCCAGAGCGTGAACCCCGCGTTCATCCTCCTGCTCGCGCCGGTGTTCTCCGCGCTCTGGGTCGGCCTCGCTCGCCGCCACAAGGAGCCCTCGATCCCGGTGAAGTTCGCGCTCGGCATCGCGCAGCTCGGGGTCGGCTTCCTGGTGCTCGCGTGGAGCGCCGGCTTCGCGGTCGACGGAGAGATCACGATCGCGGGCGAGAACGGCACCGAGCTCACGCAGGCCGCCGCGGTGGTGCCGCTCCTCTTCCTCATCGGCGGCTACCTGCTGCACACGACGGGTGAGCTCTGCCTCTCGCCGATCGGGCTCTCGATGGTGACCAAGCTCTCGCCCCACAAGATCACCGCGATGGTCATGGGCGGTTGGTTCCTCAGCTCCGCGATGGCGCACCACCTCGCGGGTCTGATCGCGCTGCTCACCTCGCCGCCCGAGACCGGCGCGGCGGCGGGCACCCTCGCGGTGGAGACGGGGCTCCTCGACGCGGTCGGCACGCGCAGCCCGGAGCTGCTCACGAGCTACGACAACCTCGCGAACTACCTCACGGTGTTCGAGCAGATCGGCTACGTCGCGCTCGGCGCGGCGGTGCTCTGCTTCGCGATGGCGCCGCTGCTCACGAAGTGGATGCACCTCGACGCGCCGGACACCGACGCGCTCCCGCCGAAGAAGCCCGCCGAGACCCAGCCGCAGACGTTCTGAGCGAGCCGAAGGCGTGAGCGTCGACGTGAACGTGAACGTGAACGTGAACGTGAACGTGAACGTGAACGTGAACGTGAACGTGAACGACGACGTCGGCGGCGTCGACGGCGAGCACGGCGAGCGTCGCCGATGAGCGCCGCCGCGTCGGTCGCGAGCGCGAGCGGAACGTCGAGCGGCCCCCCGCGCGCCGCAGGCTCCTCGCGCGTCGAAGGTGTCGACGTCGCGCGGGGTCTCGCGAGCCTCGTGATGATCCAAGGCCACGCCTACCACGGCTGGGTCGCGCCCGAGCATCACGACACCGTCTACGCGTTCACGCGGGTGCTCGGCACCTTGCCGCTGCCGGCCTTCCTCGTGCTTGCGGGCGCGGCGGTGATGCTGCGTCTCCAGAGCGCGGCGAAGAAGCGCGAGCACGCGCTCGACGTGCGCAACGCGCTGATGAAGCGAGGCGCGCAGCTCGTGGGGATCGGCTACGCGGTCAACGCCGTCTACGCGCTGATCGACGGCGCGGCGGGGCTGCACACCTGGCTGCGCGCGGACGTGCTGCACGTGATCGGCCTCTCGCTCGCGACGAGCGCGTGGCTCGGATTGCCCACGAAGCGCGAGGTCTCGTCCGCGCGTTACGCCACGCGCGCGACGCTGCTCGCGATCGCCGTGACGCTCGCGTGCCCGTGGCTCTCGCGCCTCGGCGCCGACGTGCCGCTCGCGCTCGCGCCGCTGGCCGCGCCGTTCGTCGACGTGCCGCGTTTCTCCGCGATGCCCTTCGTGCCGCTCTTCTCGTGGCTCGCGGTCGGCGCGCTCGCGATGCACGTGCTCCCACGCTTCCGCGCCGACTCGCCGATCGCGCGTCGTGCCGGCGCGTCGGGTCCGGCGCTCCTCGCGCTCGCGGGGCTCGGGCTCGCGCTCGCGTTTCTCGGCGCGCGATCGACGTCGTGGCTCGTCGAGGCGATCGGCGGTCCGCTCTCGCGCGCGCACGTGGCGGTGATACCGAACGTGCTCGACCTCGCGGGGCGCGGGCTGCTGCTGCTCGCGGTCGGTGCAGCGCTCTCGCTCGTCTTGCCGGATCGCCTGCGCGGCGCGGTGGTGAGGCTCGGCCAAGGCAGCCTCGTCGCGTACGTGGTGCACATCCCGTTTTGCTATGGGCGCCTCGCGGGCCCGCTGCTCGGAGGCTGCGACATGGGCCGCGCCACGATCGCGCTCCCGTTCTTGATCGCGCTGAGCTGGGGCGCGGTCTTCGCGCGCGACGCGCTGCGGGAACGTTGGCGGTCGCGTTCGGCCCGAGGCGCGACGGCACGCGCGCGCTGACGGCGACCTCTGACCCTGCGGCTGCAGGGCTGCGAGGTTCGTCGTCGGACGTCGGCGCTCGCCCCCACGGCTCGTCTTCGACGCAGCGCGTCGCGACGACCTTTCGTCCGGCGCGCGCGTCGGATCTCGGAACGGCGTTCGTTTCCATCGTGTTACCGTCGCGGCGCTCCGATGCGCCGTCTGATCCTGATCTTGTTCGGCGGCCTCCTGCTCCCCGCGAGCGCGCTGGCTTCGCCGCCCGACGTCTTCGGCTACGGGCCGCGCACGCAGGGCATGGCGAACACCGGCGTCGCCTTCGCCACGAGCTACGAGGCCACCTTCCACAACCCCGCCGGTCTCGCCGGCCAGACTCGCAGCGGCTTCACGCTCGGCATGCAGGGAGGAGGCTTCCAGCTCGAGATCGACGGCGAGCGTTGGCCGCTCGACGGCTACCAAGGCACCACCCTCGGCTTCCACATCGGCGTGCCCTTCGGCGGCGTGCTCGAAGACACCTTCGTGCTCGGCGCGGGCTTCTACACGCCGACCGCGACCGTGCTCCGCACCGACATCATCTTCCCCGAGGTGCCGAACTTCGTGCTCCTCGCGCGCACGCAGTCCGTACACGTGATGCTCGGCCTCGGCATCAGCCTGCATCGGCTGCTCCCGGGTCTTCGCATCGGTCTCGGCGTGGCGGCGCTCGCGAACATCGGAGGTCGTCTGCTCGTCGGACTCGACGCGGCGAACCAGTTCTTCTCCCAGACCGAGACCCAGCTCCTCGCGGGCTTCTTCCCGAGCGCGGGCGTGCAGTACGAGTCGGAGCGTTGGGCGATCGGTCTCGCGTATCGCTCGGAGGTGCAGTCGGACATCAACCTCGCGATCCGCGCGGAGAACCTGCTGCCCGGCGATCTCGAGCTGCCGATCATCACGATCACCGCGACGCCGCAGTACGATCCGCATTCGCTCGCGCTCGAAGGCGTCTACCGCCCGACCGACGCCTGGACGATCGCGCTCCAAGCGCAGTGGCGGCGCTGGTCGGCCTTCGAGGGCGTGGTCGGCAAGACGACGAGCAGCTCGAATCTCCCGCCCGCACCGGCCTTTCGCGACACCATCACGCCGCGCCTCGGCGTCGAGTGGGAGGGCACGCGTCGTCGCACGACCGCGCAGCTCCGCGGCGGCTACGCGTTCGAGCCCACGCCGGCGCCCACCGCGCGCATGGCGCCCCTCCGCGACTCGAACGGCGATCCGATCGTGCGCCTGAGCGGTGAGACCGAGCTGCGCGCTCGACGCTACCTCGACAACCACCGCCACATCCTCAGCCTCGGCAGCACGATCATTTGGGAAACCAGCGGAGGCGCGGCGCTTCAAATCGACATCTTCGCGCAGCTCCACCTGCTGCAGGATCGCACCCACGACATCCCGCGCGTCGCGAACGCCGCGGGTGAGGACGGCGCGACGAACATGGTCACCTCCGGCTTCGTCGGCGTCGCCGGCTGGGGCCTCACCTTCGAGTGGTGAGCGCGATGACGAAGAACACGCATCCCACCGCTTCGTCTCGGACGCTGCCTGGATCGATCCGCGCGTCCGCTTCGCTCGCCGCGCTCGCGACGCTCCTGCTCGCGCCCTCGCTCGCGCACGCGACCCCGCCCGACACCTACGGCTTCGGCGCCCGCGCCCGCGCGCTCGGCGGCGCGGTCACCGCGGACGTCTCGGACTCGTCGGCGAGCTACCACAACCCCGCGGGTCTCGCGGCCTCCGAGGGCATCCAGCTCTCGGTGGGCTACGTCGACCTGCACCCCTTCCTCGAGATCGACGGCGAGCGCTCCAGCGTCGAGCGCTTCGGCACCCTCGAGGTCGGCATGGTCGCGCCGGTGAAGGTCGGCAACGTCATCACCGCGTTCGGTCTCGGCTTGATGCTCCCGGATCAGCGCCTCGCGCGCACGCGCTCCACCATCGTCACGCGCCCGCGCTGGGAGATGTACGACACGCGCTCGCAGCGCATCTTCCTCGCCGCGAACCTCGCGATTCGTCCGGTGGAGTGGCTCACGATCGGCGCGGGCATCGCGTTCCAGGCGCCGAGCGAGCTCACGCTCGACATCCGCGGCGACCTCGCGCTCGACGATCCGGAAGCGAACTCGCGGCTCGAGCACCAGTTCAAGGGCGACCTCACCTCGATCCGATATCCCGCGGCGGGCTTTCAGATCGAAGCGACGGACTGGCTCTCGTTCGGTCTCTCGTACCGCGGCGAGTACACTCTCGCGAACCGCATCGTCGCGCTCGCGGACGTGCGCGTGATGCGCATCGCGACGCTCGAGTTCTTGCTCGACACCTTCAGCACGAGCCTCTTCGGCCCGCAGCAGGCCTCGCTCAGCTTCGCGTTTCGCCCGATCCCGGATCTGCGCATCGGTCTCGAGGTCACCTGGTACGATTGGTCCGCGCATCCTTCGCTGATCCCGACGGAAGAGATCGTGCTCGGCCTCGATCCGCCGATCGTCGAGGTGCCGGGCAACATCGGTGGTCGCAGCGCGATCCCGCTCGGATTGCACGACACCTTCGTGCCCCGCATCGGCGTCGAGTACACGGCGGTGCGCACGAACGCGGTCGAGCTCGATCTGCGCGTCGGCTACTACTACGAGAACTCGCCGTTCCCCGTGCAGCGCGGCGTCGCGAACTTCGTGGACGGTGACGAGCACACGACGTCGATCGGCTTCGGTCTGCGGCTCACCGACCTCGAGCCGACGCTGCCGGGTCATCTGCAGATCAACGGTTATCTCCTCTGGTCACGCATCGTGGAGCGCACGCACGTGAAGGACTCGCTCGTCGACGCGGTCGGCGACTACACCGCCGGCGGCGACCTGCTCGGGCTCGGGCTTCAACTGGAGGTCGCGTTCCGATGAGCGCTTCGAAGCTCTCGCGTCGTCCGGGGATCGAACCGGTGGAACGTCGACCGACCTCGCGCCGCGCGGCGGTCACGCCGATGCGTGTCGTCCTCCTCGCGTCACTCCTCGGCTGCGCGAGCCTCGGCGCCGAGACGGCGTTCCCCGATCCGGTGCAGACGAGCGGCGTCGGACCGTTCCGTCCGCTCGACTCCACCGAAACGGGCATCACGGCGGAGCCGGTCGGGCGCGTGCAAGAGACGACGGGCGCGAGCGGCGGCGGCATGCGCGCCGGCGACTTCTACTTCTCCGTCGAGTCGCAGTTGCTCGCGGAGCCGCCCGCGCGCACGTCGGGGCTCTTGCCCACGGAGGTCGATTGGGCGCGCTTCGAGCCGCGCCGCATCGAACGCGCTGCGATTCGCGAAGGCTTCCACGGCTTCGGCACAGGCTCGGTGGTGCTCGAAGCGAACGAAGCCTGGGAAGGCGACGCGGTCTTCGATCCGTGGGTGATCGCGCTGCCGGACGGACGCGCGCGGCTCTACTACGCGGCGGAGGGCGGCATCGGTGTCGCGGAGGCGCCCTCGCTCGACGGAACGTTCACGCGCGTCGGCGACGGCCCCGTGCTCGAGAATGCCGCGGGCCCGAGCGTGGTCGCCAGCGACGAAGGCTTCCTGTTGTACTTCGAGCGCGACGGCGCGATCGGGCTCGCGACGTCGAGCGACGGGCTCGCGTTCACGGTCGAGATCGAGGCGCTCCTGCTGGACGCGCCGCCCTCGGAAGATCCGGAGGCGCCGAGCGAAGTGAGCTTCCACCGTCCGGGCGCGGTGTGGGCCAGCACGGTCGCGCACGATCGGATCCTGCGGCTCTACTTCGAGGTGTGGCGCGATGACGGGACCTTCGCGGCCACGATGGCGGCGAGCCTCGACGCGCGCGACTTCGAGCGCCTCGCTGCGCCGGTCTACGGCGGTGAGGAGAGCTCGGGGGCACCCGCGCCGTTCCTGCTGCCGGACGGAACCACGCTGCTGCACTTCACGATCGACGCGCGCGGCACCAACCGCGAGCCGTTCCGCGCGCCGGTGGTGGGCGTCGCCCCGAGCTTTCTGCGCTTCGCGGATCCTCCGGTCGAAGAGGAGTGATGCCGTCGATGGCGTGACTCGTCGACGGAGAGACTCGTCGATGGCGAGACTCGATGGCGAGACTCGATGGCGAGACTCGATGGCGAGACTCGATGGCGAGACTGCCCTCGGAGCTGAGCCCGCGGGATGGTCGGTTGCCGGGGCTGTCCTGTTGGACGCTCCGCGCAGCGCACGGGGTTGGATGGGCCACGCGACGTTCGCGCGGCGACGTGCGACCGTGAGGTGTGCAGACGCGCGGAATGGAACGGTGGCTCGCGCGTTCCGAACGGGTGCGCGCTGCGACCGTGGCCGTCGCGTTCTCGGTGGGGGGACACGCGGTGATCGCGTGGACGGTGCCCACGCCTGCGCCCGGACCCGGCCTCGGCTGGAGCGCGTGGGACGATGACGTCGAGCTCGCGATCGTGATCGCGGACGACGTCGCGGACCACGAGGCGCGACCGATCGACGCGACGTCGAGCACGCCGCCGTTGCCGGACCCCGCGCCCGAGATGGAGCGCCCGAGCGCGCGGCTCGCGTCGACGGTGCGCGCTTCGCTCGGCCCGCGCGGGGATTCCCCGTCGATCGATCCGAGCGCGTCGGAGCTCGGCGCATCGGAGCTCGGCGCAAGGGTCGCGAGCCCGACGAGCTCGCCCGGCGTGGTCGAGGGAGCGCCGAGCGCGGCGGAGTCGAGCCCGGGGACCACGCGCACGGTGCCCATCGCGCCGTGGAACGTGGTCCCTTCAGCCGTCGCACGCGGCGACGTCACGAGCGGCGTGTCGGGGCTGCCGACGAGCGCGGACGTGGAGCGTGCGATGGAGGCGGAGATCGACGCCGCGCTGCGCGAGGCCGCGCGCGCGCCGCATCTGTCGGAGCGACCGCCGCCTTCGCTGCGGCGGACCTCCGACGGTGGGTATCGCTGGGAGGGCACCGGCTTCACCGCGCGCATCGAACCGGACGGCTCGGTCTCCTTCAGCGACCTACCGGGATTTCGCTTCGGCGGCCTCGGCCCGGAGGCGGATCCCGCGGCCTACGCCGACTTCCGCCCGGCGCCCGGCGCTCTGCCACCCGGCTCGACGGTCGACGTCCGTTTTCGTTTCGACATCACCGAGGCGCTCGAGCGTCGCCACGGCAACGACCCGTACTACGCCGACCGCGCGTGGTTCCTCGAGCAGACCGAGGAGGTGCGCGATCGGCTCGCGCGTCGCCACGCGGAAGAACAGCACCGTCGGCAGCTCCTTCGTCTTCGCGGCCGCCTCGACGCGCTCATGCGGGACGACTCGCGACCGCTGTCGGCGCGTCACCGCGAGGTCTTCGCGACTTGGGACGACTTCGAGGAGGACGAGGTCGGACGCCGTGCGCGCGACACGCTGATCGCGTTCGTACGCGAGCGCTGGCCCGAAGGCAGCGAGAACGCGTTCACTGAGGCGGAGCTCGGCGCGCTCAACGCGGGCCGCGCGAGCGAAGAGCGCTTCGAGCCGTACGGTCGGTGAAAGGCTGAGCGTGCCCACGTCGTCGTCGTGGTCACTCCGCAGGAGTCCGATCGCGTCCGCGTCGACGGCGGGGCGGTTCGAAAGTAGGTTCCGCGGCGTGGCGGCTCGCAAGAAACGCGTGGACTCGAAGAAGGACACGAAGAGAGATCCGAAGAAGAGCGACGTGCGCTCCACCGGCGCCGAGTCCCCGCGCGCGAAGGCGGCGTCGCGAGGTGCGAGCCGGAGCACGAACGGCGGCGGTGGAGCGAAGTGGCTGTACGGCGGCGCGCTCGTGCTCTTCGGTGTGATCGCTGCGGTGGTGGTCGCGCAGGGGGGGCCCGCGCGGCGCGAGCGCAGCACCGAAGGCACCGCGAGCCCCGTGACGAACGACGACACGACGGAGGTGACGCCCGTGGCTCCGCGCGGTTCGGTCGAGATCCCCGAGGCCCTGCGCGTTCGGGTGGTGGAGCGACGTCCGCACGACACGGACGCCTTCACGCAGGGGCTGCTCTGGCACGAGGGCGAGCTCTACGAGAGCACCGGCCTCGAAGGCGAGTCCACCGTGCGCCGCGTCGACCTCGGGACCGGCGAGGTGCGGCAGCGGATCGATCTCGACGAACGCTACTTCGCAGAGGGCCTCGCGCTGGTCGGCGATCGGCTCTTCCAGATCACGTGGCAGGACGGCAAGGCCTTCGTCTACGACCGCCGCAGCTTCGAGAAGGTCGCCGAGCACAGCTACGAAGGGGAGGGCTGGGGTCTCTGCTGGAACGGCACCGACCTCGTGATGAGCGACGGAAGCGACCGCCTGTTCTTCCGCGACCCCGAGACCTTCGCGATCCGCCGCACGGTGCGCGTGACGAAGGTCGGTCGTCCGCTGCGCTACCTGAACGAGCTCGAGTGCGTCGACGGCAAGGTGTGGGCGAACGTCTGGCAGCGCGACGAGATCGTGCGGATCGATCCGGCGACTGGCGTGGTCGAAGCGACGGTCGACGCGAGCGGCCTGCTCACGCCGCAAGAGCGGCGTCGCACCGACGTGCTCAACGGCATCGCGTGGATCCCCGAGCGTCGCCGCTTCGTGATCACCGGCAAGCTCTGGCCCTGGACCTTCGAGGTCGAGCTGGAGCCGCGCTGAGCCAGGGTCGCCGAGAGGCCCACCGCGGTCGTCGACGTCGTGGACGTGGACGTGGTCGTGATCGGCGACGTTCACGTCCAACGAGTCACTCGAGCATCGACCCCTCGTCCGCTTGACCCCACCGCCCGCTCGGAGCAGCGATCGCGATCATGAAGATCCGCTCCTTCACCGTCGGCATGTTCCAGGTGAACACTTACCTGCTCACCGACGAAGCGACGGGCCAGTCCGCGATCCTCGACACCGGCGAGAACGACGAGCTCGTGCGGCGCCTCGAGCAGTTCGAGCGTGAGCACGGCGCGCTCGATCTGCGGATGATCTTGCTGACGCACACCCACATCGATCACGCGGGCGCGCTCTCGTTGCTGCAGAAGCGTTACGACGCGCCGACGTACTGCCCGACCAAGGACAAGCCGCTCTACGACACCCTGCCGATGCAAGGCTCGATGTTCGGCATGCCGCACCTCGATCGCCCGCAGGGCCGTGTCGATCATTGGATCGAGGACGGCGCGGAGATCCCGCTCGGCGAGACGACCCTCCGCTTCCTCTCCACCCCCGGACACACGCCCGGCCAAGGTTGCTACTACGACGACCACGACATCCTCGTGGGCGACACGATCTTCAGCGGCAGCATCGGCCGCACCGACTTCCCCCTCAGCGATCCGAAGCTGATGGTCGAGAGCCTTCGCCGTTTGTTCGAGCTCCCGGGGCACCTGCGCGTCCACAGCGGCCACGGCCCGGTCACCACGCTCGAGCGCGAGCTGAAGACGAATCCCTTCGTGGGTTTCCTCCGCCGCGAGCGGGGGATCGAAGGCCCGCCGGGGATCCGCTGGGCGCCGGGGACCTGAGCTCGCCCGCGTCGGGGTTTCCCGGCCGCGCAGAGAATCGACTGACTCCCGTGGTAGATTCGCCCGATGGAGATCGGGGGTCGAGTGTGAGCAAGACGCGAGAGTTTCTCGACAATCTCACCCACGAGCAGCTCTTGGATCGATTGAGTCTCGCGCTCGACGGCGCGGCGCTCGGGATCTGGGACTGGGATCTGCGCGACGACAGCGTGCAGTTCGATCGTCGCTGGTGCGAGATGCTCGGCTTGGCCCACGCGTCGACTCCGATGGTCCTGCAGACGTGGTCGGACCGCGTTCATCCCGACGACGTCGACGGGTGCTATCGCGACATCCAGGCTCACCTTCGGGGCGACGCGCCCCACTACGAGAACGTGCATCGGATGCTCCATGCCGATGGGGAATGGCGCTACATCCTCGATCGCGGTCGCATCTCCGGGTGGGATGAGAGCGGCAAACCGATTCGCTTCACGGGCACACACCTCGACATCACCGAGTCGGAGCGGGCGCGGCTCAAGCTGCAGAGTCACCAGCGAGAGTTGGTGGGGATGATCGAGCATCTGCCGACCGCGGTGGCGCTCTTCGACCGCAGCGTTCGGTACCTCGCGGCGAGCGCCCAGTGGCTCCGCTCTCGAGGGTGCCCGCCCGACTACCGAGGGCGCGGGTTCTATGAGCTCGAACCGCAGATGCACGAGCGATGGCGAGTCGTCCATCGACGCGCGCTCGAAGGGGAAGTGCTCGAAGGTGACGAAGACGCGGTCGTCCAGAGCGACGGCAGCTCCCGATGGTATCGCTGGTCCGTTCGACCCTGGCGAACCGGCGACGACGTCGCGGGGATCGTCATCGGCTTCGACGACGTGAGTCCGACCGTCCTCGCGCGGCGCGCGCGCGAAGAAGAAGCGCGCGCCAAGCTCGCGGCCTTGGCGCTCTTCGCTGGTGGGGTCGCCCACGAGATCAACACGCCGCTTCAGATCGTCTCACTCGAAGCGGAGCTCCTCCAGGCCGCGCTCGCGGAGCTGCATGCGGATCCTGAGACACTGGCCGCGTTGCGCCGCTCGTCGCACGTGATCGCGACCACCACGGCGCGCGCGGCGGCCATCGCGAACGCGCTCCGAACCCTCGCGCGCGACTCCTCGAAGGATCCGGAAGAGCCCGTGTCCGTGTCGGCGTTGTTCCTCCACGCGGACGCCCTGTGCCGAGCGCGCTGCGAGAGTCAGGGAATCGCGCTCTCCTTTCACGATCCCCACCGAGCCGTCGCGAGCGGCCGCCCGGCAGAGGTCCTCCACATCCTCACGAACCTCCTCGACAACGCGATCCAAGCGGCCGCAACCGGAGACCGATGGGTCCGGGTCGAAGCCGAAGCACGCGAAGACGTCGTGGTCTTTCGTTGCATCGACGGGGGCCCGGGGATCGCCGAGCGTGACCGTGCGCGGCTCGGTACGCCGTTCTTCACCACGAGGCCGCCCGGAAAGGGCAACGGGCTCGGGCTCGCGTTGGTTCGCCATCTCGTCGAGCGTGGGCGCGGTGTGCTCCGGTTCCCCACGGAGCGTCCGACGACGTTCGAAGTCGAGCTCCCGATCGCTGAGAAGCCCATCGCGGAGACGGCAGTCGCGGTAGGACCCGTGGAGGAGGGATGACTCGACCTCCACGAGTCTTGGTCGTGGACGACGAGCCACTGCTGGTCTCCGCGCTCATCCGTACGCTCGCTCGCATCGGGTGTGAGGGGATCGGCGCGCACGACGGGCTCGAAGCGCTGGCGCGGGTTCGCGACGAACCGCCCATCGACCTCGTGCTCTGCGACGTGCGCATGCCGAACATGGACGGCCCGACGCTGCTGAAGGAGCTCCGCGCGCTCGGTGCGGCGATGCCCTTCGTGTTTCTCACGGGCTACGGCGACCACTCCGACGCCGAGCTCCGCGCGATGGGCGCTGTGGCCGTGTGTGGAAAGCCGACCCCCGCGTCGATCCTGCGCGACGTGGTCCGGACGCTCCTCGAGACGGCCGGCGGCGTTTGATGCCGCGTCCGCTCAAGCCTTCACGTACGCATCGCCTCGGCGCACGAAGGTCGGGCGCAGCGCGCCGTTCCAGCGTCGTGCGAGCTCGACCTTGAGCGGACGGAAGCCTTCGTTCATCGGGATCGCGTTCGCGTCGACCACCGCGACCGCGTCCGGGCGCTCGAGCGGGGTGAGCTTCGCGAGCGCGCGCTCGACGTCGTTCGCGGAGATCGTCGCGCCCGTGCGTGGAACGAGGCACGCGACGAGACGTCGCTCGCTCTCCTGCGCGACCGGAAAGACGACCGCGAGGCCCACGCCTTCGATCGTGTCGAGCGCGTCCTCGATGCGGCGCGGGAAGAGCAGCTTGCCGCCGCGCACCACGACGTCGGTGGTGCGTCCGAGGTACCAATGGTCTCCGTCGTCGTCGCGCCGCAGCACGTCGCCCGTGACCCACCAGCGATCGTTCGGGGCGAACACGCGCGTGAGCACGCGCGGATCGTCGGTCTCGGAGTACGCGGGGTGCGACTCGTCGAGGCGCGCGAGGAGCACGCCCGGCTCGTTCGACTCGCAGCGCGCGACGTCGCCGCGCTCGTCGCGCACGAAGCTCCTCGACGCGAAGTCGTATCGCGCGAGCGCCATCTCGACGCTGCCCGGCAGCGGTCGCCCGAGCGCGCCGACCTTCGCGCCGTCCGCGTTCGCGAGGACCGCGCTCACCTCGGAGCTCGCGTAGAACTCGAGCACGCCCACGTCGAAGCGTTCGGTCAGATCGCGCCACACGCGCGGTCGCATGCCGCTGCCCGCGAAGAGCCGCACCGGGTTCGTCTTGTCCGCCGGGCGGAAGGGCGCGTTCACGAGCGCGCGGCACATCTCGCCCGCGTAGAACACCACGGTCGCGCCGTAGCGCCGCACCTCGGTCCAGAACGCGTTCGGATCTTCGTCGAGGCGCTTGGGGAATCCGCCGCCTTCGATCGCGTCGGCCAGCGCGAAGCGCGCGCCGCCGACGAGGGTTCCGCCGACCGTGACGAGCATGCCGGCCGGGTGATGGAAGGGCAGGGCGGCGTAGACGGTGTCGTCGGGCGTGAGCGTGCAGGCGGCCGCGACGCCGAGCGCGGAGACGGCCCAGCGTCCGTTCGTGATGCGCACCGCACGAAGCTCGCCATCCTTACCGAAGCCGAAGAGCACGAGCGCGAGATCGCGCGCGCGTCCCGGGTTCGGCTCGAAGCCGGGCGGCATCGTGACGGTCGTCGGATCGATCGCCTCCATGTCGACCACGCCGGCCACGCCGAGCGCGCGCGAGGGGCCGCCGCCGCCGAGCACCCAGACCTCGCCGCTGCCCACGCGTCGCGCGCGCGCCGCGTGCTCGGGATCGGTCGCGAGGTGCTTCACGTCCGCGAGCTTCATCGCCTCGCGCAGCACGTCGTCGCTCGCGCTCGGCGGCAACAGCACCGCGACCGCGCCGAGGCGGCTCAGCGAGGCGACCATCGAGAGGTAGCTCGGGCGCGCGCCCATCAGCACGCCGACGTGGTCGCCCGCGCGCACGCCGAGCGACGAGAGCCCGCGGCTCACCGCGTCGACGCGACGATCGGCCTCCGCGTAGGTGAAGGCGCGGCCGCGCCAGAGGAAGAACGTGCGCTCCGCCTGCTCGGCGGATTGCGCCGCGAGGGTGCCGCCGAGGCTGATGCGCGTGCTCGCTTCCAGACGCTCGAGCTGCCCGACGCGCGGGAGCTGGTACTTCAAGCTCTTCACCACGTCGCCCGCGTCGTCCGTGAGCTGTCCGATGCGGTTCCAGAGCGCGCCGAGCGTGTCGCCGATCGCGTCCACGAAGAGACGCAGATCGAGATCGATCTCGTCGAAGTCGCTGACCTCGGGATCCTCCATCGGGATCGGCTGATGCTTCTGCAGGCGGATCGGCTTGGTGCCGACGCCCTCGCGCCAGCGCATCCAGTCGATCACGGTCGGCCAGGTCTCGGTGAGCGCCTTGCTGCCGACCACGAGCCCGAAGTGGCCCGCGCGCATCGCGACCTCGTAGAGCTCGCCGTCCGGGATCGCGCGTTGGATCGCCTGCACCGAGGGCGCGCGGGCGATGTCGTCTTTGAGCCCGACGAAGTAGAGCACCGGACAGTTGATGTCCGCGAGGGAGACGCTCTTGCCGTCGATGACGAAACCGCCACTGATCATGCGGTTGTGGACGATGAATTCGTCGATGAACGTGCGCAGCGCCGGCCCGGGCCACGCGACGAAGCCCTCACCGCCGAGGAAGCGACGACGGCTCTCGCGTTTCTCGAGCGCCTGGCGATCGTGGAGCTTGCTGACGAAGTCGACGACTTGGCCGAGCTCCTTGCGGAGCGAGAGCACCTTGAAGCCGGTGCTCGTGAGCACCCCGGGCAGGCCGTCCATCTTCCCGAGCGGCCGCTTGATCGCGAGCTCCGCCATGCGGATGAGCTGCTCGGCCGTGCCTTCGCCGACCGCCGGCAAGTTGCGGTGGATGTCGACCGGGCTGCCGAAGGTCACGACGGACGAGATGCGCGCGGAGCGTCGGTACGCGGCGGCTTGGTAACAGAACATCCCGCCCTGCGAGTAACCAGCGAGGCAGACGTCGCTCGCGGTCGCATCGGCAACGAGATCGATCGCGCGATCGACGGCGCGCACGTGATCGTCGAGGGTGCGCGACATGCCGCCCTCTTCGGTCTCCGGCGATCCGAAGTCGCAGAGCCAGACGTCGACGCCTGCGCGGAGCAACGCCGACACCGCGCTGATCTCGGGCGCGATGTCGTAGACCTCGCTCGTCACCATCAGCGGCGGAACGAGCAGGATCGGCGTGCGCAGCGCGCTCGCGGGGTTGCG
>JALOQC010000319.1 GCA_025453555.1 Myxococcota bacterium | reverse complement strand
TTGGAGGAAGAGCGTCATGGGCAGCCCGTTCACCGAGGACCATCAAGCGTTTCGAAAGATCGTGCGCGACTTCGCGGAGAAGGAGCTGGCGCCGCACGTCGACGAATGGGAGCGCGACGAGCTCTTTCCCAACTGGGTGTTCAAGCGCGCGGGTGAGCTCGGCATCCTGGGTGCCCACTACTCGGAGGACGTCGGCGGCGCGGGCGGCGACTTCTGGATGAACGTCGTGAGCTCGGAAGAGCTCGCGCGCTGCGGCGCGGCCGGCGTCACGATGGGTCTGCTCGTGCAGGCCTCGATGGCGACCCCCTGCATCGCCGACCTCGGCACGCCGGAGCAGAAGAAGGAGTTCCTCGAGCCCGCGCTGCGCGGCGAGAAGATCGTCGCGCTCGGCGTGAGCGAGCCCGGCGCGGGCAGCGACGTGGCGGGCCTTCGCACCACCGCGCGCCTGGTCGGCGACGAGTGGGTGATCAACGGCAGCAAGACCTACATCACGAACGGCACGCGAGCCGACTTCGTGACGCTGATGGTCAAGACGGATCCGGAGCGTGGTCACCAGGGGATCTCGATCCTGCTCTGCCCGACCGACGTGAAGGGCTACTCGGTCAGCAAGAAGCTCCAGAAGGCCGGCAACTGGTCGAGCGACACCGCGGAGCTCTTCTTCGAAGACGTGCGCATTCCGAAGCGCTATCTGCTCGGACAACCGGGCATGGGCTTCGTGTATCTGATGCAGAACTTCCAGAGCGAGCGCCTCGTGGGCTGCACCTCGGGCCTCTCCGGGAGCAAGCTCGCGCTCGATCGATCGGTCGGCTGGGGCAAGGAGCGCGTCGCGTTCGGAAAGCCGATCATCAAACGCGACTACTGGCAGCAGAAGCTCGTCGAGCTGTACATCAAGTACGAAGCCGCGCTCGCGCTCTCGTACAAGGCCTGCGAGATGTACAACGAAGAGAAGTACGTCAAGAAGGGCATGATCTCGATGGAGACGACGCGCCTCGTCTCGATGGCCAAGGCCTACGTCGGCGACGTGACGGGCGAGATCCTCGACCAGTGCGTGCAGTTCCACGGCGGCATGGGCTATCTGGAAGACCTCTGGGTGGCGCGCGCCTGGCGCGACCAGCGCCTGCTCCGGATCGGCGGCGGCGCGACCGAGGTCATGCGCTACGCGATCGCGAAGATCATGGGCATCGGCTGAGCACGAGACGAATCGAGGCGCGGGTGAGATGCTCGCGCCTTCGACGTTTCGGCTCGCGTCGCCGGCTCCATCGGCATCGGCTCCAGCGGCGCCGGCCCCAGCGGCGCAGTCCGTGCGCGTCGAAGCCGTTTCTCGTGACGCACGGGCGCCGATCTCCGCCGCTTCCCGCGGTCACCGACGCGCGTAGCGCCGCGCCCACTCCGACCGACTCACGTGACAGCTCCTCGGGGGAAAGGCCCCCGAAAGAAAGGAACGAACATGACGGCCTACATCATCGACGCAGCCCGCACGCCTCGCGGACGAGGCAAGAAGGACAAGGGCGCCCTCTCGGGCGTGCACCCGCAAGAGCTGCTCGCGCAGACCCTCAACGCGCTGATCGCCAAGACCGGTCTCGACGCGGCGTTGGTCGACGACGTCGTCGTCGGATGTGTCTCGCAGGCGCAAGAACAAGGCGCGTGCATCGCGCGCAACGCGATCCTCGCCGCCGATTGGCCGGAGACGGTGAGCGGCGTGACCCTGAACCGCTTCTGCGGCTCGGGTCTGCAGGCGGTGAACTTCGCCGCGATGGGCGTGATGAGCGGCCAGCAGGACCTCGTGGTCGGCGGCGGCGTGGAGAGCATGTCGCGCGTGCCGATGGGGGCCGACGGCGGGGGCATCGACGGCAACAACCTCCACCTGCGCAAGAGGGTCTTCCAGGTCCCGCAGGGGATCAGCGCGGATCTGATCGCGACCCTCGAAGGCTTCACGCGCGCCGACGCGGACGCGTTCGCGCTCGAGTCGCAGAAGAAGGCCGCGATCGCGATCGAGGAGAACCGCTTCTCCAAGGCGCTCTTCGCGGTGAAGCACCCGGAGACGGGCGCGGTTCTCCTCGACAAGGACGAGTACCCGCGACCGGACACCACCGCGGAAGGTCTCGCGGAGCTCAAAGCGAGCTTCGTGCAGATGGGCGCGATGCCGGTCGGCCCGAAGGGTGAGACGCTCGACCAGCTCGCGCTGCTCCGCTACCCGAAGGTGAAGGCGATCGAGCACGTGCACACGGCGGGCAACTCGAGCGGCATCGTCGACGGTGCGGCGGCGGTGTTGCTGGCGTCGGAGCGCGCGGTGAAGGCGCACGGCCTGAAGCCACGCGCGAAGATCCGCAGCGTCGCCACCATCGGCGCCGAGCCGATCATCATGCTCACCGCGCCGACTCCGGCCTCGCAGAAGGCGCTGAAGATGGCGGGCATGGAAGCGAAGGACATCGATCTCTGGGAGATCAACGAGGCCTTCGCGACGGTGCCACTGCAGACGATCCGCAACCTCGGGATCGATCCCGCGAAGGTGAACGTGAACGGCGGCGCGATCGCGCTCGGGCATCCGCTCGGCGCGACCGGCGCGGTGCTGCTGCAGACGGCGGTCGACGAGCTCGAGCGCCGTGGGCTCGCGACCGCGCTCATCACGCTCTGCATCGGCGGCGGCATGGGCATCGCGACGGTGATCGAGCGCGTCTGAACGCGTTGGCTCACGCCGACGCGAGCCACGCGACGAGATCCGCCCCGTCCGTGTCGACGAACGAAGCCCCTGCGGGTGACGCGGGGGCTTCTTCTTTCGTGGGTGGCCGATCGGCGACCGAGGTCGAGACGACGACGCGCTACTGCAACGGGCTCCCGCCCACCACGAGGCTCGTGACGTAGAAGCCGCCGTTCGCCTCGCGCATCGTCATCTGGATGTCGTACGGGCCGCTCGGGGTCGTGAGCACCCCTTGGAGGCTGTGTACGCCGTTGCTCACGTTGAAGTTCGTGAAGGTCGCGTCGGTGTTCGACGAGAGCGCGGGCAACGCAGCGACCGCGGCTTGGAAGGTCGGGAGCGGGTGGGTCGCCTGGTAGCTCGGATCCATCCGCGCATAGGCGCTCGTGTGGTTGCCGGTGCGGAGCTCGCCGAGGAACGCGTGCGCGTGATCCTTCGACGCGGTCACGCCCTGGAAGCACATGAAGATGCCGAAGCCGCAGAGGCTCAAGAGCAGGACGAGCACGCCACAGCCGATGCCGATGACCTTCGCCCAGTTGGTGCCGCCCGAAGGCGGGGCTTGGCCGCCTTGTTGTGGCGGATAGCCACCGCCGGGGTAACCGCCTCCCGGGCCGCCGGGATAGCCGCCGCCCGGTGGATACCCACCTCCCTGCGGCGGAAACCCTCCCGGTTGCGGAAACCCTCCCTGAGGCGGTTGCTGCATGAACGAAACCCTCCGCGCGCGACGGTATCAGGCGACGCGCGTCTTGGGCGAATCACCGGGCACCGGGAAGATCGCGCACCGCGAGCGGCGTCCGAAAAACGCGCTATAGGAGCGCCCGCTCGCGCGCCCGTCGACCTCGACGCGCGCTCGGAGGCACCGTGGACCGCGAACCGACCCTCAGCGCCAAGGACGTGAAGCAGGCCGTCGCCGCCGCGAAGGACGCGCCGCCCGCGCTCTGTGCCCTCGCGCTCGACGTGCTCTCGCGGCAAGGCGAGGCGCGGCTGCTCTTCGCAGGCCGCGAGTTCGTGGACGCGCGCGCGAAGGAGCACGGCGTCGACGAGACGAGCAGCAAGCTCGGTGCCCTCGACGTGCTCGCACTCCTGCGCGAAGGCCCGACCGATGCGCGAGGATTCTCGATCTTGGGCGCGCTCGCGGTGCGGGGGCTCGACCCGCACACGAAGGACACGGCCCGGCTCGCGCGCTTCGTGCGCCACGCCGATTGGCTCGAGCTCTCGACGCCGTACGCCCCCTACGCGTTCGTGGGCGAGCTCGTCGCGGACGCCGACGCGGTCTGGCGGGCGGTGCGAGACGCGTCGAAGGCGCTCGGCGATGCGCCGCGCGATCGTGCGATCGCCACCCTCCACGACGCGACCCTCGCGCGCGCTGGCGTGGCGGTGGAGAAGTCGGCGGCTGACCCCGCCGACACGGTGGAGAAGGCCGCGCCGACCGAGCTGAGCGTGGAGGGCGAGCTGCGATCACCGCCGCCGGGTGGCTTCGTCGGAGTGCTCCGCCTCGTGTTCGGCATCGCGCTGCTGCAATGGCTGGCGCGCGGCATCGGGCTCGCGTTCGGGTTGCGACGGCGCGGCGTGCTCTCGTTCCAGGGCGGCGGGCTGCGGCTGAAGAAGCGCGTGACCCTCCTCGGGCGCGTGGTGCGCGAGCACGACGAGTCGTTCACCTTCGCGGCGGTCGCGTCCGCCGCTCGCAGCGCACGACATCCCGCGCTCGCCATGTTGGTGGGCGCCTGCGCGTTCTCCGCCGCGCTCGTGGCGGGCGGCATCTTCCTCGTGGAAGGCGTGCGCAGCGGCGAGACCTTCCTCCTCATCTTCGGCGGCGCGATCGTGCTCGTCGGTGGTGCGCTCGACCTCGGGCTCGGCGTGCTCTGGCCCGCCACGAAGGCACGGCGCGCGATCGAGCTCGCGGTGCTCCCGAAGCGTCGCTTCGCGCTCTCCGGCGTGGACGAGTCGAGCGCGGAGCGCTTCGTGGACGAGCTGGAGCGCCGGCTCCCGTCGCGCTGAACGGCGGCTTGGCGCGCTGGCGATCGCGCGCCGGTCGAGCTCGTCCGGCTTCGATCACTCGCCGAGGCGCGAACGAGCGCGATCGTGAGCGCGTACGACGCGGATCGCACGCAGTTCGAGGTCGATCGAGGCGCGAGCGAGCGTGACCGAGACGCACGACGCGCTCACCGGCCGACGAAGGCCCCCTGGATCGCGAGGCTCGCGAAGCAGCCCCAACGGTCGCAGCCAGCGGCGGGCGCGACCTGCGTGCGCACGCGCGGCACCTCCGGGAGCTCGCCCGCTTCGTAGCGTCGCCACGACGTCTCGCCGAGCTCGGGGACGCTCGCGTAGACGAGCAACACGATCCCCACCGCGCCGTAGATCGCGCTCGCCGCGTAGCCGAGCACGCGATGCCGAGTCGGCGGATCGTCGAGCGCGAGCAAGCCCGCGTAGAGGCCACCGCCGAAGACGAGCCCGATGCCGCTCCAGCGAATCAGCGCGCGCTCCATGCGCGCGAGCGACGGAGTGCCGCGCAGCTCGCCTTCGAAGCGCGCGAGCTCGGTCGCGGTCAGACCCGCTTCGCGCGCGGCGCGCCAGCGGGCGAACCGCTCTTCGGGGTCGCTCTGGATCGCCATCCAGACCACCCCTTGCGCGAGCCCGAGCCCCGCGACGCCGAACGCGAGCCAGCCGAGGTTGGGCTGCTCGTCCCAGACTCCGTCCGCGAGCCCGTAGACGCCGGGCACGAGCATGAGCGCGCCGGTGGCGAGGCTGAGCGGTCCGACCACGCGCCGCGCGAAGCGCATCTCGTCGCGTTGGTGCGCGAGCCACGCCTCGAGTCGCTCGACGCGGGCGAGGTCCACGTGGGCTTCCTGCGAGGCGGTTCCCTCGTCGACCCGCGCCGACGGCGCATCGAGCGGTGCCGACGGCACGTCGACCCGCGCCGACGGCGCATCGAGCGGTGCCGACGGCACGTCGACCCGCGCCGACGGCGTATCGAGCGGTGCCGACGGCGCGTCGAGCGGTGCAGCCGCTTCGAGCGGTGCAGCCGCGTCGAGCGGTGGAGCCGCGCCGAGTGACGCCTCGGGCGACGCCGCGTGCTGTGCTCGACCCGCGATGGGAGCGAAGCCGATCGCGGCGACCGTGAAGAACGAGAGAAGGAACGCGCGACGAAACATGCCGCCTCGAACCGTGCCCGCGCCGAGCATAGCAGCCGCGGCGCGTCGTCACTCCGCTCTCGTCGCGCTCGCGGCTCGGGCCTCAGGCCGACTTCTTCTTCGGCTTCGCGGGCGGCGCGGACTGCACTTGGTTTCGCCCGCCGTGCTTGGCCGCGTAGAGCGCCTTGTCGCTGACCTCGAAGAGCTCGGACGCGGTCTGCGCGTGCTCGGGGTAGGTCGCGACGCCGAGCGAGGCGGTGACCCTGAGCTTACCGATCTCCGTCTCGAAGACCGACTTGCCGAGCTCCTCGCGCACACGCTCCGCCAGCAAGAGCGCGCCCTTGGTATCCGTCTCTTCGCAGAGGATGCAGAACTCTTCGCCGCCGAAGCGCGCCACGAGATCGGTCTCGCGCTTCATGCGCTTGAGGATCGCGCCGAGCTCCTTGATCACGACGTCGCCCGTCGCGTGCCCGTAGGTGTCGTTGACGCTCTTGAAGTGGTCGATGTCGGTGACCACGAGCGAGAGCTTGCGACCGAAGCGCACCGCGGAGCGCATCTTGCGGTCGAGCTCTTCGAGGAAGGCGCGCTTGTTGAGGCAGCCGGTGAGGCCATCGGTGGTGGCCATCTCCTCCAGACGCTTGACCGCCTGCGCGTTCGAGAGCGCGACCGCGAGCTGGTTCGCGAGCACCTGCAGCGTCGGTCGGACCTGATCGCCGAAGGCCGCTGCGCGCTCCGCCGCGAGGGTGAGCGTGCCGATCGCGTCCTCGCGCACCACGAGCGGGAGGATGAGCAGCGACTGCACGCCCTTGAAGGAGTGCCGCTTGGTGAAGACGACTTGCTGACGCGGATCGAAGTGCCCGCGGTAGGGCAGGTAGTGCCGGTTCTTCACCGCCATCGCGGTGAGCGAGGTGTTGTCGCGGAAGGTCAGATCCCGCAGCTCTTCCGCGCCCACGCCGATCGCCTTGCGCACGCGGTGCCGACGGTCGTCGACGTCGTAGAAGGTCACCGCCGCCAGATCGTAGGGCGCGATCTCTGCCGCAGCCTCGAGGCCCGCGTCGAGCACGGCGTCCTCGTCGAGCGCCGCGCCGAGCTTCGTCGACGCGCGGTGGAGGATCGTCTGCTCGCGCTTGGTGCGCTCGAGCTGCACGAAGATCCGCTCGTTCTCGAGCGCGCGGAGCACCTGCGCGAGCGCGCCTTCGAGCGCGATCTCGTCGTTCTCGGTGAAGGGTCGTTCTTCGAGGCGGTCCGCGCAGAGCACGCCGCGCACGTGGCCGTTCTCGACGATCGGCACCCCCACGAACGCACGCACGAGCGACGGACCTTCGTAGTAGCAGAGGCCCTTGTAGCCGGGCTTGAGGTTCTGGAGGTTCATCGTGAGCTGGCGCTTCACGACCGCGCCCACCGCGCCCTCCCCCGTCGCGAACGGCCCCTCCGCGATGTGGTCGCTGGAGGTCACGAGCTCCACGATGCGCAGGCGCTCGTCGCCGTCGTCGCGCATCAGCAGCACGCACGTGTGAAGACCGAGCGTGCGCTGCAGGAGCTGCAGCACGTGGAAGACCTGGTGGTGCAGCTCCTCGAGGCTCGATCGCACGAGGCGATCCTCGTCGCGCTGACCTTCCGCGGACGGCGCGGCGACGAGGCGGAACATGCGGGCCTGCGTCTTGAGGTTCTCCTTCTCGTCGTCGAGCTCGCGCCGCGAGCGCTCTCGGACGCGCGCGATCTCGGCGCGCGTGAAGAGGAGCGACATCACGCCGAAGCAGACGAGGAACGCGCCGTGGAGGCCGAGCTCGCGCACGTCGAGACGATCCTCGGTCACGAGGTGCACGCCCGCTTCGAGCGCGACCGCGAGCCCGACCAGCACGAGGCCCATCGGCTGCCGCGAGAAGCTCGCGAGGAAGGCGACGACCACGAAGACGAGCGGGTAGAGCTCGCTCGACAGACCGCCGCCGAGCTGAACCGCCGCGTGGGTCGCGACGAGCAGCAGCGCGCCGAGCTCGAGGTCGGCCAGCGCGGGTCCGTTCGCGCTCGGGAGCGCGCGCAGCCGCGAGGCCAAGCGCGTGCCGAAGATCGCGAGCCACGCCGCACCGACGAGCGCGTGCTCCAGACGAAGCGCGTCGAGCGGACCGGAGAACACCCCGAGGAGCACGAGGCCCGCGAACGCGAGCGCGGCCACGAGGCCGTACGAGGTGCGGACGGTGCGTCGGAAGGTCAGCGCGGCATGAACGAGGGTCGTCACGGGGCTCCGTCGG
>JALOQC010000020.1 GCA_025453555.1 Myxococcota bacterium | reverse complement strand
GCTCGTCGTCGTCCGCGCTCGTGCGTCGCGATGCCGTTGCAGGCGCGTCGTCGTCGTTGGGCTCGTCGAAGGCGAGCTCGGGCTCGTCGTCGTCCGCGCTCGTGCGTCGCGATGCCGTCGCAGGCGCGTCGTCGTCGTTGGGCTCGTCGAAGGCGAGCTCGGGCTCGTCCTCGCTCGGCGCCGAGCCAACCGAGGCGCCAGTCGGTGGAGGCGGGACCGACGCGAGGAGGTCGTCCAGCTCGTCGGCAGCGGACGCATCGGGGTCGGTCTCACCGGGGGCACCGAGAGGTGCATCGAAGAACGCGCGCTCTGCCGCAGGCTCGTCGAGGGCGGCGCCCGGATCCACGGGCTCGTCGAATTCGAGATCCGGAAAGTCGCTCTCTCGCTTTCGTGCGGCGGGTTCCGCGCCCGAGGCGGCCGCGCTCGCGGCGGCTTCCACGGATCGCGCGTCGCTGTCGAGCGGACGCTCCAGCGTGCTCACGTCGTCCGCGCTCGGGCGCCCGAGCCCAGGCGGCGGCGCGGGAGGCTTCCAGCCCGCGGGGGATTTCAACGGCGGCACCGCAGGTCGCGGAGGCAGTCCCTTCCCCAGCGGAGGGGCCGGGCGCGGCGGCAGCGCCTTGGGCGTCGGGGGCATCGGACGCGGCGGGAGCGGCTTCGGCGCTTCGGCGCGTGCTTCCGGCTCGGCGCTCGGCACGTCACCCGTCGGCACCGGCGTGGAGTCCGCGAAGGGGTCCAGGAAGTCGGTCTCCAGCGACTCGATCGACTGCGCGGCGGCGACCTCGTCGGGCGTCGGCGGGCGTTCGCTGGCGGGGGTCGGCGGAACGGGAGTCCGCGCGGCTTGTGCGGCTGGCTCCTTGCGCGCGGTCTGCGCGGGCAGATCCGAGATGTTCGTCTCTTTGTCGAGGCCCTCGAAGAGATCGTCGAGATCGAGATCGATGCCGGGCACCGGAGAGCGTGGCGGCCTCGTCGACGCCGGCCTCGGCTCGGAGGGCTTGCGAGCTTCGGCCTCCGCGCGCTCCTTGGCTTCGCGCGCCGCGGCGACCTCTTGCAGCGACGCGATCAGCTCCTTGGGGATCGACGCGATCTTCGTCGACTCCTCGATCTCGTCGTCGTCGTCCGCGAACGACGGAAAGCGCTCCTGCGGCGGAGGCGCGGCTGGAGGCGGAGCCGCAGGTGCCGGGCGCCGTGGCGCCTCGCGGCCACGCAGGAGCTCGGGATCTGGCTGATACAGCGGACGAGGCCGACCCTCGCTCGGCTTCGCGGCGACGGGCGCGGGCTTCGGCGGCGGTGGCGCCGACTTCACCGACGCCTGCGGCATCGGGGCCGATTCGGCCTTCGCCTGCTGCTCGAAGTCTTGCGCCCACGCGTCGAGCGCGGAGTCGAGATCCGGATCCAGCTCGAAATCGTCGTCGTCTTGGTTCACGCGCCCAACCCTCGGCGAAGCTCCAGCATCGCCGGCGAGATCCAGAAGAGCAGGAGATCCGTCGCATCGACCGACGCGCGGACGGAGTAGAGCCGCGGCGCCTCGTCGAGCAGCGCTTCGAGCACCGCGACGAGGTCACCGGAGAGCAAGAGACCGCAGCGCATCGCGCTTCGCCGCACGTCCCGACAGAACGTGAGCAACCGCGCGCCGCCTTCGGGCAAGGTCGGCGCGAGCTGCTGCACGGCCTTGCGCGTCTTGCGAGGCAAGGTGCGGGCGAGCCGCGACGCGAGCTCGGGCACCACGCTCTTGCCCTGCGCGGCCGCGAGCGGCGCCTCGGAGGCGAGACAGACGGCGGCCAAGAGCAGCGCGGCGTCTTCGGGCGGACGCCGCAGCAGCGGCAGCACGCCACGCTGTGCGGCATACGCCTGCTGGCCGGCCGCGAAGCGACGGATGGGATCGAACGGGCTCGTGACACCGCTACCCGCGATCCACACCACGCCCTTGCGGCCCGGCAGCGCGAGGATGCGCCCAGCGTCGTTGCCACCGACGTAGAAGTCTTCGGTCTCGAGCCCGAAGAGGCGCGCGTGCGTCGAGAGCTCGTCGCGCACCGTGCTCGGTCGCTTCGCCGGCACCTGATCTTGTCGACCCACGCCGAGGTGGCCGAGGTCGAGACCCACGCTCTCGAGCAGGTCTTCCTGCACCAGCCGGGCGAGCTCCAGCTCCGGCCCCCCGTCGGCGGGACCCCGCACCAGCACGAGCTGACCCTCGCTCAGCGCGCCGAGCGAGGTGCGCGTGAACACCGACGTGATCTCGTCGCTCGCCGCGCGCTCGTCGTCGTCCGCCAGCCCAAAGCCCGCGAGCACGTGGAGCACCGCGTGCTCGAGCAGCGCGTCGCCGCGCCACTTTGCCGCCGCACGCAGCCGACGGAGGCCGTCGGCGTCGACGCCCTCCTTCTCGATGTGCTGTCGAACCGCGCGCTCGAAGCTCTGCGAATGTCCGAGCCGCGCCGACGCCGACTCCAGAAGCCCGTCGATCGCGGCACCGGCTTCGAGCTCGGTCGGCACGAGATCGAGCACCTGCCGCCACGCGAGCAGCGCTCCGTCGGTGTCGCGTCCGTCGCGGGTGAGCAGCCGCGCGGCGAGCTTCACGCGTTGAAGTCGATCGGCGCCCGTGGAGAGCTCCGCCGCCCGAAGCAGCGCGTCCGCAGCCGCCGGCACGTTGCCCGCGCGCGTCGCCACCTCCGCGCGTCGCTCGTGGAGCGCGGCGTCTGCGAGCCCGAGCGCGTCGATCGCCGCGAGCTCGGCGAGCGCGCCCGTGGGATCACCGAGCTTGTTCTCGAGGAAGTCCGCCGCGCCGAGGTGCGCGATGCGCTTCTGCTTGGCGGGCACGTCGCTGCTCGCGAGGCGGCGCAGCGCGTCGACCGCCTCTTGCCACTCCTCGCGCTGCACGCGGATCTCGATCGCGAGCGCGATCGCGCCGACGTGGTGCTCGTCGAGCAAGAGCAAGTCGTCGATCGCGGCGAGCGCGCGATCGAGCTGCCCGAGCGAGCGGTGCAGACGCGCCTGCTCGTAGATCAGCCGCTCGAGCTGCGCGCTGTCGTCGATCGCGTCGATGCGCGTCTTCACGAGTGCGAGCAGCGACTCGGTGTCGCCTTCGTCCGCGAGGAGATCGTGCATGCGGTGGTACGCGTTCGGGCGCGTCGGATCCGCGAGCACGACCTCTTGCAGGCGCTGCTTCGCTTCGGCGGGCCGATTCAGCCGATCGATCAACACCGCCGCCGCCTCTTCGCGCATCTCGTGACGCGAGTCCCCGTCGAGGTGCTCGGCCAGCACGTCGCACGCTTCGACCACGCGATCCCACGCGCCCGCTTCGCGCGCGACCAGCCGCAAGGCTTCCCACGACGCGAGATCCGAACGGTCCGCGGTCACCACCGCGTGCAGACGATCGAGCGCTTCGCGGCTGCGTCGCGCCGCACCGAGCGCACGCCCCGCCGCCGCCGTCAGCGTCGCCGTCGCGGGGCCCTCCACGTGCCCGAGCCGCGCGAGCAGTGCCTCGGCGCGGGCGTCCGCGTCGTCTCCGCCTTCGAGCGTCTCGTCCGTCGCGACCGCCGCCGCGCCACCTTCGTCGTCCTCGCCGACGAGCTCCTGCGCGAGCAGGAACGCGTCGTCTGCGGCGTCGGCGTCCGCGACCACCTTCGCGCGGAGCCCGTGCAGCAAGAGGCTCGCGCGCTCGTTCGGATCGCTCGTGCCCTCGGCGAGCCGCAGGTACACGTCGGCGCGCTCGTTCCAGCGTTGGTCCTGGCCCGCCGCGCGGAGCTGCGTGAGCAGCGCCCAAGGATCGCCGCCTTCGTCGACGCCCTCGAGCAGCGCCGCCGCGCACTCGATCGCGAGCCCTGGCTCGAAGCCCTCGTTCGCGGCGGCGAGCCCGAGCTCGCGCCGGAAGGTCGGCGCATCGCTCGCGCCGCCTTCGCCCGTGGCGCCGAGCCGGTTGGCTTCGCGCACCGCCTCCTGAAGCAGTACCTCGAGCGCCGCCACGCGCGCCGAAGGGTCGATCTCGTCCGCCGGCGCGGCCACCAGCGCGGCGGCCGCTTCGAGCGCGAAGGCGCTGTCGAGGCACGCACGCAGCGGCGCCTCCGCGAGCGCGCTCTTCCCGAGCCGCACGTAGTGATCCCCGAGCTCCAACGTCGCGCGTCCCGGCGTGCCGTCCGCGAGCTCGCGCTCCGAGAGCCCTTCGCGAGCCCGCAGGAGCAGCGCGTCGTCGCCGGTCGAGAGCGCGAGGCGCTCGAGCGCCCACAGCGGCGCGCGCGCGTCGGGCTGACGATCCGCGGCTTCTTCGTAGGTGTCCGCCGCGAGCTTCACGTCGCCCGCGGCTTCGGCGGCCGCACCTGCGAGCAGCAGCTCCACCAGCGCCGCGCGCGTTCCGCCGTGTGCTTCGGCCGCCTCGCGCAACAGGGCCACCACCGCGTCCGCGTCGCCGCGCGCACGGTAGACCTCTTCGAGCAGCGCGGTCGCGTAGCGATGTCCGGGCGCGCGCTCGAGCGCTTCGCGGAGCGCCGACTCCGCCGCTGCATCGTCGCCTCCGCGCACCGCCGCGCGTCCCGCCGCCGCGAAGTGCGCCGCCGCGAGCTCCTCGTCGTCCGCGAGCGCGGCGAGCGTGAGGTGCGCCTTCGTCAGCGTCGAGAACCGTCGCGCCTCTCCCGCGCGCACGCGCGCTTCGTCGGGCGCCCACACGCTCGCTTCGCTCGCCCCGATCGCGTGATCGATCGCCGCCGCGAGCCGACTCTCCGCGCCTTCGGTGCGCGCCAAGAGCAGCACGCGGTCGCGCAGCAGCGCCGAGCGCTCCTCGGGCGAGAGCTCTCCCGCGAGCAAGGTCGCGATCGCGTCGCTCGCCGCCTCGTCGTCGCCCGCGGCGAGCGCGGACTCGAGCAGCTCGCGGAGCACCGGGCCCGGCGAGGGCAGCCGCTCCGCCGCTTGTGCGTAGAGCGCACGTGCACGCGCGCCGTCGCCGAGATCGAGCTCCGCGATCGTGGCCGCGCGCCAGAGCGCCAGACCTCGCTCTTCGTCGTCGCCCTCGCGCTTGGCGAGGACGTCGATCCACACGTCGAAGCGGTGATCGGCCGCGAGCCAACGGTCGAGCGTCGCGCGCAGTACGAACGAGCCGGGCGCGAGCTCGAGCGCGCGCTCGATCAGTACGAGCGCCTCCGGATCACCTGCCGCGCGCGCGGCCCGCGAGGCGTGGAACAGCAAGCCCGCCGCCAGCCCCGGCGGTAGGCTGCGTTCCAGCAGCTCCGCGCTCTCGCGGCGCACGACCTCGTGATCACCCGCGGCCGCAGCGGCCTCGACGAGCATCGCGCGGAGCAACGCGTCGTCCGGTCGGAGGGCCACCGCCGACGCGAGACGGCGCGCGGCGTCCTGTGGCTGCGAGCGACGATGCAGCAGGAGCCCCGCCGCTTCGAGCCACGCGCCGGCAGCTTGCCCCGCCGCGCGCGCGCCGCTCGAGAGGCGCTCGACGCTGAACGCGCCCGAGCCGGCGTCGGGCTCGCCGCGCGCGGCTTGTGCCGCCAGCTCCGCGAGCCCGTCGAGCGCGCGCACCAGCGCGTCGACGTCGTCGTGCCGCCGCGCGATCCGCTCGATCGCGTGCAGCACCCGCGCGCGCGCCGCGCCCGCCGCGAGCGCTTCGTCGAGGATCGCGAGCGCCTCGGCGGCCGCATCGTCGGTGCCTTCGGCCGCGCGCTCCTCCGCGAGGTCCACGAGGAGCAGCGTCTTCCACACCGGATCGAGCGCGGAGTCGGCCTGCGCGCGGAGCGCCTTGCGTACGAGATCCGGCTGCGACGCCCGGCGCGCGGCGCGCTCCAGGAACCACCCGACGGTCGCACGCGCGCCCGGATCGTCGGCCGCATCGTCCAGCGCGGTCGCGAGCTCCACGAGCGCGTCCTCCGCGCGGCCTTGGCGATCCTCGAAGAGCCCCGCGAGGTCCACCCGCGCCGACGCGCGCTCGATCGGGCTGCGCGCGCTCTTGAGCTCCGCCTCGTAGAGGCGCTGGAGGTTCTTGAACGAGCGACGTCGCTCGAACACGCGCGTGAGATCGAAGAGCGGCGCGCGGAACCCGG
This sequence comes from Myxococcota bacterium, assembly GCA_025453555.1. Classification (GTDB taxonomy): domain Bacteria; phylum Myxococcota_A; class Polyangia; order Polyangiales; family Houyiibacteriaceae; genus JACKEH01. The sequence goes on along the minus strand of JALOQC010000020.1, from coordinate 26,647 downwards.
GCGCGAGGTTGTAGGCGGTGAGCCAGGCCTTCACCGCGCTCGCGGGATCGCCTGCCCGCTCCGCGAGCGTGCCGAGGCGCCAGTGCAAGAAGGCCTGCTCGACCTTCGATCCCTCGCGCGCCGCGAGGCCCGCGAGCGCGTCGTGCACGAAGCCCTCGTCGGTGGGGCCGGGAGGGCGCGTCGGGTTCGCCGGGGCAGTGCTCGCGGCAGTGCTGGCCGAAGGGGGAATGGAGGGGGGTTGAGCCATCGGAAGCACGACCACGCGGGACGAGCGGCGTGACGTCTCCTCCCCACGCTGAGGGAGGCGAGCCGAGCGGGTACGGCATTCGCACGCTACCAGACGCCGCGGCGCGATTGAACACGAATTCCGTGCGATTCCAGCCTGGCTGTGCGTCGCCCGGCGCGGGCCGGACGGCAAGCCGGCGCGGCTCGTCTCGGGCAGGGTACGGTGTCGGCGCGGAGACGCGGGCGTCGCCCTGCGACGCGGTCGTCGTGTCGATCGAGGGCACGACGATCGTGCTGCGGCGCTCGCCCCGCGTCCTCAGGGCACCGTGACCACGTGGACCATGCCGACGTTCTGGGTGTCGAGCTCCATCCCATCTTCCGGGAGCCGTTGCCGGCTGTTGAACGCGGTGCCCATCGCGTTCGTCAGGCGGACGAACATCGCGATTTGATCGCCGCTCGTCGCGCCGAGGCGGGTGAGCGCGATGCTCGTCTCACAGGCGCTCGCGCCGCACTCGACCGGCGCGTCGCCGTGGCCGACCCACGCGAAGTCTGCCGGATTGAGGGCGACGTCGCGCCAGCCGATGTTCGTGTTGAAGCCGTCCATGGTGTCGTTCGTGACCGGCGCGGGGTCGGTGCCCATCGCGCGGGTGCCCCACGCGAAGTCCACGTAGAAGTTCGACGGAACCGTGAACAGGGCCGAGATCGCGTTGTCGAGCGAGCCCGACGAGTCCGTCATCGTCGCGAACGCGGCGAGGCCGGTGGTGGTGTCCGGCAGATCCGTGTCCACGTAGACCACGATCGCGTTGGTGCTCTCCACCAGACCTTCGACCGCGATCCAGAGGCGGCCTCCATCCACGATCGTGCGGAGCGCATCCAGACGATTCTGCGTGGCGCCCCAGTTGGTCGGGACGGTGTTCACGATGCGGGTCGCGCCCATCCACTCGGTGTCGGTCACGACGCCGTCCACCGTCAGGACCGGCATCGTCATGCCCGCGTCGGTGCCCGCGTCCGTCCCCGCGTCGCGGCCGGCGTCGGTGCCCGCATCCGTGCCGGCGTCGAAGCCCGCGTCCGGCTCGCCCGCGTCGGTCCCCGAGTCCATCGGGTCCGCGTCGATCGGGACGTCCGCGTCCTCGATCGTCGAGCCGTCGTTGCGTCCGCTCGCGTCGCGGAAGGGATCGCCGGCGTCCCGCGACCCGGCGTCGCGACCGGCATCTCGGCCGGCGTCGCTCCCGGAGCCAGGGCTCGCCGCGCACCCCCACTGCATCGACCCAGCCAGCAACCCCAGGACCAGGCCCCAACGTCGAAAGCACATCATCGTTCGACCCCGACCGCGTTTCGCGGCACCTTTCGCCACCCGCGCGGAGGGCACCCCTGCCACCCGCGCTTCGCCGCGACCCTTCCCAGCTCGGTGGGGTCGCTCCAGGTCGACCGAGCACCCCGCTCAGCCGACACCATCGCCAGAGTCACTAGAGTAGCGCGCTCCCGCGCGAATCGCACGCGACGCCGTTTCTGCGAGCCAATACCGATGTCCGACACGCCCGATCCGGTCTCCCCGCTCCTCGCCGACGCCTTCGATGCCCCCTCTGCCGACGGGGCGGGCGCCTTCCGCCGCGTGCCGCGCACGGGCGTGATCTACGTCTCCGTGGAGGCCCAGAAACGCGGCTTCTCCCTCGGCGCGCCGGGCTGGTGCAACCTCGGCCAGGGTCAGCCCGAGACCGGACCGATCCCCGGCGCCCCCGCGCGCATCGAGACGATCCCGGTCCACCCGCAGGACCTCGACTACGCGCCGGTGCCCGGCCTGATGGAGCTGCGCGCTGCGGTCGCCGACCTCTACAACCGTCGTTTCCGCCGCGGGATGCCCTCTCAATACACGGCGGAGAACGTGGCGATCTGTGGTGGAGGACGCGTCGCGATCATGCGCGCTTGTGCGGCCGTCGCGCCGGTGCATCTCGGCCACTTCTTGCCGGATTACACCGCCTACGAAGAGCTCCTCGACGTCTTCCGGCGCTTCCAGCCCATCCCGATCCTGCTCGATCCCGACAAGGGCTACGAGTTCACGAGCGACGAGCTGCGACGCGAGATCCTCGGGCGCGGTCTCGGCGCGCTGCTGCTCAGCAACCCGTGCAACCCGACCGGCAAGACCGTGCAGGGCGACCAGCTCGCGGCGTGGACGAGCGCGGCGCGCAGCCTCGGGTCGGCGCTCCTGATCGACGAGTTCTACTCGCACTACGTCTGGACCGGCCCCGAGGTCGCGGCCGCGAAGGCCCGCGGCGAGGCGCCCATCGTGACCGCCGCCCGCTACGTGGAGGACGTCGACCGCGATCCGGTCGTGATCTTCGACGGGCTCACGAAGAACTGGCGTTATCCGGGCTTCCGCGTGAGCTGGATCCTCGGGCCCAAGCACGTGATCGAGTCGGCCGCGAGCGCGGGCTCCTTCCTCGACGGCGGCGGATCCGCGCCGATGCAGCGCGCGGCGATCCCGCTCCTCGAAGAGAAGCTCGTGCTCGACGAGACGAACGCGATCCACGAGACCTTCGCGCCCAAGCGCGACTACCTCCTTCGCCGTCTGCGCGAGGTCGGGGTGCGCTTCGACGCCGAGCCCGAAGGCACCTTCTACGCGTGGGGCGACCTGCGCGATCTGCCGCCCTCGCTGCGGCACGGCGACGACTTCTTCCAGGCCGCGCTCGATCGCAAGGTCATCACGGTGCCGGGGCACTTTTTCGACATCAACCCCGGCAAGCGCCGCATGGGCCGCCCGTCGCGCTTCCGTCACCACGTGCGCTTCAGCTTCGGGCCCGGGCTCTCGGTCCTCGAAGAGGCGATGGATCGCATCGCGGCGATGGTGCGCGAAGCGAGCTGAGCGCTCGGCGACGCGTTCTCGGCGACGCGTCCTCGGCGACGCGTCCTCGGCGACGCGTTCTCGGCGCCGCGTCCTCGGCGACGCGTCCTCGGCGACGCGTCCTCGGCGACGCGTCCTCGGCGACGCGTCCTCTGCGGTCAGTCGAGCGTGACCACGACCGCGGTGATGTTGTCGCGACCGCCGCGCTGGTTTGCCAGCGTGATGAAGCGTCGCACCGCGTTCTGCGGGCCATCCGACACGATGGGAGGGATCTCGTCGTCGTCGAGGTAACCGTGCAGCCCGTCCGAGCAGAGCAAGAACGAATCGCCCGTCTGGGCCTGGAAGAAGTGCGTGTCCACTTGCACGTAGTCGCGTGAGCCGACCGCGCGCGTGATCACGTTTCGATGCGGCGAGACGCGCGCCTCTTCTTCGGTGATGATTCCTTGTTTGAGCTGCCACGCGACCAGCGTGTGATCTTCGGTGAGCGACATCGCGCGCCCGTCGCGCACCAAGTACACGCGGCTGTCTCCGACCTGCGCGGTGATGCCGTAGCTCCCGCAGATGGCCAGCGCGCTCAGGGTGGTGCCCATGCCCTGCCGTTCGGGGTCGGCCTGGGCGAGCCCGAAGACCATGTACGTCGCGGCTTGGACGGCGCTCTCGAGCACGCGAATCGCTTGGCGCAGCGTGGGCTCCGAGGTGTCGCCCTCCGCGAGGCGATCGAGGATCCCTCGGCCGCGCGCGACCATGCCGAGCACCTGATCCACGGCTTCGGCGCTCGCGATCTCGCCCGCGGCGTGACCACCCATGCCGTCCGCGACCACGTAGAGACCGAGCGTGTCGTCGCAGTAGAACGCGTCTTGATTGACCGCGCGACGCCGCCCCACGTCCGTCGAACCGGCTCCGTGTCTGCTCAGCCCCACAAGCCTCCAGAAGCGGCGAGAGTACACCTCACGTCGGTGGCAGCAAGTACGCAGTCGAGGGCGATGTGCGACGACGGGGGTCCCCCGACGTGGAGCCGGGAGCCGAAGCGCACTCGCCGCACGCTCCCGAGGGCTCGCGGGCTCGCTCGCCCCGCACGTGGCGGGTGGAACAGGCGTGCGGAGTCGTGGGTTGAGGACCGCGTGGCTCGTCGCGCCCGAACGGCGAGCCGTCGCCGCGGGCCCCGCGTATCCTGCGAGGGGGCGCGACGACCCGCACGGAGTTGAATCGTTTCCCTTCGAGACCCATCCATGACCGTCATGCGCTGTGCTCTCGTGCTCGTCTCCCTCGCGCTGCCCACGCTCGCGCTCGCCCAGCCTTCTGCGGGTGAAGCGCGCGGGACGGAGCTCACGGAGGATCGACGGATCGCGATCGCCGAGTCGCTCCAACGCTCGGCGGTGGTGATTCGAGTCGGATCGTCGGGCGGCTCCGGGTTCGTCGCTTCGGACGAAGGCTGGGTCGTGACCAACGCCCACGTGGTGCGCGCAGGCGGACGCGCACCGATTCAGATCCGCTACGGCGACGGTCACGCGGTGGTCGCGCGGGTGCTGCTCCTCGACGTTCACCACGACCTCGCGGTGCTCGAGCCCGCCGAGCGCGTGACGGTGCCGCCGCTGCCGCTCGGCGATCCGGCGACCGTGCGGGTCGGACAGACGGTGCTCGCGTACGGCAGCCCCTTCGGCCTCGACGGCACGTTGACCCAAGGCATCGTCAGCGCGCGCCGCGATCTGCCGGGGCCGGCGGGTCCGATCGTCGGCGTCATCCAGACCGATGCCACGATCAACCCGGGCAACTCGGGGGGACCGCTGGTGAGCTCGCGCGGCGAGGTGATCGGCGTGAACACCGCCATCCTCTCGCGCTCGGGCGGCTCGCACGGCATCGGCTTCGCGGTGCCGACGAGCTACGTGCAGCAGGCGCTCGCGGACGCCCGTCGACGACGGGCGGAGATCGCGCAGGGGGCGACGACGCGCGCGGTGGAGGGCGAGCCGATCGCGCCCGAGCGCGCGCTGCAGGCCCAACGCGAGCTGGCGCCCCGCGACGTGGCGCCGGAGGACGGTCCGGGGCTCGGGCCGGTGTGGCTCGGCATCTTGGGCGACGACTACCGAGGCCCGCGCGTGGAAGGTGTGCGCGTCGATCACGTGCTGCCGAACGGACCGGCGGAGCGCGCGGGGCTTCGTGGCTCACGCGACGCGGCGCCGGAGGTGGTGCGGCGCATGGGCCTGCGCTGGGGTGGCCACGTGATCGTGGCGGTCGACGGGCAGCGGGTGCGCAGCATGCTGGACCTCAAGCGCGTGCTCGACGCGCGTCGCCCAGGGCAGCGCGCGTCCCTGAACCTCACGACGATCGACGGCGCGCTGCACGGCGAAGCGGAGCTCGTGCTCGAAGCGCCGCCGGAGCGGCTGCCGGAGGACGCCGTGGAGCCCGGCGGGGAGCCTACACCGGAGCGGGGGCGCCGGCCGACGCGAGAGCCGCGCGCGCGTACGCCCACGCCGCGCCGTTGACGGCCGCCGTGTGGCGGCACCGCGGACTGCACGGGCGAACCCCTCCGAGGTTGTGCCCCCGACGGCCCACCACCGTCGGGGTGCCGCGCGACGCGACGAGCCTTCGAATGGGCCCGCGCCTCGGGTCGCGTGTGCCGAGTCCGCTGCTAACGTCCGCGCGATGGACGGAATGCACGCGATCCACGAGGCGCTCGCGAAGGGTGCGCTCGACGAGGCCTTCGCGAAGCTGGCGCCGCTCGCCGAGCGGGTCGGGCGCGATCGTGAGGTGACGCTCGTGTGGCTTCGCGCGCTCGCCGCCGCGCCGCAGCGGGCGGAGCTGGAGTCGATCGTCGAGCGTGCGGTCGCGAGCGACGAGGTGGACGTCGAGCTCGTGATCGCGGCGTGCGCGGCGCTGAACGCGGCCGCGGCCCGACGACCCTTCGACGCGCCTCCCCGCGTCGGCGGTCCGGAAGCACGCGCGTACGCGTTGGCCCGCGCGGGCCTCGACGCGCTCGGTGAAGCGGACACCTCCGAGGCGGCCGCGTACCTCGCGCTCCACGCCGCGCTCGCGGCTCATGCCCTCGGGCCCGAGAAAGACGAGGACGCCCAGGCGCACTTCGCGCGGGCGCTCGCGATCGCGCCGTCGAAGGGCGAGTGGTGGAACGATCTGGGCGTGCTCCACAAGTGGCGCGGGCGTTGGCAGGCCGCGTTCGACGCATTTCTCCGCGCGCGTGCGCGGCTCGGCGATCGACGCGGCGTGCTCTGGAACGCCGCGCTCGCGGCGACTGCGCTCGGCGAGGGTGACGTCGCGGCGGGCCTCTGGCGCGATCTCGGGTTCGCGGTGCGCCTGAGCGCGGGCGGGATGCCGATCGTGGACGACGTGCCGCCGCGCCAGGTGCGGGTGCCCTCGAAGGACGCGGGTTACGGCTTTTCGCGCGGACCGCGCGAGGGCTTCGAGGTGGTCTGGGTCACGCCGCTCTCGCCCGGGCACGGGGTCGTGAGCTCGGCGAGCTTCCGCGATTGTCCCGTGGATTACGGCGATCTGGTGCTCTTCGACGGAGCGCCGGTCGCGAACGATCCGCCGGTGTTTCCGCTGCTCGAGATCCTGAAGGCGGGCGACGAGCGGCGTCTGCGCTTCGCGGCCCTGCTGAAGGTGGGCGATCTGGAGGCGCTCGCGGACGCGCTGCCCGAGGGCGTGCGGGTCTTCGCGTACCCCGAAGGGCGCGAGGTGGACGGTGAGCGGCTCGTGTACGGCAAGCTCGTGGTGCCGGCGGCGATCGAGCTCGCGCAGGTGCGCGAGCGGCTCGAGGCGGCGGTACGGGGGCCGCGTGGGTATCGGCTCGCGGTGCCGGGGCTCTACGAGGCGACCGGTCCGAGCAAACGCGCAGGGCAAGAGCACCAGGCGTGGCGCGCGCTCGAGCAGGCCGCGTCGCGAAAGGGCCTGGTCGAAGGCGAGGTTCGGCCCGAGACGGAGCCCTCGTGAACGCAACGAAGGAAGCGCGATCCGAGGACGAGGCCGAAGAGACCGACTCCGAGTGGTTGCCCACGCAGCAACACCGTCATCCGGGGCTCGCCGAGCTCACGCCACGGGAGCTGCACCGTCGCCGTGAAGCGGTGTTTCTCGTGCTCTCGGGGCTCTTCCTCGGGACGCTCGCGATCCTGAACATCCTCGGCATCACGCGCTTCATCGATCTCGGCTTCGAGGTGATGGATCAGCGTGTGATGATCGCGGTCGGCGTCTTGCCGTACCCGATCACGTTCCTCTGCACCGACCTCATCAGCGAGATCTACGGGCAGCGCCGCGCGAACGCGGTGGTGTGGATGGGACTCGCACTGAACCTCTGGCTCGTCTTCATCCTCTGGCTCGGGGGCGTCTTGCCCGGCGCGAGCGAAGAGGACGTGTTCATGGAGGTCCGCACCATGACCTTCGCGGCGGTGACCGCGTCGATGGTCGCGTACCTCACCGCGCAGTTCGTCGACGTCTACCTCTTCCACTTCTGGAAGCGCCTGACGAAGGGGAGGCACCTCTGGCTGCGCAACAACGCGTCGACCCTCGTCAGTCAGCTCGTCGACACCATCGCGGTCATCCTCGTCACGCACTTCCTCGCGCGTGGGCTGCCGATCGACGAGAGCCGCGCGCTGTGGCCGCAGCTCGTGGGCTTCATCGTCGCGGGCTACGTCTTCAAGGCGGCGGTGGCGCTCGCGGACACGTTCCCGTTCTACCTTGGCGTGCGCGGGCTCTCACGATACCTTCGGCTGCCCCCAGCCGCGGAGAACGCCGTTCCCGTGGCCGTCACGCGCTGACCGCGTGGCGCGCGAGTCGACGCACGACGCGGACGTGCGGCGGCTCTTCGAGAGCCATCTGGATGTACGTGCGTGCGACGTGCATCGACTGCGTGGTGGGCGAGGATGGTCACGACGGTGTGTGGGCGTGTGACGCGAAGCGCGGCTCTGTGGTGGTGCGGCGCTTCTCCTTGGACTGATCTCTTGGATTGAGAGGTGTGGGATGCCGTGGAAGAAACGATCGGTTCGCGCCGCGCGCGCGTTCGGGAAGGGCAGCGCATTGCTCTTCCTCGCCGCGCTGACCGCGCTCGCGCCGTGGAGCTCGGTGGCGCGCGCGACGGTGATGGTGGAGGTCGCGCTCGAGGACATGATCCGCGACGCGGCGGTGATCGTGCGCGGACGCGTGATCCACTCGGGCACGCAGATGCTCGTGCGTGAGCACGGCATGGATCCCGCGACCGTCTCGACCTTGCAGGTCGACCAATGGTTGAAGGGGCAGGGCGGGCCGACGCTCACGATTCGCGAGCTCGGCGGGCTCATCGGGCCGGGCGGCCAAGGCGGCGGCATGCGCATCGACGGCACGCCGCGCTACGCGATCGGCGAAGAGGTGCTCGTCTTCTTGGAGGCGGATCCCGACGACGCGACGTACTTCCGGACCTACGCGATGGCGCAGGGGAAGTTCGTCGTCCTGCGTGGCGTGGGGGGGGCGCCGGACGTGGTCGCGCGCGACACCGCGACGATCGCGTTCGCGCGTTGGGCGCGCGGGCGCATGACGATCCACCACGGCGGTCGCGAGGTTCTCCCGCTGGAGAGCTTCGTGGAGCTCGTGCGCGGCGTTCAGACGTACTTCCCCGGTGGAAGCGCCGTCGAGGGAGGTGCGCGATGAACCGCCTCGGACTCGTGATCGCGCTCGGCGCGACGTTCGTGAGCCAGCCCGCGCTCGCGTGGGAGTGTCTCACCGGCTCGTGCCCGAAGTGGTGCCAGACGGTGCCCTACGGCATCACGATCACCTCGCCCGATCTCGGGGAGGCGACGACGATCAGCGAGACGCAGCGGGGCATGGACGACTGGACGCGCGTCGCGTGCACGAACCTCACGAACAACTACACCGGCCGCAGCACCGGCACCGCCGGCGCGGGCGACGGACGCTCGCTCATCGGCTGGGTCGAGAGCGGCTGGCGGCACGGGAGCAGCGCGATCGGCGTGACCGGTCCGCGCTGGGACGGCCGCAACTGCATCGTCGAAGCCGACATGGAGATGAACGGGGTCAACTTCACGTGGATCACGGGCGCGGGCTCGGGCTCGAACGTGAACGCGTACTCGATCGCCCTCCACGAGGGTGGCCACTACTACGGCCTCGGCCACAGTGACGATCGCGGCGCGACCATGTACTTCGCCTACACGGGCGGCATCGACGCGATCGGCAGCGACGACTCGAACGGCATCTGCACCCTGTATCCCGGCAGCGGCAGCGCCGACTGCACCACGACCGGATGCCCGAGCGGACAGGAGTGTGTCAGCGGCACGTGTCGGCCGGTGATGGGCGACGGATCGCTCTGCTCGCCGTGCTCGGACAGCAGCCAGTGCGGCGGGGCGGGCAACTTCTGCATCATGTACCCGACGGGCGGCGCCTTCTGCGGGCGCGCGTGCTCCAGCTCGGCCGACTGCGGCGCCGGCTATCAGTGCTTCAACGTGAGCGGCTCCGGGCAGTGCATCGGCGTCGTCGGCGGGAGCCCCTCCTGCGCGGGCGCGACGCCCACCGGCTGCCGCAGCGACTCCGAGTGCTCGGCCACTCAGCGTTGCAACACGTCGACGGGTCGCTGCGAGGCGCGTCCGACGGGGGGCGCGGAGCTCGGACAGCCGTGCGCCAGCAACGACGCGTGCAACTCGGGGCTCTGCGCGACCACCCCGGCGGGCAGCGTGTGCAGCCAGTCGTGCGACGGCTTCAACACGTCGTCGTGCCCGTCCGGCTTCTACTGCGACGGAGAGGCGGCGGGCGTGTGCGGCACGGGTCTGTGCCTCGCGGGCGCTGCGGGCGGCGCGCCGCTCGGCGCGAGCTGCACGACCGACACCGACTGCGCGACGCTGATGTGTGACGGCAGCGTGTGCGCGACGCCGTGCCGACCGGACGCGGGCGTGAGCACCTGCGCGATGGGCTTCGTGTGTCGACCGGGAGCGGCGCCGGGCTGCGGTGCGTGCCGCTCGGAGGCCGATCTCGGTCAGCCAGGCGACGCGTGCGGGACGAACGACGACTGCGCGTCCGGGCTCTGCGCGGTCAACGGCGACGAGACGTTCTGCACCGACTACTGCGGCGATGCGGATCCTTGCCCGCCGAGCTTCACGTGCACTCCGCTCGGAGACACCGCGATCTGCGTCCCGCCGGCGGGCGGTCGTGGACGGGGCGACGGCGGCTGCGGATGTGCGGCGCCGGGGCTCGGCTCCGGGCATCCCGCGGCCCCTGCGATCCTCGCGCTCGCGGGGCTCGCGTTCGTGGTGCGCCGTCGGCGCAAGCGCTGAACGCACGTGAGATCGTGGCGCGGCGGCTCGTTCTCGGGCCGCCGCGCGGCGTTTCTGGGGTCGGCTTTCGGGTCGCGGAGGCGAGCGTCACACGGTCGTGGTACGGCGCCACGACCTCGTCCGGCGAAAGCGGCGCGACGACCGTCGACGTCACGCCTGGCGTCCTCGCGCGACGCAATCCACCCCACCTCGAGATCCCCACTTCACCTCGGTTTGAACAGCGTGAGCCAACCTCGACCGCGCAGTACGTCCCGGAGCCTCCGCGCGTGACCTCCCTCGTCGACATCGTGCGGCCGCACGCGTCGCGGCTCGCGCTCGGCACGCTCCTGCTGCTGCTCACGAACGCGCTCGACAAAGCCATCCCGTGGCTCCTCCGTGGCGCGGTCGACGGGCTCGCGGAGGGGGAGCTCGAGGTCGTGAAGCAGTACGCGTTCGGCGTGATCGGGCTCGCAGCGGGGCTCTGGATCGTCCGCACGCGCTCGCGCATCGTGATCTTCAACGTCGGTCGTGACGTCGAGCACGAGCTCCGCGCGCGGATGCTCGCGCAGGTTCACCGCCTCGGCGCGGCGTTCTTCCGCAAGATGCCGACGGGCGAGATCATGACGCGCGCCACGAACGACCTCGGGCAGGTGCGCCTCTTGGTCGGCTTCGGCGCGCTCAACGTCGTCAACAGCGTGTTCGCCTTCGTCGGCGCGATCGCGCTGATGCTCGTGCTCAGCCCCGAGCTCACGCTCTGGGCGCTCGCACCGTTCCCGTTCGTGGTGCTGCTGATGTACCGCTTCGGCCGCGCGATCTTCGTGCGCAGCAAGGAAGCCCAGGAGGCGCTCGGGAAGCTCGCGGACGTCGCGCACGAGAACGTCTCGGGCGTGCGGGTGGTGCGCGCGTTCGCGGTGGAGGATCTCGAGGCCTCACGCTTCGACGCCGCCAACGCCGCCGCAATTCGCGCGAACATGAGGCTGGTCGTGCTGCGCGGGCTGATGTGGCCGCTCATGCTGCTGACGCTCTCGCTCGGCACCCTCGCGGTGCTCTGGCGCGGCGGGCAGATGGTGCTCGACGGCGAGCTCGGGGTCGGCGACCTCGCGGCGTTCCACGCGTACCTCGCGCAGCTCTTGTGGCCGACCCTCGCGCTCGGTTGGTTGCTCTCGATCGTGCAGCGAGGGCGCGCGTCGTTCGCGCGGGTGCGGGAGATCCTCGACGCGGAGCCCGAGGTCACGCGGCCAGAGCAACCGCAGGTCCCGTCGGGGGAAGGGCGGGTCGAGGTGCGCGATCTCCACTACGCGATCGAGGGCCGCCCGATCCTCGAAGGCGTGTCGTTCGAGGTGCCCGCGAAGACCTCGCTCGCGGTGATGGGCACCGTCGGATCCGGCAAGAGCACGCTCGCGAGCCTGTTGCCGCGTCTCGGACCGACGCCAGAGGGCACGGTGTTCGTGGACGGCGTCGACGTCACGCACGTCGAGCCGACGGAGCTGCGGCGTTCGGTCGCGTACGCGCCACAGGAGCCGTTTCTCTTCTCGACCACGGTCGCGCGAAACCTGGCGTTCGGGCTCGACGATCCGAGCGCACCCGACGCGCTCGAGCGCATCCGTGAGGCCGCGCGCGAATCGGCGGTGCTCGACGAGATCGAGAGCTTGCCGGACGGACTCGAGACGCTCGTCGGCGAGCGCGGGGTGCAGCTCTCGGGTGGACAGAAGCAGCGCATCGCTTTGGCGCGCGCGCTCTTGCGCGAGCCCACGGTGCTGGTGCTCGACGATCCGATGAGCGCGGTCGACGCGCGGACGGAGTCGATCATCCTGCGCGCGCTCGATCGCGCGGGCGAAGGGCGCACCTTGGTGTTGGTCACCCACCGCGCGGGCGCCGCGCAGCGCTGCGATCGCGTGGTGGTGCTCGACGCTGGCAAGGTCGTGGAGGAAGGGACCCCGAGCGAGCTGCTCGCGAAGGGCGGCACGTACGCTCGGATCTGCGCGAAGCAACGGCTCGAGCGCGAGCTGGAGGCGTTGTCGTGAGCGCTTCGACACGCCCGAGCGAGGGCACGCGACCGCCGGCCCTCGGTGCGCGAGACGCGCGGCTCTTGGTGGAAGCGAACGCCGAGCAGGTCTCGGACGTCGCGCGTGACGTCTCGTTGTTGCGTCGGCTCCTTCCCTTCGTGAAGCCGCACGCGGGGCTCTTCACGGCGTCGCTGCTCCTGATGCCGCTGGCCGCGATCGGCGGGCTGCTGCAGCCCTACCTCCTCAAGCGTGCGATCGACGCGATGCTCGCGGACGACGCGGCGGGCCTGCGCTTCGTCGTGATCGCGTTCGCGGGCGTGCTCGCGTTCGAGTTCGTGACGCGCTTCGCGCAGACGTACGTGCTCCAGCTGACCGGCCAGCGCGCGACCGCGGACCTGCGGGCCGCGCTCTTCGCGCACGTGCAGAAGCTCCGCATCGCGTACTTCGATCGCACGCCGGTCGGGCGCATCGTCACGCGGCTCACGAACGACGTCGACGGCATCAGCGAGCTCTTCGCGTCGGGGGCGGTCACCGCGATCACCGACGTGCTCACGCTGGTCGGCATCGTGGTGGCGATGCTCTGGATCGACTGGCAGCTCAGCCTCGTCGCGTTCGTGGCGTTGCCGCCGCTGGTGTTCGCGGTGAACCTCTTCCGGCGCTGGGCGCGCTCGGCCTTCCGGGACATCCGCCTCCGCGTCGCGCAGCTCAACTCGTACCTGAGCGAGCAGGTGCAGGGCCTGCCGGTGGTGCAGGCGTTCGGGCGCGAGGCAGACTGCGCGGCCGAGTACGCACGCGTGAACGAGGCGTACCGCGAGGCGAACTACCGCTCGATTCGATACGACGCGTTGCTCTACAGCGTGGTGCAATCCGTCTCGACCGCGTGCGTCGCGCTCGTGATCTGGTTCGGCGCGGTGCGTGCGGGCTGGGCGGAAGCGGACGGTCACTCCGCGCTCGCGGTGGGCACCGTGGTCGCGTTCTACGACTACATCCAGCGCTTCTTCGAGCCGGTGCGCGACCTCGCGACGAAGTACACGTTGATTCAATCGGCGCTCGCGTCCGCAGAGCGCATCTTCTCGCTCCTGGACACGAACGAGCTCGACGCGCCCGCACGCGAAGCGCTCGAGGTGCAGGTCGCGGATCGCTCGGCGCGCGTGGGTGGTTCGGCGGGAGACGATTCGAAGAATGGTGATTCGAACCGCGATGATTCGTCGAGCGATGATTCGTCGAGCGATGATTCGTCGAGCGCCGATTCGAAGAGCGACGTCGCGATCACCTTCGAGCACGTCACCTTCGCGTACCGCGAGGGCCACCCCGTGCTCCACGACGTGAGCTTCCAAGTGAACCGCGGCCAGACGGTGGCGCTCGTGGGCGCGACGGGCTCGGGCAAGACGACGCTCACGTCGCTGCTGCTGCGCCTGCACGAGCCGCAAACCGGCGCGGTGCGCCTGCACGGACGCGACGTGCGCGAGCAGGCGCCGCGAGCGCTCCGACGCTCGTTCTCCGTGGTGCCGCAAGACGTCTTCCTCTTCGCGGGCACGCTCCGAGAGAACCTCACGCTCGGCGACCCCGCCCCCGACGAAGCGCGCCTCGCCCAGGTGCTGCGCGACGTGGGCGCGAGCGCGCTGGTGGACAAGCGCGGCGGGCTGGGCGCGCGGGTGGACGAGCGCGGAAAGAACTTCAGCGCGGGCGAGCGGCAGCTCCTCGCGTTCGCGCGCGCTCTCTACCGCGACGCGGACGTGCTCCTGCTCGACGAGGCGACCGCGAGCGTCGACTCCGAGACCGAGCACGCGCTCCAGCGCGCGGCCGACGTGGCGCTCGCAGGGCGCACCGCGCTCGTGATCGCGCACCGGCTCTCGACGGTGGAGCGCGCGGATCGGATCGTCGTGCTGCACCGAGGGCGTGTGGTCGAGCAGGGGACCCACGAGGAGCTCGTCGCGCTCGGAGGCGTGTACGCACGCCTGCATCAGCTCCAGCGCGGTGGGACGGCGTCAGGCGAGACGGCTCTCCCGGCCTGACGGCGACCGCGTTCCCGACGGCGGCTCCCGTGCTGACGGCGGCTCCCGGCCTGATGGCGCCCACCGCGTTCGTGGGCATGAACCTCGTTCCCGATCGTGGTGACCCCCGCGTTTCCCTCACGTCGTGCGGCCATCGGAGGCCGCGCTGTCCATAAGTTTCTGTGAATCCTGGAACCTCGGGGGCTATCCTGTGCGCGCAGGGCGTCGCGAACGCCCTCGGGGGACCGACGGTCGTTCGCCGCCGGCTCGGAGCACGTGGTGGACAAGGCGCCGGTCGTCTACGGGAAGTACCAGCTGATCGAGCTGCTCGCGCGGGGCGGCATGGCCGAGGTGTTCAAGGCCAAGGCCCACGGCGTCGAAGGCTTCGAGAAGATCCTGGTCATCAAGCGCATCCTCGCGGAGCTCGGCGAGAACCCTTCGTTCGTCGAGATGTTCGTCAACGAAGCGAAGATCGCGGTGACGCTCTCGCACGCGAACATCGTGCAGGTGTTCGACCTCGGGCGCGCCGACGAGACCTACTTCATCGCGATGGAGTACGTCGCGGGGGCGGACCTCGCGACGGTGCTGCGGCGCTCCCGCAAGTACGGAAAGCCGTTGCCGGTCGAGCTCGCGGCCTACGTGGTGAGCGAGGTCGCCAAAGGCCTCGACTACGCGCACCGTCGCCGGGACGCGAGCCTGCAGCCGATGAACATCGTGCACCGCGACGTCTCGCCGCAGAACGTGCTCGTGAGCTGGGAAGGCGAGGTGAAGCTCACCGACTTCGGCATCGCGAAGGCGCGCACGACGGTGCCCGAAGGCACCGAGCACGGCGTGCTCAAGGGCAAGTACGCGTACATGGCGCCCGAGCAGGCGCGCGGTGAGGCGGTCGACGCGCGCACCGACCTCTATGCGCTCGGCGTCGTGCTCTACGAAGCGCTCGCGGGCACGCACCCGTTCCTGCAACCGAGCACCTACGAGACGTTGCAGCGCGCGCGCCGCGGGGAGACCACGCCGCTGCGCACCGTCGCGCCACACGTCCCCGACGAGCTCGTCGCGATCGTCGACAAGGCCACGAGCCCGCGTCCCGAAGAGCGTCACGCGAACGCGGGCCTGCTCTACGAAGATCTGATCCAGTTCCTCTACGCGAGCGGTCGACGCGTGGGCGCACACGATCTCTCGGGCTTCCTCGATCAGCTCCGCGCGGCCGCCGAGGGTCGGCGCTCCTCGCCCGAAGAAACCGATGCGGGTCTCAAGGCTGCGTTCGAGATCGAGACCTCGAGCGCCCGCAACGAGAGCTCCGAGCTCACGCCCGTCGAGGTCCCCTCCGCGCGCACCTCGGGCGCCTCGCGCGTGACCACCGGCGCCTCGAAACGAACGCCGTCGCGTGCCGCGTCCGCGGCGGCGCGTCAGCGGCACGACGTCACGCTGCTGCTCGCCACGAACGTCGACGACCAGGCCGCCGAGCACGTGCGACGCAACGGCGGCGAGGTGTTGCCCGCCGCGGACGGCCGCTTCCGCGCGGTCTTCGGGCTGCGCGCCCACGACGGTCGCGACACCGAGGCCGCCGCGCGCGCCGCGCTCGCGCTCACGCACGCGAGCCCCGGCAGCTTCGTCGCGGTCGAGGCGGGACGTGCGGAGACGAGCACGAAGGGCGAGCTCGTGGGGGAGCTCGGGGAGCTCGAGACCGCGACGATCGCGGTGCTCGACGTCGCGATCCCGGGTCGACCGGCGATCGGTCCCGCGGCGGCGCGGGCCGCGCGGCGCTACTTCGACCTGCGCGCCCGCAGCGCCCCCGAGGGCCAAGCGCCGATCGAGGAGCTCGTCGGCGAGCGCAACCTCACCGAGGCGCACGGGCAGTTCGTCGGTCGGCGCGACGTGCTGCGTCGGATCGGCGAGGTGCTCGCGATCGCGGCCAAGGGGCGGCAATGCCTGCTCTCGCTCGTGGGCGAGGCGGGCTCCGGCAAGACGCGCCTGCTCGTCGAGACGCTGCGTCGACTGCGGCGCGGCGGGCACGACGTCGCGATGCACGTGTGCCGCGTGCCGGCGGGCTCGTCCGACGTGCCGCTCGCGACGTGCCAAGAGATGTTGCGCGTGTTGCTCGGCATCGAGGAGCTGGAGAGCGCGACGGAGAGCGCGGAGAAGGTCGCGCGCTTGCGCGAGCTCGGCCTCCAGAAGCCGGAGCTCGACGCGGTGAGCCGCACCCTCGGGCTCGACACGGCCGAGCTGGTGGGCTCGCCGACGCGCCCGTTGCTCGCGGCGATCGCGCGCATCGCGACGAAGCTCGCCGAAGACCGCCCGACGGTGTTCGCGTTCGACGACTTCGAGGGGGTCGACGCGGAGAGCCTCGCCTTGCTGCGCGCGCTGGTGCTCCGACCGAGCAACGGCCGCATCGTGGTCGCGGTCGCGCATCGCCCGGATTTCCGCGTCGATTGGGGCGACGCTCCACACCATCACGAGGTACGCGTCGGTCCGCTCGACGACGAGGACGTCGCGCGTCTGGTGGCGGCGCGGCTCGGCACCGAGGAGGTCCCGGCGGAGCTCCTGCGCGACGTGAAGCTCAAGAGCGCGGGCAA
Organism: Myxococcota bacterium; assembly: GCA_025453555.1. Classification (GTDB taxonomy): domain Bacteria; phylum Myxococcota_A; class Polyangia; order Polyangiales; family Houyiibacteriaceae; genus JACKEH01. The sequence goes on along the minus strand of JALOQC010000020.1, from coordinate 9,772 downwards.
CCCGCTCTACGTCGAGGAGTACCTGCTCGCGCTGCGCGACGCGAACGTGGTGCGGGTCGAGCGGCACGGCGACGAGGTGCGCGCGGTCTTCCAGCCGGAGACGCAGAAGGTCTCGTTGCCCCGCTCGCTGCGGGGGATCGTGGCCTCGCGTCTGCGCCGCGTCCCGGTGGCGGCGAAGGAAGCGCTGCACGTCGCGGCCGTGATCGGCGGTCGCTTCCACGACGTGATGGTCGCGCACGTGACCGGCTGGTCGCTCGACGAGACCACCGAGCACCTCGAAGACCTCGTCTCGCGCGGGCTGCTCGTGCGCGCGGGCGCACGCGAGTACGGCTTCGCGCATGGCCTTCTGCCGGAGGTGCTCCGCGACGAGCTGCCGATCGACGGCCTCAAGGAGCTGCACGGCGCGGTCGGGCGTGCGTTCGAGGAGGTCTATCCGGATCACCTCGACGACCTCGCGGAGCGGCTCGCGCACCACCACAAGGAAGCCGGCAACCGCTCGCGCGCGATCGACTTCCTCGTGCGCGCGGCAGATCGACTCGAGAGCGAGCAAGCGCTCGGCGGGGCGATCGCGTTCTTGCGGCGCGCGCTCGAGATGCTCGCGCAAGACACGGTCGCGCGCGCGCAGGCCGATCGCGACCGCACGCTCGAGCTCTACCGACGCCTCGGCGATCTCTGCGTGCGCGCGCGCGAGCTGCAGCAAGGCCTCGAGCTCATGGAGGCCGCGCTCGACGTCGCGGAGGGGCTCGGACGCGACGAGCTGGTCGCGCGGTTCTCGTTGCTGCGCGGACAATGCCTCGCGTTCCTCAACCGCTTCGCCGAGGCCCAGCGTTGGCTCGAGCGGGCACGCACGGTGGCGCGTGGGGTGGGCAACCGCGATCTCCTGCGCGACGTGACGACCGCGACCGCGGATCTGCACGCGCGCAACGGCGAGTACGGCCGCGCGATCGGCTTGCTCCGCGAGGCGCTCGAGCTGGCGCGCGAGGCCAACGACTCGCGCGCGCAGATTCGTTGTCTGTTGCCGCTCGCGCTCGCGCACGCCGGCCGCGCGGATCGCGACGAGTCGCAGTCGGCCCTCGCGGAGGCGCAGGCGCTCGCGGGGCCGCGTCCCGAGCGCATCGTGGAGTGCGAGCTCCTCAAGACCGAGTGCCTCGTCGCGTTCTACACCGGCGATCCGCAGCGCGCGCTCGACGCCGGGCACCGCGCGCTCGAGCTCGGCAAGGAGTACGGCTTCGCCTACGAGGCGGCCGTCAATGCGCACAACCTCGGCGAAACCTACCTGCGGCTCGGCGACTACAAACGCGCTTTCGCGATGCTCCGCTACAGCTACGACGTCGCGCGCGATCACGGGTATCAGAAGCTTCAATACACGAACCTGCGCGTCCTCGGCTTCATCGACGCGACCAAGCTCGGGTCGGAAGAGGGACGCGCGCGCATCGTCGAAGCGGCGACCTTCGCGGAGGAGAACGGCTACCTCTGGGACGTGGTGCAGGCGCGCTACATGCTCGGCGTGGTCGAGCATCAGCGCGGCGCGACGGAAGAGAGCGAGAAGATGTTCCGCGAGGTGCTGCGCCTCGCGTCGGAGACCGGCATGCAGCACTACGCGCGCGCAGCGGAAGAGGCGCTCGCGGCGCTCGAAGCCGGACAGCCGGTGCCGATGCCGAGCTGAAGAGCCGCGGTGAGTGAGCCGAGCCGAATGAGCCGAGCCGAATGAGCCGGGCCGAATGAGTCGAGCCGAATGAGCCGAGCCGAATGAGCCGAGCCGAATGAGCCGAGCGGAAGAGCCGAGCTGAGCTGGTGAGCTCGCGGTGAATCGATCGGGTTCCCCAGTCCGCCCACGTTGGGTACCCTCGCGGGGTGCGCGGGATCGCCATCGGGCTCGCAGCGGGCCTCGTCACGCTCTCGTTCGGGACCACGCGCCCGGCCGCGCAGCCCGCGCAGCCCCTTCGCCCGCCGGCCGCGGTCGACGCCCTGCGTGTCGATCTCGTGAGCCGCGTGCCTCGCGAATGGCACCGAGCGGACCCGGACCGCTTCCCTCTCCAGCCCACGCGGTGGCGTCGCCGCTTGCCGAGTCGGTGCCGCACTCAGGGCGGCTACCGACTCTTCTGCGGCGGCGAGCGACGTGTCCCCGAGCCCCACGGCGAGGCGGCGGAGCGCGCGGAGCGGCTCGGCCTCGGCCACCGCTGGACCGCGAAGCTGCTGATGCACGAGCGCCCCTTCGACGAGTGGCTGCAGGCGGTCGCGCACCTCGACGCGAGCCCACGCCTCGCGTTCCCCGTGCCGAGCGGGCGTCTCGGTCGCGGCTTCGGGCGCACGCGGACCGGTTCGCTCGCGAACCGGAGGCACAACGGCATCGACATCGGCGCGCCCGAGGGAGCTCCGATCGTGGCCGCGAGCGACGGCTTGGTCGCCTACAGCGACAACGAGATCACCGGTTTCGGCAACGTGGTGCTCCTGCTGCACCACGAGGGCTACTCGACCTTCTACGCGCATTGCGTCGAGACCCTCGTGCAGCCTGGCCAGTACGTGCGGCGCGGAGAGCTCATCGCGCGCGTCGGCAAGACCGGCTTCGCGGTCGCGCCGCACCTGCACTTCGAGTGGCGTCAGCGCGGCTGGGTGCGTGACCCCGCGCGACACCTGGATCGTTGAGCACGGATCCGCGACTCGTGCCGCACGTCGACTCTCGGCTCACCCCTTGCCGACGACGGTTCGTGGGGTGTCGCTGGTGACGCTCGCTCGCGCGGGTGCTAAGAGCCGCCGTGCTTCCGAGAACGATCCTGGCCCTCTCGCTCCTTCTCTCGCTCGCGTGTGGTGACGACCGCCGCCCCATCCGCGACGGCGGGGGAGGGGAGCTGGACGGCGGCCCCACGGACGCGCAACGGCCGGACGTTCAGGAAGGTGACGCCACCTGCGCGAGCGCCACCAGCGAAGCCACGGTCGAGCGCCGACCGGTCGACATCGTCTTCATGGTCGACAACTCGGGCAGCATGCAGCCCGCAGTGCGCGAGGTGAACCAAGGCCTCAACGACTTCGCGGGCCTCATCGCGGGAAGCGGGCTCGACTACCGCGTGATCATGCTCTCGCTCCAGGGGAGCTCGCCGAGCGGCGGTCTCTACCCGGTCTGCATCCCTGCGCCGCTGGGTGGCCCGAGCTGCGGCGACTCCGAGCGTTTCTTCCACGTCGACGTGAACATCGCGAGCACCCAGCTCGTGGAGCAGTTCCTCGGGACCCTGGCGCAGACGGCGGGGTACACGGCCGAGGCGCAGGACGGCAGCGAGCCGTGGCGTGACTACCTCCGCGACGACGCGACCAAGACGCTCGTCTTCGTGACCGACGACAACTCGCGCACCTGCGCGCGCCCGCACATGGGCGGCATGTGTCAGTCCGGCGATCCGCAGCTCACGGAGCTCTCGCTCGAGAACTTCCCCGGCGGTGGCAACCCCTTCAAGGGCAGCACCCTCGGGCCCGGCATCCTCACCGCGACGTACGGCGATCTCTTCCAGGGCTACACCTTCAACGCCATCTACGGCTGGGGCTCGGAGTCGAACCCGGACGTCACCTGCGACAGCCCGGAAGAGAACTTCCCCGCCGCCGCCGGCCACACCTACACGACGCTGGTCGAGCGCACCGGCGGCGTGCGCGCGCAGATCTGCGACCAGGCCGACTCGGCGGCGTGGGACGACTTCTTCGAGCGCATCGCGACGCGCGTCGAGGACACCGCGCGCATCGACTGCAACCTCGCGCTGCCCGAGCCGCCCGACGATCAGACGTTGAACCCGCGCAAGGTCAACGTGGTCGTGCGCAGCGGTGACGACTCCGAGGTGCTCGGCAAGGTCGCCGCTCTGCCCGTCGTCGTGCGAAGAGGTGCAGGAGCTCCTGCGCGAGTCCGGCAGCGCCGGCATCGACGTGCAGTTCGGCTGCGACACGCTCCTCATCTGAGCGCGCCCCGGGTGCGGGCCCATCGTTCTGGGCCCGTCTCCACGAGTCCGTTCGATTCGGCGCGTCTCCAGCGTCCGTCCGATTCGGCCCGTTCGGCTCGAGCGGGTCCGTTCGAGCGTCTCGCGAACACGTCGCTCACGTCGCACGCGTCGACGCCTCGCGTGCGTCACGCGTCGCGGCGTGACATGCTCGGCGCTCCATGACGCCCCGTCACGAGATCCTGCTGCTGGCCCCGTCGGCCGAGGTCGCGCCCGCGCGCTTCTTCGGGCTGGGTGTCGGCTGCGGGTCGTCTCGATAGAGCGTCCCCATCCCACGCCCGGCTCCGACCGGGCGACGTGGTTGCCGTCCGGTCCCGCTCGGGCTCGCGCTCTTCGGAGCGCTCGAGGTCCCATGTCGTCTCCCGTGAAGTCTCCTCCGTCCGTGCTGCCTCCCATCGTCGTGTCGTCCGAAGACCGCACGCGCCTCTTGGACCTCGTCTCCCACGCCGAGGGGCCGGTCGCCGAGCAGCTCGAGCACGAGCTCGACCGCGCGGAGGTCCTTCCTCTCCAGGACGTTCCGTCGGACGTGATCGTGATGGACAGCGAGGTCGAGTACGAAGAGCTCGGCACCGGTCGTCGTCGGCAGCTCCGCCTCGTCTACCCGCGCGAGGCCGACGGCGCTGCGGGGCGCGTGTCGATCCTCGCGCCGCTCGGCTGCGCGCTCCTCGGCCTCCGCGTCGCGCAGGAGATCGACTGGAAGATGCCCGGCGGCAAGCGCCGCATCCGCGTGCTCGCGGTCTCGCGCGAGCGTCGCGCCAACTGAGCCACGTGTCCGCGCGACGCGACGTACGAGCACGGGCCGACGCGAGGCCCGGCGACGCGGCGCGCTTTCCGGTTTTCGGGCCGAACCCCGTTGAGCCCCGTCGCCTTTTCGCGATACCACCGGCGCGCTCGGCGCGGCGCGCGGAGCGAGGAGGTCGCGATGGGGGTCTCGGTTCGGCGTGCGCTCTGCGCTCGCGTGCTCGTGCTGGCGGTGCCGCTGGCGATGTTCGGAGCGAGCGAGGTCGATGCACAGCGACGTGCGCGCGGTCCCGCGATCCAAGAGGCGACGACTCTGCTCGCCTCCGCCAACCCGGACGAGATCCGGCTCGGGCTCGAGACGGCGGTGACGGTCGGCGGCGCGCCGGCCGCGGAGGCGATCGGCCAGCGCATTCGCCGCGGACTCCCGGCCGACTTGCTCGACAGCGCCATCGACTCGCTCGCGGCGCTCGGACGCCGCGAAGCAGGCCCCGTGCTCTTCGAGCTCACGAGCCACCGCCGCGCGACGGTGCGTGCGCGCGCGATCGACGCGTTGGTCGCGGTGCAGGCCCAAGGCGCGGACCGCGCGCTCGTCTCCGCGCTCTCGGACGGTGAGCCAAGCGTTCGTTCGGCCGCCGCGCTCGGCCTCGGTCGCCTCGGCGCGCGCTCGGCCAGCAACGAGCTCTTCCTCGCTCTGGAGCGCGGGGTGCTCGAAGCCGCGACCGCGCTCGGTCAGGTCGTCGATGCGGCGGGCGTCGATCGTCTGCTCGGGTTCCTCGGGCGCGTGCCCCTCGACGCGCTCACGCCCGGCTTCGACGAGCTCTTCGCGCGGACGGATGTCGCGGAGCGCTCGAAGCTCGCGGTGATCGGCCGCCTCGAAGGCCTCGCGACGCCCGAGGTCCGCACGTACTTGGCGACCACCGCCGAGGTGCTCCCCGAAGGAGCGGTGCGTCGCGCCGCCGAAGCCGCCGCTCAACGGATCGTGGAGTGAACATGCGCAACCTTTCCCACCAGGTCGGCGGGGTCAGCCGCCGACTTCTCTCGATCGCGCTCCTCTTCGCCGTCGCGTGTGGCGGTGGCTCCGGCTTCTCGCCGACCTTCCCCGACAACCGCCGTGCCGACCTCGAGTCGGTGTCCGCGCGCCTCGCGTCGTCCTCCGCGCCGAACGCCCCGGCGGTCGCCGCGATGCTCACCACCGAGCCGAAGCTCGTGCTGGTCGGGCTCGACGACGGCGCGGTGCGGTGGTCGCAGCCGGTCGACTCTCCCGTGTCGGCCCCCCACGTCGCGGGCGACTACGTGGTGCTCCACGAGCGCGGCGGCGTGGTCGTGCGGGATCTTTCGAGCGGAGCGACCCGCGCGACGATCGAGGACGAGTCGATGTTCCTGACCGGAGCGGGCGGGGAAGGGCGTTTGATCGCGCTCGCGCTCAGCACCGGCGGAGGCGTCGGCGCGCGCTCGAAGCTCGTCGTGATCGACGGTGGATCCGTCGCGTACGCGCGTGAGCTCGAGCAAGCGCTCGGCGCGCCCACCGTCGCGGCGGGCATGGTCTTCGTGCCGTGGGCCACCCAGAACGTGAGCGTGCTCGACGACGGCGGCGCAGAGCTCGCGCGCGTGCGCCTCACCGACACCCCGGTCGGTCGCGTGTTTCGTTCGGGCTCGGACGTGTTCCTCGGGCAGCGCGCCGTGATGCGCTTCTCGCCCGAGCTGGCGAGCGGCACGCGCGAAGCCGCGGGCGGCTACGAGCCGACCCTGCGTCCGGTCCCGGGCGATCCCGCGTTCGTGGTCGATCCCTACCGACCGACGCCGAGCCCCTCGAGCGCGGTGCATCGCCTGCGCTACGCGTGGGGCGCCACGCAGTCCGGCGCGCGCACCGCGCTGGTCGACGGGAACCTCTACGCGATCTTCTACCGCTTCGTGTTCGCGCTCGAGTCGGACGGACCGGGCGTGCGCTGGGTCCACGAGCACGACGCGGATCTCGTCGGCGCGGACGTGGTGGACGGCGGCGTGGTGCTGGTCGACGCGAACGGCGGGCTCGCGATGCTCGACGCGGCGAGCGGCGCCACGCGTTGGGCCCGCACGAGCGGAACGAGCCCGGTGGTGGCGTCGGTGCGCGCATCGGGCGTCGCGACCGGCGCGGCGGGGGTGGCGGCGACGGAGCCGCTCGCCAACCAGCTCCTGACCGCGGCGCAGAGCACCGACGCCCGCCTCGTGCCCGCGCAGGTGCTCGCGGTGCAGATGCTCGCGGGGCTCGAAGGCGCGGAGGTCACGCGCAACTTGATCGTGCTCTGCGAGAGCGCGCGCGCGCCCGCTTCGGTGCGCGATGGCGCGTGCAACGCGGTCGCGAGCCGGAGCGACGGCGCGGACGAGGTGCTCTCGGCGCTCGCGCGGCACGCGCGCTTCCTCGAAGGCACGACCGCGCCGCCGGTGGGTCCGCTGGCGCGCGCCGCGGTGACGATGCGGGAGACGCGCGCGGTGCCGCACCTGCTCGCGCACCTTCGCGATCCGGCGACCGCAGAGGCGCACCTCGCGCCGCTCGCGCGCGCGCTGACCGAGCTGGAGGCGCGCGAGTCGGTCGAGCCGCTGCGTGACTTCCTGCGCCTGTACCACGCGGAGGCGGAGTCGCCGGAGATGATCGCGGGCCTCGCCGCGGTGACGGATGCGATCGTCGCGCTCCAAGGGGCGGCTGCCCAAGAGCTGCTGCAAGAGCTCGCGGACGATGCGCTGACGGTCGAGGGCCTTCGCCCGAAGCTCGCCGAGCACCTGGCGGCGCTGACCGCGGAGGAGCCGTCGGCGGCGGACGACGAAGGCGAGGAAGGTGGCGAAGCCGGGGAGGGCGAGGGCGCCACCGAAACCGAGACACCGACCGAAGCGCGGCTGCCCGCGTCGACCACGGTCCCGGTGCTCGAAGCGACCCTCGAACCAGTGATGACCTCGATGCGTGCTTGCCTCACGGCAGCGAACGCCCGCAGCGCGCGGCTCGTGCTGGACCTGGAGGGCGACGGCACGCTGCGCAGCGTGGTGACGGCGCCCGAAGAGCTCGGCGCGTGCCTCGAGCCGCTGGTCCGTTCGGTGACCTTCCGCGGCAACTCCCGCAACGCGCGCGAGCAGGTTCGCTACACGCTCCGCCGCTGATTCGCACTTCCATCGTGGAAGTCCGAGTGCGGCGTGAGCGAGCTCTGGAAGTGACTCAGTAGCCGCCGACGATCGGGCCCCACGGCGGCTCGGGCGGCACGTCCGCGGGATCGCCATCGACCTCGATCTCGTCCTCCGGCATGAACGTCGGCAGGTCGACGCAGAGGATCGATTGCCAGCGATCGGTGGGGTTGTCGTAGCGATGCGCGGCCCCGCGGGGCCACCGGTGCACGGTGCCGGGCGGCACGAGCTCGTTCTGACAGAGCAGACCTTTCGTCAGGACCATCTCGCTCTCGCGCATCACGCGGTGCACGTGGAGTGGGATGCCCTTCCCGGGCGCGACGTTGAGGCGGTAGATGCCGGCGTCGCGCGTCTCGTGCACGACGTCCACGGTGCCCCACGGCTTCTCCTCGAGACCGAGCGCGCACCACGACGCGGGCCGCCGCATCTCCAGCGAGGGCGTCGCGAAGCCCTTGAGCGCGCCGGGCTTCGTGAGCCGCACCATCACCTCGTCGAGCCGCGCGCGATCCTCACCAGGCGGGGGCGGCGCGAGGAGCAGCTTCGCGATGGCGTGCGCGGCGGTCTCGAGCAGACGAAAGCGCCCGCTTCGGAGCAAGAACACCACCTGAGACGCGGTGGCGGCGTAGTCGGCGGTGTCGTGCACGGACTCGCGGCGCGCGGCGTTCTCGGTGTCGAGCACGAGCTCGAGATCGACGCGGAGCGGCTGGGACGCGTGCCGCTCGTGCGGGTAGAGGCCGACGACACAATCGACCGCGAGCTGTTCGATGCGCACCACGTCCCGAAACGACATGCGCCCGAGCATGGGGGCTCGGGCGCAGGGTCACAAGGTCGGGTCACCGGCTCACGAGGTCGTCGGACTCACGAAGCGGCGCTGGGGTCACGAGGCTGGTCAGCGACGAAGCGACCGACTCAGCTCTCGTCGCCGATCTGCTGCGCGAGGTAGTTCTCGCGCCCGAGCGTCTTGACCAACGAGAGCTGCGTCTCGAGCCAGTCGACCGCGCCCTCCTCGTCGGAGAGGATCTTCTCGAGCAGCTCACGCGTGCCGTGGTCGTGCTTCTTCCAGCACAGATCGATGCCGCGCTTGAGTCGATCGAGCGCTTCGTGCTCGAGTTGCAGGTCGAGCTCGTGCTGCTCGATCGGATCCTCGCCGACCTTCACGGGGAAGAGGCGCTGCATGTTGGGCGTGCCGTCGAGGAAGAGGATGCGCTCGATGACCTCGTCCGCGTGCTCCATCTCTTCGATCGACTCGGCGCGCTTCTTCTTCGAGAGCTTCTCGAAACCCCAGTTCTTCAGCATCTTGTGATGGATGAAGTACTGATTGATGGCCGTGAGCTCGTGGGTGAGGAGCTCGTTGAGGAGATCGAGGATTTCGGGGTCGCCCTTCATAGCGGGCCGACCTTACACGTTTTCGCGAGTCGAGGCCTCCCCCATCGATCCGTAGCGGCGCCGAGACCCGTGTCGCCGTCAGGTGACCGAACCATCGAATGCGAGGACGTCACGCGCCAGAGGGGTGCGGGGAACCGGGGAACCTCCCCGCCCCGTGAGCGGAGCGCGAAGCGCGAAGCGAACGAAATAAGTTGAGCCCGACGGGGGCGAATCCGTCGGGCTCGGACCGCTCCGTCGCGGGGCGACGCGAGGTGGAGCGGGTGGAGGGCGAACCCTCCGACGTCCCGGGAGGAGGGACGTCGTCGGCGAGGGCGAGTCGCCGACGATGCTTTTCGAGAGAGGCTCAGAAGTCGAAATCGAGCTCGCGCGCGTCGTCGTCGAAGGAGTCGTCGCGTGCGGCGTTGTAGGTCGCGTCCGCGTAGAGATCGTCGAGGCAGAAGCCGGCCTTCATGTGCGGGGCGATCTCCTCGCGCTGGAACTCGTCCATCGAACGGTAGACCTTCGGTCCGAATCGCTTCATC
>JALOQC010000318.1 GCA_025453555.1 Myxococcota bacterium | reverse complement strand
CGACTCGGTGCTTCGGGCGGATCAGCCGAGGAGGTCGGCGACGTCGGCCATCTCTTCGGACAGCTCCTTCGCCGTCGCGTCCATCTTCGCGCGGCTGAAGGCGTCGATCTCGAGGCCCTGCACCACGCTCCACTTGCCGCCTTCGCAGGTGACGGGGAAGCCGTAGACGAGGCCCTTCGGGATGCCGTACGCGCCATCCGAGACGACCGCCATCGAGACCGAGTCGCCCTTCGGGGTGCCGAGGACCCAGTTGCGGATGTGATCGACGGCCGCGCTCGCCGCGCTCGCCGCGCTCGACTTGCCGCGCGCGTCGATGATCGCCTTGCCGCGCTGCTGCACGGTCGGGATGAAGGTCTTCTCGATCCAGGCCTGGTCGCCGATGAGCTTCGCGGCGCTCTGCCCACCGACCTCCGCGTGGAACGCGTCGGGGTACTGCGTGGCCGAGTGGTTGCCCCAGATCGTCATCTTCTTCACGTCGGTGACGGGGCGACCGAGCTTCTGCGCGATCTGCGTCATCGCGCGGTTCTGATCGAGGCGCATCAGCGCGGAGAAGCAGCTCGGGTCGAGGTCCGGCGCGTTGCGCTGCGCGATGAGGCAGTTCGTGTTCGCCGGGTTGCCGACCACGACGACCTTCACGTCGCGCTTGGCGTGATCCGAGAGCGCCTTGCCCTGGCTCGTGAAGATCGGGCCGTTCTCACGGAGTAGATCCTTGCGCTCCATTCCCGGACCGCGCGGCTTCGCGCCGACGAGCATCGCCACGCCGACGTCCTCGAACGCCACGTTCGGATCGTCGCTGGCGTTCACCCCGGCGAGGAGCGGGAACGCACAGTCGTCGAGCTCCATGATCACCCCCTCGAGCGCCTTCATCGCGACGGGCACGTCGAGGAGCTGCAAGATCACCGGTTGATCGGGACCGAGGAGGTCGCCGTTGGCGATCCGGAAGAGGAGGCTGTAACCGATTTGACCGGCGGCACCAGTGACCGCGACGCGAACGGGCTGCTTGCTCATGGAGGACTCCTTCCGAGGTGCCAACGCTCGAGCTCGTCGGCTCGCGAGCACCTGATCGTTCGAGGGGAGCGGTCGCGTATCCGCGACCACGGGGGCGGCGGCACCCTACTCCAAGCCCCGAGCGCGAGCGAGCGGAAGCAAGCGGCCACGCACGACCCATCGGGCACGGACGAAGCTGCTACTCTGCCACCGCATGTCCGACGCCCCGTCCGACGCCCCGTCCGAGGTCCGGTCTGGCGCCTCGTCCGACGCCCTCGGCGAGGCGCCGACCGATGCCCTCGTCGTCCTCTGCACCGTCCCCGACGAACCGACGGCCGAGCGTGTCGCGCGTGGGCTCGTCGAGGCCCGGCTCGCGGCATGTGTGAACGTGCTCGCCGGAGTGCGCTCGTTCTATCGGTGGAAGGGCGCGGTGCAGGACGACCGTGAGCTCCAGCTCGTCATCAAGACGCGTCGCGCGCGCTTCGACGCGCTGGCGAGTTGGCTCGCCCGCGAGCATCCCTACGAGGTCCCCGAAGTCCTCGCGATCCCGGTGGTCGCGGGCGCGACGAGCTACCTGCAATGGCTCGGCGCGCAGACGTCTGCGCAAGACGTACCGCTCGACGCGGCCGCCGTCGCGTCGAACGCTTCACCGCGCGACGCGTGAGCCCGATGCGCTCTTTCGGTTCCGCGCCCAACCGTCTCGCCGCGATCGCATCCTTCGCGATCGTCTCGCTCGCGTGCGCGACCGTCCCTCCCCCCGCGCCGCAACCCGCGCCGGCGCCCGATCGCGATCCCGAGCCGTGGGTCGCCTCGCCCACGGATCACGGTGTCGCCGGCGCCTCGGTCTCGCTCACCACGTCCGGCGGGCGCGACGAAGCGCGGCAGCTCGCGTTGCGTTTCCTGACCGCGGTGCGCGACGCCGACGAGGCGCTCCTCACGGAGCTCCTCGACGACCCCTTGGCTCGCGCGCAGCCGCGGCCGAGCACGCCGCACCTGCCGCGTGCGCAGGTGCTCGAGCTGGTGCTCCGCAGCCCTCGTCGCGCGGACCTCGGCCCGAGCGTCGCGATCGAAGAGCTCGCCGAGCTCGACGCGATCGAGATCTCGCCGCTCTCCGAGGTGATCTCCAGCGTGCCGCGTGGGCTCTCGCCGAGCGATCTCTTCGTCGCGATCCCGCTCACCGCGCGAGGACGTGCGGTCTTGCGCTTCCTCGTCCCCGGCTGGCACCTCCGCGGCGCGTTGGTATTGCGCCGCGGCCCCGAGGGTTGGCGCGTCGTGGGCGTGTAGCCGTCAGAGCGGGAACGTCCGGACCTCGAGGTTGCGATCCACGACCACCACCGTGCCGTCGTCGATCGCCTGCCAACCCGGCGTCAGCGTCGCCGGTTCCCCCACCACCATCACGTATCGCAGCGTGGAGGGGCCCGGGCCGCTCGGCGCCAGATCCTCGGGAGGATCGTGCAGCCCACGTCGCTCGACGAGGGCCATCGGCGCGCCGCGACGCACGGCGTACATCGACCGGCCGTTCGTGAGCACGAGGTCGAGCCCGCTCGTCCCGCCGCGCACCTCGGCGACCAGACGATCGACGAGCGCAACCGCCGAGCGGAGCGAGGTCAGCACCGCGTCGTGATCCAAATCGATGCGATCGAGCTGCCCCGCGTCGTGCAGGAAGCTCAGGATCGTCGTGAAGAAGAGCTCGCTGTCGGTCGTGCCTCGCACGCTGCGAGAGAGGAAGTCGGGCAACGCCGCGCGGAGCGGCTGCTCGATCGCCTCGAAGCGTCCGATGGTGCCGACGTGCGCGAAGAGCCAGCGACGCATGCGGAAGGGGTGCGTGTTCTGCGTGCGGAAGTCCCCGACGGTCGGCTGCCGGAGGTGGAGCACCACGCAGTCCGACACCACGTCGCGCGCGAGCTGCTGCCACTCGACCGCGCCGGTGAGCTGAGGGCGCTTTTTGTGGAGCACCTCGCCGTTCTGGTAGAAGCCGAGCCCCCATCCGGTCGGCGACGACGACGCGGCCGTGGCGACGACCTGCCGCTCCTGATGCAGCGCGGCCGCCAAGCGGTCCGATCGATTCGCCATGTATCCCACGAGTCTCGCCATTCGCCTTCGCTCCTTCGCGCGCTCTCTTCGAACGCCCGAACGCCGCTTCTCTTCACTTCAGCTTCCCCGAGGGTCTGCCGACAGGCCCCCACGGGGGTCGAGCCAACGACGTTGGGGTCGTTTCGCGTTCGCCGCGATGCCGCGATCGCCGCGGCGACCACGCGCACGCGTGGCCCCGACGGATCCTCTCGGCATCCACCTGGCTCGTCGTTTCAAACCCGGAACGTTTCGACGTGCGTTTCGATCGCGCTCAGCGATCGATCCCGCGTTCAGCCGGGGCTCGCCGGCCGAGCTCGTCCAAGAGACGAGTCGTGCGCGACTGGACGCCGCGTCGCTCGAAGCTCACCGCGGTGCGGATGCCGAGGCTCACCGTCACGACGACGGCGAGCACGACGAGCAGCGCTGGAGAATCGAAGGACACGCGCGATCACTGAGGCCAAGCATAGCGGCGCGTGCGCACCGTCGCCAACCTCGCTGGGGCTTGCCTGACCCTTCACGGGTCGAAGAGGACGCCTGGGTTGAGCACGGCGCTGGGATCGAGCTCCCGCTTCGCCGCGCGCAAGGCCCGCGCGAAAGGCTCGGGACGTTGGCAATCGTACCAAGGCCGATGGAAACGGCCGACCGCGTGGTGGTGCGTGATCGTGGCGCCGTTCCGCATCAGCGCCTCGCTCGCCGCGCTCTTGATCGCGTCCCATTGCGCGACCTCCGAGCCTCGCTTCGCGGGCGCGATCCACGTGAAGTACGGCGCGGGTCCGTCCGGGTACACGTGCGTGAAGCGACAGCTCAGGAATCCTCCCCCCGCGACCTCCTGCATCGCCGCGCGCACGCTCGTCACCACGTCCGCGTGCAGCGCGTCGAAGCGATCCCAGGGCACCGCCGTCTCGAAGGTGTCGACGAGCACGCCGAGCGAGACCAGCACGTTCATCAGGTACGGCGCCTCCACGAACGCCGCCTTCCAAGCGCCCGCCACACCCTGGTCGCCGCTCTTCTCGTCGCGCTCGGCGTACGCGGGCGGCTTCGGCAAGCGCCCGCCGTGGTCGCGGCAGAGCTCGAGCGCGCGCTCCATCCACGGCACGAGCGCGTGATCGGCGGACTCGAAGCCCACGAGGAGCACGTGCGACCCGTCGCCCGTCACGAAGTTCAATGCCGCCTCGCGCCGATCGAGCAATCGACAATTCGTCGGAAACAATCCCGATTGTGAGAGCGCGCGCGTGGCCGAGACGGCGTCGCTCCACTCGCCGAAGTGTACGCTCGCCGTCGCCCGGAACCGCGGCCGCGGTCGCACCCGCATCCAGGCCTCGGTGACGATCCCGAGCGTGCCCTCGCTGCCGAGGAGCATCCGATCCGGGCTCGGCCCCGCGCCGCTGCCCGGCAGACGTCGGCTCTCCCAGACGCCGCTCGGCGTGACGGCGCGGATCGACGCGGTGAGGTCGTCGACGTGCGTGTACACGGTGGCGAAGTGCCCGCCTGCGCGCGTAACGAGCCAGCCACCGAGGGTCGAGTGCTCGAAGCTCTGCGGAAAACAACGCAGCGTGAGATCGTGCGCCGCGAGCTGCTTCTCGAGCACCGGCCCCGTCGCGCCCGCTTGGATGCGCGCGTGCAGCGACGAGCGCTCGACCTCCAGCACCCGATCGAGCCCACGCAGATCGAGGCACAACGTCCCCGCGTAGCCGGCCGGCACACGCGCTTCGACTCCGCCGACCACGCTGGTGCCGCCGCCGTAGGGGATCACCGCGACGCGCGCGTCCGCCGCCCAATCGAGCGCGGCGACCACGTCGGCCTCGGTCTTCGGAAAGCCCACCAAGTCGGGCGCGATCTCGAAGTCGCCGTGGAACCCGCGCACGATGTCGCGGAACGCGCGGCCGTAGGTGTGGCGGACGCGCGCTTCGCGATCGGCGGTCACGAAGGGCAGCGACACTGGCGCGGTGACGCGCGACTCCCCGACGCGAACGGACTCGAGCGTCGGAGGATCGTACGGCCCGCTCGGCTCGAAGCCGAGCATGGCCTTGAGTTGGCCGCCGAAGCTCTTGCGGGCCTCGTGCGAGGGGAACTTGTCCGCATAGCCCCAGCCCCAGAAGCTCGTCTCGCGTTCGCTCATGTCGCTCTCCGCCGCTCCGCCGTGGACGCGCGAGCATCGCCGATCGCACGAAGGCACGCGACACTCCTCGACGAAGCGCGCGCACCGTTGCAGTCACCGGCACCGCGACGTTGCAGTCACCGCGCGTGGGCGCCAGGCTCCGCGCGTGCGCACCCTCGTCGTCGGCGACGTCCACGGCTGCCTCGCAGAGCTCGAGGCGCTGCTCGCGAAGGTGCGTTTCGAGCCGGGACACGATCGCCTGGTGCTGGTGGGCGACCTCGTCGCGAAGGGGCCGAGCTCGAAGGGTGTGGTCGCGCTCGCGCGCGCGACTGGGGCGCTCGCGGTGCGGGGCAACCACGACGAGCACGTGCTGCGTTGGTACCGCGCGAAGCGGGATGGCCGGCCGCTGCCCGAGCTCGGACGATCGCACCGCGAGGTGTGCGCGAGCCTCGACGACGACGACTGGGCATACCTGGATGCGTTGCCGACCTCGCTCCGTCTCGCGGGCGCGCTCACAGACCGCGACGTGCTCGTGGTGCACGCCGCGCTCGACCCTTCGCGCACGCTCGACGCACAATCGGAGGACGTGCTGCTGAACGGTCGCTCTCTGCGCGCCGACGGAACGGTGTCGATGCGCGTCGACGACGGGGCGCCGTGGGCGAGCGCGTGGCCTGGTCCCGAGCTCGTGCTCTTCGGGCACGACGCGATCCGCAAGCTCCAGCGCCACCCTCACGCGATCGGGCTCGACACCGGCTGCGTGTACGGCGGGGAGCTCTCGTGCGCGGTGCTCGACGGCGACGCGACGGACCCGAGCCGTACGCTCGCGATCGTCTCGGTGCCTGCCGCGCGCGTGTACTCGGAGCCGAAGGGGAGCCGATGAAGCGTCGTCTCCCGGTGTGCTCGAAGGACGAGCTCGGCCCGCGCGTGGTGCGTACCGCGTGGATCGGCACCGACCGCTTCGGTCTGCCGCGCGAGGCGCTGGTGTTGGTCGACGAGGGCGGAGAGGTCCGCGCCTACGTCAACCAGTGCAAGCACCTGCCGATCCCCATCGACTCCGGCAGCCGCGAGTTCTTCGACGCCGAAGGAACGCACCTGCTCTGTGGCACCCACGGCGCGCGCTTCCGGCTCGACGACGGCATGTGCGTGCGCGGGCCCTGCCGCGGACAGCCGCTCGACCCACTCGAGGTCGCGGTCGAGGACGGCGAGGTGGTGCTGCTGCTCGACGACGAGTGAGCCGGCGATTTCTGTTGCGCGCGCCGCGCTTCACGGCGGACTCCCCGCGCTTCGCGCATGCGTCGTGTTCGCGCGCTCCGACGGGCGGATCCGCCCCTGGCCTACGAGAAGACTTCCAGAGATTCAGCTCGGGTGTCGTGCCGCCCACGCGGCCGGCGCGCTCAGCGGACCGACCTGCGCCCACGGAACGTCCTCGCTGTGCTTCACGACGGCGGGGCGCGCGGTGAGCACCTCGCAGCCGGTGCGCGTGACGAGGATGCTGTGCTCGAACTGCGCCGAGAGCGAGCGGTCCGCGGTCAGCACCGTCCATTGATCGTCTTGGAGCTCCGTCTCCCACGAGCCGAGGTTGATCATCGGCTCGATGGTGAAGACCATGCCTTCCTTCATCCGCACGTTCTTCAGGTCGTTGAAGAAGCCCGGCTTCTTCTCCGGCAAGTAGTGCGGCACCTGCGGCGGCATGTGGAACTCGCGGCCGACGCCGTGGCCGACGTAGTCGCGCACGACGCTGCAGCCTTCCTTCTCGGCGAGCTCTTGGATCGCGGCGCCGATGTCCCAGAGGCGCGCGCCCGCCTTCACGACCGAGATGCCGGCTTCGAGCGAGCGACGCGCGGTCTCGACGACCTTCTTGGCGTCCTCGCTCGGCTCACCGACGTAGAAGGTCACGCTCGTGTCGCCATGGTAGCCGAGCTTCTTCGGCAGATACGTGGTGACGTCGACGTTGATGATGTCGCCGCTCTTGAGCACCGTCGCGTCCGGGATGCCGTGGCAGACGACGTCGTTGACGCTCGTGCAGACGCTCTTGGGGTAACTGTTCTTGTAGTTGAGCGGCGACGGATACGCGTCGTGCGCGACGATGAAGTCGTGGACGAGCGTGTTGATCTCGTCGGTCGTCATGCCGGCGCGAAGGTGCGCGCCGACCATGACGAGCGTGCGCGCCGCGAGTTGGCAGGAAGCGCGCATCTGCTCGACGGCGCGCGGCGACATCAGCTCGATGCCCATGGCCGCGTGGTCTACGGCCTCGCTCCCACGGACGCAACGGAGGAACGCGATGCGCATCGTTCGCGTTCGACCTCCACACACGAAAAAAGCCACGCGTTGGCGTGGCCCTTCGAGACGAGACGCGCGGTGCGCGGTCGGAGGCGTGCTCGTTCAGCTGTGCTGCGGGACGATGTGGCCGTTGGCCGCGAGCCACAGCACGACGAGCGCGCTGCCGAGCGTCACGGCCAAGAGGATGATGAGCTTCGGTCCCGTCCAGAAGGCGTCCGACTTCTCGATCTTGGCCTTCTCTGCTTCGGTGACCGGGATGTTGATGTAGGTCTTCGCCACGGCCGGAGGCGTAGTCGCAGGTCGGCGTTCGGTCAACGCCGTCGAAAATCGTCGCTGCTTTTTTGTGGTCCGCGAGGGTCGGTGGCAGGGTGTGCACAGATGTAGGACAAGGTGAGCGCGAGGACGACCCGCGCCCACCGGTTCGACGAGTCGGCGGCTGACCCCGCCGACTCGGGAAAGAAGTCGGCGGCTGACCCCGCCGACTCGGAAAAGAAGTCGGCGGCTGACCCCGCCGACTGGACAACGCGCCGCGATCTCGGTCGACGGCGAAGGTGGAGGTGCGCCCGATGAAGCGATTCGGACCGAAGGTCTACCGTTCGATGGACGAGTTCCAGCGCGAGGAGATCGCCCCGCACATGAAGGCCGGCTTCTGCCTCGACGATCT
>JALOQC010000317.1 GCA_025453555.1 Myxococcota bacterium | reverse complement strand
GCGCACGAGATCGAGGCTCGCACGGCAAGTCTCCGCAGCCGCGTCGTTTTGCGGTATACCCGCCGGACCGTGTCCGACCATCCGCGAAAGACCATTCGCGTCGTGGCCGCCGTCGTCGAGCGCGACGGCCGCTATCTCATCACGCAGCGCCGCGAGAACGCCGTGCTCCCGAACCTGTGGGAGTTCCCCGGTGGGCGGGTGGAGGAGCGGGAGACCGACTCGGAGGCGCTCGAGCGAGAGATGGTCGAGCGCCTCGGCGCGCACGTCTCGGTCGGTGAGCTCATCTCTTTCGTGAGCCACCCCTACGAGA
The DNA here is from genome assembly GCA_025453555.1 of Myxococcota bacterium. Lineage (GTDB taxonomy): Bacteria > Myxococcota_A > Polyangia > Polyangiales > Houyiibacteriaceae > JACKEH01. The sequence continues at coordinate 16,791 of JALOQC010000317.1, read as the reverse complement.
AGTACACGGTCGATCTCTACCTCTACCAATGCGACCTCCGCGGGCCCGACACCCTCGAGTCGCGCGCGGTGAAGGACTTCCGCTGGGTCACGAGCGACGAGTTCGATCGCTACTCGTTCACCCCCGCCGACGAAGCCTCGATGAACAAGCTCCTCGGCGAGGAGTGAGCCGCATCCGATGAGCGACGCGCCGACGCATTGCGCCGTGTGCAGCACCGCGATCCCTCCTGGTGCCTCGCGTTGCATCGCGTGCGGCGCGGTCTGGGGCGAGGACAACCGCTGCCCGCACTGCTTCGCGATCGCGGCGGTGCAGGCGACGGGCGACGGTCGCTATGCCTGCCTCGCGTGTGGAAGGCCGCGTGAGCTCAAGCCCGGCACCACCATCGTCGGCGGCACCGGCCCGCTCGCGTCTCCGGTCGAGACGGCGCCCGCCCCTCGTCGCGCGGCTGACGCGCCCGTCGTCGCGCCCGTGGTCGCCTCGCCCTCGATCGCTCAGCGCGGCGCATCGACCGGTCTCCGCCTGCTCGGCATCTTCGGCATCGCGACCGGCGTGCTCGCCGCGACCGTGGCCGCGATCGTCATCCCCGGCGCGGGTGGCATCGTGGTCGCTGCCGTGCTGGGCAGCCTCGGGGTCGGGCTCGGCGCGTGGGGAATTCGCGCGGGCTCGAAGAGCGAACAGACCCACGCGAGCCGTGTCGACACGCAGCTCGAGCTCGCGATCCTCCAGCTCGCCGAGCAAAAGGAAGGGTTCCTCACGGTCACCGACGTCGCGCGCTCGCTCGGCATCCCGGCGGCGCGCGCCGACGCAGCGCTCACCGCGATGGCGGACGGCTCGCGGGTGTCGGCGGAGATCACGCCGGATGGGCTCGTGCGCTACGTCTTCCGCGAGCTGCGCACCCTGAAGGGTCACGCCGCCGACGAGCACGGCGTGGTCGTGCCGCGGGTGCGCGTCGAAGCGGAGCAGCCCGCGGTCGCGCGCGACGACGCGATGGCGGAGGCGAACGCGGAGGTCGAGGCGATCCTCGCGGAGAAGCCGAAGTCGCGCGAGGAAGAGCGTTGAGCGTGCGCCCAGCGATCGAGCTTCGAGCATGGGAGCGTGCGTCGGCACTTCGGATGCCCGCTCGATCCGCGCGACGCTCCACACCGTGGGCGCGCTCGGTGTTGGAGCGTGCCGTGGCGCATCGTTCTCCCCCCACCCTGCGGACCGCGCTCCAATCGACGAGGTGGCGATGAGCCTCGACGTCGGCATCGTTGGCGGCGGATACGCCGGCAGCGCCGCCGCGATCTACCTCCACCGCGCAGGTCATCGCGTCACCGTCTACGAAGGCGTCGAACGCCCCGGTCCGGTCGGCGCGGGCATCTTGCTCCAGCCGACCGGCATCGCGGTCCTCGCGGAGCTCGGGCTGCTCGAGTTCGTGAAAGCCCACGGCGCGGTCGTCGACGCGCTCCGCTGCGTGACCGATTCGGGTCGCCCGGTCTTTCGGCTCCCCTACGCGGAAGAGCGCGAAGGCCTGCACGGCCTCGGTCTGCACCGCGGCGTGCTCTTTCAGGCGCTCTTCGACGCCGTGGTGCGCGAGGGCATCGCGGTGCACCTCGGCGCGTTCGTGAATCGTGTCGAAGAAGGGCGTTTGATCGACGCGCGCGGTCGGCGTCACGGCCCGCACGATCTCGTGGTGGTCGCGGACGGCGCGCGCTCCGAGCTGCGGCCCGACGGCTGGCCCACCTCGCTCGACCAGCCGTACCCCTGGGGGGCGGTCTGGTTCGTCGCCGAAGATCGCGACGAGGTCTTCCGTCGCGAGCTCTTCCAGATCGTGGGTGGCTCCAAGACCATGCTCGGCTTCTTGCCGACCGGTCGAGCCCCGGGAGGCGACGCGCCGCTCACGAGCCTCTTCTGGAGCCTCCGCGTGGACGCGTTGCCCGCGTTCCGCCGCACCCTGCGGTTTCGCGGCCTGCAGGCCTTCAAGGATCCGATCCTGCGTCGCGACGAACGCGCGGCCGTGCTGCTCGATCAGATCGTGGACGCGGATCAACTGCTCTTCGCGGCGTACCGCGACGTGCGCATGTCGCGATGGCACGCGGAGCTCGGCGGCGCACACCTCGTCTTCCTCGGCGACGCGGCGCACGCCATGAGCCCGCAGCTCGGCCAAGGCAGCAACCTCGCGCTCTACGACGCCCGCGAGCTCGCGCGCTCGCTGCAGAACGTCGACGCGTCGAGCGTCGAGCTCGGGCTTCGGCGCTATCAAGAGAACCGCCGCGCTCATTTGAACTTCTACGGGCGCGTCAATCGCTGGACCACGCCCTTCTTCCAGAGCGACGGCGCGGTGCTCGGCGCGTTGCGCGACGTGCTCTTCCCGATCGCGACGCTCTCACCCTGGGCGCGTCGACAGATGGTCCAGACCATGTGCGGCACGCGTCGCGGTTTCGTCTTCGCCGATCCCGTCCCGCTCGACTGACGGTCGCGATCATGGACGGACGCGCCGCGCTCCGTTCGCACTCCGTCGCGTCGTGGTCGTGAATCGCGACGAGGGCCACCGCCCACGCTTCCGACGCGCGGGGACTTCGAGAGCGCCGGCCGCTCAGCGACGACGCGCTTGCCGCGACGCCGGTCGACGCGCCGGTCGACGCGCACGAGCCCGCGGACGCGGCTGCTCCACCGCTTCGCGGCTCACCCACGGGTGGAAGGGCGCGGTGTCGACGCACGCCGGTCGGTCGTCGGGCGCGCAGTAGATGCGGACGTGGAAGTGCGAGTCGTGCGAGTCGTACGAGAAGCGGCCGCGCCCGCTGCGCTGCGGACCGACAACGGCGTCCACGCGCGCGAGCAGCTCGGGCGACGCACCGCGACGACGACCTTCCGCGAGCAGGCGCTCCTTCAGCGGCCCGATCACCATGATGTACTGCACGGGGACCACGTCCTGCGAGACGAGCGCCGCGATCAGCGTCCAGTTGCGCGCGTCGTCGAACGCGAAGCTGCCGCCCTGGCGATCGGTGCCCTTCGCGCCGCGCGGCAGCGCCACGAAGTGACGCGCCTCCGCCGCCTCGCCGCTCTGCGCGTCGACGAGGTAGAAGCCGAGGTCGGCGTCGCGCCCCACTCGATGCGATCGGTGGGGACGAATGCGGCCCCCGCGCTCTCGCGAGAGGTCGCCGACGTTGAGCGACGAGCCCGGATGTTGGCGCGCGACCTCGTCGGCGGCCCACGCGATCAGCGCGACCAGCTCTTCGGTGCCGTAGGCCTGGCTCGGGTTGCGCACCCGCAGCGTCAGCGACGGCTCGACGCGGACGGCATGGTTCAGGCGTCCACGGTTCGTCGCTCCGACGGAGCGGCTCCGGCTGGGCCCGACGCTCGGTCCGAGGCTCGGTCCCGTGCCCACACCCGTGCCCACACCCGTGCCCACACTGGGCTCGCTCGCCGTGTCGTCGACGTGCTCGACACGTTCGGCCGAGGGCTCGGAGGGCTCGTTCGTCGAGGTCCGCGCGCCCCGCTCGACGTCGGTCCGCTCGACGTCGGTAGCCCGCGTCGCGACCCGCACGGAACGCGCGTCTCGCGTCCTCGGCTGACCCATCGCGACGACGCTGAGCGCGCCGAGCACGAAGACGAACAGGGGGACGAGACGGCGCGTCACGGAACGAAACCCTAGCAGCCTCCATCCGGATGCCCAAGACCTTCGGCCCAGCGGCCGGATTTCCGTTTGGAGCCGAACATTTGCCGCGTTGTCAGGGTGGGGCTCATCGGATAAGACACGCGCCCCGCGCGGCTCGGCCGCCGGTCGCCGACCGTCGAATCGTCCTTCGATCGCCGGCGCGTCTCCGGGCCCGTGAAGAGCCCCCGAACACACTCAGCCGCGACGAAGCGCGCTTCGCCGTCGGACTGCTCGAGAGGAAACGTCGATGGACCGTGCGAAGCTGATCGAATTGTTCCGAGCGAAGGCCAGCGAGATCGCCGAGAAGGACTTCGCCGCTCTCCGCGAGGACAGCGTCATCGCCGACATGGGCGTCGACTCGCTCGCGATGCTCGAGGTGGTCGGCGAGATGGAGCGCGAGCTCGGCATCTCGATCCCGGACGACATGCTGGTCGGCATCGAGACGGTCGCGCAGCTCCTCGACGTCGTGCAGAAGCGCCTCGCCGCCGCCTGATCGCATGTCCCCCAAATGGGGGAAGCGTCGGTTTTCCGTATACTTGCGACTCCGAGCCCGTTGCTTCGCCGAAGGCGACCCGTGATGATGCGCGGGACGTGGGCGAGGCGGACCGAAGCAGCATCGTCGCCGTGCGCGAGGAGCTCGAATCGCTCGTCGGCACGACGATCGGCGAGAAGTATCGCCTCGAGCGGCTGCTCGGCTTCGGCGGCATGGGCGCGGTCTACGCGGCCGAGAACACGTTCACGAAGCAAGACGTCGCGATCAAGGTCTTGCTCGATCGCGAGGACGCGGAGGACGAGACCATCAAGCGCTTCGTGCGCGAGGCGAAAGCTGGCGTGCGCCTCGTCCATCCGAACGTCGTCCGCGTCTTCGACCTCGGGCACCAAGCCGCCACTGGTTGGTTCATCGTCCAAGAGCTGCTCGAAGGGCAGACCTTGCGCGAGCGGCTCGAAGAGAAGCCGAAGCTCTCGTTGCGCGAGGCGCTCGAGGTGCTCGCGCCGATCGCGAGCGCGCTCCGCTACGTGCACGAGCGCGGGATCGTCCACCGCGATCTCAAGCCGGGGAACATCTTCCTCGCGAACGAGAACGGAGCGACGGTGCCGAAGCTGATCGACTTCGGGATCAGCAAGGTCGTCGTGCGTCGCACGAACTCGCTCTCCGTCTCGGACCTCACGAAGGGCTCGACGATCGGCACCCTCGACTACATCTCACCCGAGCAAGCGGTGGGCGACGAGAACCTCGGGCCGACCGCGGACGTGTGGAGCTTCGGCGCGGTGCTCTTCCGACTGCTCGCGGGTCGTCCGCCGCACGAGTCCAAGGGGCTCGCGGTGATCGGCAAGCTCCTGCGCGAGGATCCGCCCCGCGTGGACTCGCTCGAGCCCACCGTGCCCAAGAGCGTCGCCGACACCGTGCAGCGCATGCTCGTGCGCGACCCCGCGCATCGCACGCCGACCATCGGCAAGGCGCTCTTCGAGCTGCTCTCGGATCGGGTGGTCCTCGATCACGCGTGGGGCCGCGCGCTCGCACGTGCGTACGGAGAAGCGTGCGAAGGCGAGATGCCGGTGATCGAGGACGAGGTCACGAGCACCTCGATCCGCGCGCCCGCACCGACGTCGACCTCGAGCGCGAAGACCTGGCTCCCCTGGGCGGTCGCGGCGGCGAGCCTCGGGATCGCGATCTGGGCGCTCCTGCGCTGAGACGAGCACCCCGACCTCGAGACGCGATCTCGCACATCCGTCGTGCGTTCGAGGTCGTCGGTGAAGCGCCGTCGATCGCCTCGCGTGCGCTCGTGTCGCTCCCTTCCGCGCCGACGAACGGACCTTCGAGCGCTGCATCGCGATCGACGCGCTCCGTGGCAAGCTCGCGCGATGGACTTCTCGACCCTTCCCGCGGCCGCACGAGGGCGCGTGCGCGAGTGGCAACACCTCTCCGGTGCGGACTTCGAGGCGATGGATCGTGCGCGCACGGTGGTGCTCGTCAACGCCGAGGCCGAAGGTCTGAGCGCGGCGATGGTGGAGAAGCTCTGCGCGCGCTTCGACGACATCGCGTTCGTGCACCTGCCGCCGATCTACGTCGCGGCGGACGTGCTCCCGCACGTGGGCTCGCTCGCGTTCCGACCGTCGACGATCGTGCGCGTGCTCGAGGACCTCGGTCGCACCCTCGCCAAGCAGGGCTTCCGGCACGTGTGGATCGGCAGCTTCCACGGCGGCCCACGTCACTTCCTCGCGATGGAAGAGGCTTGCGCCCGTGTGAACGCGCGCCATGGCCTTCAGATGGTGAGCGTCTTCTCGCTCATGATCGCGCGCCTCACCGCGGGCACCGCGAACCTCGAGGAGGTGCTCGGCGAGGTCAGCGGGCTCGGCAAAGAAGCGCTCGAAGGCGACAACCACGGCGGCGCGATCGAGACGTCGATCCTGCTGCACCTCGTGGGAGAGCACGTCAAACGCGTGTATTCGGATCTCCCGCGCCGCAGCGTCGATCTCGATCTTCGAGCCCGCGGCGAGCGACCTCTCGCACACGCGACGCTCGGCGATCGCCTGCGCAGCTTCCGCGAGATGCTCCTCTACTACGCGCGCACCACCTACAGCGGCGCTCCCGCGCTCGCGAGCGCCGAGCGTGGCGAACGCATCCTCGACGCGCTCTCGGGACACGCGGCGGACGCGCTCGCCGATCTCTGGCTGGGACGCATCGAGGCGCGCGACTGCCACTCGCCGCTCTGGAAGTGGCGTCGCCTCTTTCTCACGCCGGGCGTCGGCGCGATCTTCGAGCGCGCGATCGGCTTCCGAAATCCGATCTTCTGATCGTCGCCAGTTCTTCGTGGGGCGATCGTCGATCGCGCCGTGCTTTCGGCGGCCTTCCTCGTCGTTCTTCGTCGCTCGCCGGCCATGCTTTCGGCGGCCTCCCTCGTCGTTCTTCGTCGCTCTCCGGCAAACGCGCGCGCTCGGTCTTGCACGACGTGCGCTCCGGTTGTCATCCTCCGGCGGTGGGCGACCCCGAACGGTTCGACGATCGCGGCGCACCCGACGAAGCCCCTTCGTCCGGTGTGTTCGTCAAACGCGGCGGCCACGCGGGAGCGACCATCGTCGAGCGCGTCCTGCGCTCGGCCGACGAGGCGCGCCGTCGCGGCGACCCTTTCCGGCGCTGGCGTCGGCTCGGCGCGCCGCCGGAGTGGCAGCAGCTCAGCGTCGCGCAGCGACGCGCCATCGAGGTCATGATCTGGGGCACCCGCGCGCTCCCCGACGACTCGTGGTGAGGCGTTTCGTGCGGGCAGCGAGGCTCGCAAGGATCACGTGACGGCGCGAGCGGGATGCGCGTCGAGCCCCGCGCGGCTCGAGCCCGCGATCACTCGCAGCCGTCCGGCAGCGGATTGCCCGGCTCGAGGCCCGCGATCCGCACGCGGTAACCTTCGAACGTCACGCCGAGGCTCACCGCGTCGCAGACGACGTCCGCGCCACCCGTGCCGGGTGTGACGCGAACGTCGGCCACCTCGTCGAGCTTGCGCTGCAGGATCCCGTACTCGGTGTCGCCCGCGCAGATGTTCACCGAGCTCGCGGTGTCTAGCAGGTCGATCACGCTCCAGCGTCCGGCGACCGTCATCGGCGACACCCGCTCGAACGCCTCGTCGAACGTCCCGATCGCGTACGCGTCCGTGAGCTGGACCTTGATGCCCTGATCCTCGCCCGCGAAGATGATCTCGGCGCGATCGGGCAGGCGCATCACGAGCTGGCGGTTCGCGATGTACGCGTTGCTGTCGCGCACGCGAGGTCGCGAGACGTCGCCCATGAGGAACGTCTCTTCGCGCACCCACATCCAGTCGTTGCCGTCCCACGCGGGTGGCGGCAGCGGCGTCATCGTGCCCGGCATCATCGGCACGAACTCGACGAACTCCGCCGGTGGTGCCTCCGTCTGCGCCGCCGTGCCGGCCGTGCCCGCGACGGACTGCGTGAGCAGCACGTCGACCCGGCTGTCGTCGGCGGTGCCGTTCCAGCCGTCGATCTGCAACACGACGACGCCGACGCCGCCCTCCGAGACCATGCCCGCGGTCTCCGCGAGGCTCGGGAAGACGAGATCGATCACCTCGAAGAGCGAGTGGAACGCGTTGTCGATCCCGCCGTTGCCGTCGATCTGCACTCCGACGTCGGACGGTGGCTGGCACTCGACGTCCGCGAGCGCGTTGTTCGTGCAGAGCCCGTCGAGGTCGAGCCCGATGTCACGCCACGCCTCGCCGCTCTGCCGCAGCCGAATGTCGCGCAGCCCGATCACGAGCCGTTGGTCTTCGCCTTCGTCCAGGCTCGTCGGTCGAGCCGGCGGACGACGAAGCGCCGTCCCATCGGGACACGTTTCGACGGGACCCGCATCGAAGGGCGGCGGCCCGGTGTCGGGCGGAGCCTCCGCGTCGGTCTCGCCAGCGTCGACCGGTGGATCGACCAGCGACGCGTCGAAGACCTTGCAGCCGGCGAGGCAGCCCACGAGCCAAAGCAGATGCGAGAGTCGTCCCAAGCGAGGCACCGAGCACAGGGTACCGATTCGAGCGCCATTCGCGCCACCTCCGTGCATTCGTGCGGGACGCGTGGCGCTCAGGCCGCGAACCGCACGCTCGAATCGCAGGGTGCGCTGCCTCGACGTGAGCGACCCCTCGCAGCCACACGCCAAGGAGGCGACGTGACACCTCCGATTCGGGTAAGAGTCGCGGTCATGGGGCCTGAGAACCGGCGGGGGCGGACGTCCGGAGCCACGACGCGCGACGCGCACGCGATGTTGATCGATCTCGTCGGAGCCGACGTGGTCGCACACGCTCTCGCGCGGCTGCCGGAGGACGAGCGCGAAGTCTACGAGAACGCGACGCCGGTCTCGTGGATCGACTGCGACGTGATCGAGCACGTCTACGAGGCGATCGCGCGCGAGGCGGGGCGCGACGTCGCGGCGCTCCAAGAAGAGGTCATGCGGCGCGGCGTGAACCGCACGGTGCACTCGCTCTGGCGGATCCTGCTGCGCTTCACGAGCGACAACGCGCTCGTCACGCGCACGCCGCTCTTCTACCGAAAGGTCTTCGACAAGGGCGAGATGATCTCGCGGGTGGTCGATCGCGGACGCGCGGAGATCGAGCTGCGCGGGTATCCGGAGATCAGCGACTTCCATTTGCGCGGGCTGCTCGTGGGCATCGGCTGCGTGATCGAAGCCGCAGGTCGACGGAACGTTCAGATGCACCCGCGGCGCACACGCGAAGGCGTGAACGTCGTCGCGACCTGGACGTGGTGAGCCGCGACCGATGACGTGAATGCGAGCGTGTTCGCGGCGGTGAACGCGAGCGCGTCGGTCTCGCGGCGGTGACCCTGCGACGAGAAGCATGCGACGAGAACGAAGAGAAACGCCGCGAGCGTGAGCCCGCGGCGTCTTCGATGGACCGACCGAGTCGCGACCTTCAGAGCAGGCGCTTCACCCACTTCGCCTTCGTCTCGGTGTAGGGCGGGTAGAGCAGCGGCGGATCGATCTGCGTCGGCTTCTTCAGCACCGACTTGCGGTGGCTGAAGGTCTCGAAGCCGTGCTTGCCGTGATAGGCGCCCATGCCGCTCTCGCCCACGCCGCCGAAGGGAAGCTCGGGCACCGCGAGGTGGAGCCAGACGTGGTTGATCGCCATGCCGCCCGCGCTCGTGCGGTCGCGGACCTTCGCCTGCACCGTCTCGCGCTGCGAGAAGACGTAGAGCGCGAGCGGCTTGTCGCGCCGCGTGACGAAGGTGATCGCCGCGTCGACGTGCGGCACCGCGATCACGGGGAGGATCGGGCCGAAGATCTCCTCCTGCATCACCGCGGAGTCGGGCGAGACGTCGCGGAGGATCGTCGGCGCGAGGTAACGATCCTTCGCGTCGTGCTGGCCGCCGCACGCGATCGTCTGACCGTCGAGCAGCTTCACGAGGCGGGCGAGGTGGCGCTCGTTGACGACCCGCGCGAAGTCCGCGCTGCGCTGCGGATCGTCGCCGTAGAACGAGCGCACGGTGGCGACCATCCGGTTGAGCAGCGCGTCGTGCACGCTCTCTTCGACGAGCACGTAGTCGGGCGCGACGCAGGTCTGGCCCGCGTTGAAGAACTTGCCCCACACGATGCGCTTGGCCGCGACGTCGAGGTCCGCGCTCGCGTCCACGATGCACGGGCTCTTCCCGCCGAGCTCCAGCGTGGTCGGCGTCAGGTGCTTGGCGGCGGCCGCCATGATCACGCGCGCGACCTTGCCGTTGCCGGTGTAGAAGATGTGATCGAAGCGCTGCTCGAGCAGGCGCGTGGTCTCGGGCACGCCGCCTTCGACGACCTTCACGCAGCCGTCGAGGTACTTCGGGATCCACTTGCCGATGAGCGCGCTCGTGGCGGGCGCGACCTCGCTCGGCTTGAGGATCGCGCAGTTGCCGGCCGCGATGGCGGCGACGAGCGGCGCCATCAGGAGCTGGAAGGGGTAATTCCACGGCGAGATGATCAGCGCGACCCCGAGCGGCTCGCGCACCACGTAGCTCTGGCCCGGCTGCACCACGAGCGGCGACGAGACCTTCTCGGCCTTCATCCACGCGCGCAGGTGCTTCTTGGTGTGCGCGACGTCGTTCGCGACGTACGAGACCTCGGCCCCGTAGGCCTCCATCTCGGGCTTGCCGAGATCGGCGCGGAGCGCGGCGAGGATCTCGCTCTCGCGCTCTTCGACGAAGCGGCCGATCGCGTCAAGCTGACGGAGCCGCCAATCGAGCGAGCGTGTGATGCCGGAGTCGAAGCGTTCGCGGACCTCGTCCACGAGGCGCGGGATGGACTCGAGGGGTGTGCTCGGCGCGACTTCGCCGCGCGACGTTTCGACGTGAGATGTGGTCATGGGCCCTCCGACAGGCTCGCCTCTCCCCGGAGTTTCGAGCCTCTTTGGCCCAGAACGTGAGGCGAGCCTCGCATTTCTAGCAGCCCGCGCCGCAAAGCTCAACGTCCGGCGAGCGGGGGTTCGGTCGCCAGACGGCGACGCTCAGATGAGTCGGGTCGCCCGGCCTGACGGCCAGCCCCGAAAAACCTCAGTCCTGCTCTTGGGGTGCGGTGTGCACGAAAGGTACAACGAAAACTTGATCTCTGTGGTGCGGGTTCCTAACCTGATCGAAACCTGCTCGAAACACGGAGGTTGTTCATGTCCGCGACTCGAGACGACTGGAAGCCGTCGAACAAGCCCGCTCCCTGGTGGGCCCACATCCTCCGCTGGCGCCTCTGAAGGCGCCGTAGCGGTCCCGAGACGCGCGCGAGCCTCACGTCGCGCGGTCTCCCCACGAGCCTCACGACCCGCAGCTCGTGAGCGACATGGCGCGAGCCACGCTGCGAGCCGAACGCGCGGAACGAACGCGCGGAACGAACGCGCGGAACGAACGCCCGGAACGAACGCCCGGAACGAACGCGCGGAACGAACGCCCGGAACGAACGCGCGGAACGAACGCGCGGAACGAACGCGCGGAACGAACGCGCGGAACGAACGCGCGGAATCACTCCGGCGGAGCGGCGTCCGGCGGCACGAAGACGCCCGCGTCCGTGGGAACCGGCTCGGCCGTGACGCGCACCTCACCCGGAAAGTCCTCCGGGCTCTCGCATTCGCCGCGCTGGCGTTCTTCGGAGGTGCAGAAGCACCGCGGCCTCCACCACTCGCTTCCGCCTCCCTCGATGCGGGCGTAGCAGCCACCGGGGTCGCCGTCGGGCTCGCGCACTACGACCACGATGTGATCGCGCGGTGCGCCGTCGATGACGAGGTCGATCGACGCTTCGTCGTCGGGCTGTTCCACGACGGGTTCGCGCGGGCACGAGTGATTCTCGCGAGTGATTCTCGCGAGTGATTCTCGCGAGTGATTCTCGCGAGTGATTCTCGCGAGTGAATCTCGCGAGTGATTCTCGCGAGTGAATCTCGCGAGTGACTCTTGCGAGTGATTGGCGTGCCAGTCCCGGATGGGCGGTCAGGGCCAGCTCACGGGCTTGCCGACGACACCGTCGATCGTCACGCGCCGATACCCGCGCCCGCCTTCGGCCCGCAGTACGAGCGTCCACACCGGGACGAAGACCAAGGCCGCCGAGGTCGCGCGCGCGGTGAAGCGTGAAGCGAACGCACGCTGGACCTCGGCCACGCTCGGCCGATCGCGGACTTCTTCGTCGACGAGCGTCAGCGCGGCGGGGGCGGCAGACTCGACGATCGCGTGGCCGTCGAGGTCCTCCACCTCGCTCGCGATCTCCTGCGGGGCGCCGACGAACGCGATGCCCGAGCGGGGATGGAACGTGAGCACTTCGAGCGTGCGCGGATGGAAGTAGACGCTGCCGACGCGCTCCTCGTCGCTCGCTCCGGTGAGGCGGCGCAGCAGCGGGGCGGGCGCGGTCTCCTCGAAGTCGACGCGGTAGAGCAGGCGATGTCGGAGCTCGACGTGGTCCAGCTCTTCGCGGGGCCCGAGCAGCCCGAGCGCGCCCCCGGTGCGGCATTGCGCGACGCCGATCGCGGTGGCGGCGGTCTCGTCGACGTGCTGCGCGACGACGAAGACCTTGCGGGGGAGCTCGAGATCGGGGCGCGCGCCGCTCTCTGGGCTCCACCAACGCGTCGCGCCGTGGCGTACGAGGCGTCGTGCGATCCCGGCCGTTTCCAGCTCGTGCAGCGCGGTCGCGAGCGCGCCGGGATCGACCCGCGCGCCGAGCTCTTCCTGGAGCTCCTCTTCGCTGCGCGTCGTGTGTCGCGCGAGGAGCGCACGGATGGCGTGGGTGATGGTGGCTTCGGTGAAGAGGGTCGGTGCCTCCGCGAGCGCGGGCGGCGAGGTCGTCGACGGAGAGGGAGTCGGAGACGAAGACGGAGAGGGAGTCGGAGACGAAGACGGAGACGGCGACGAAGACGACGACGACGGAGCCGGAGACGGAGCCGGAGCCGGAGACGGAGACGGAGACGGAGTGGGTGTCGCTTCCGAACGTGCGAGGGAGGCGAAGCGTGGGCGGAGCGGATCCATCGCCTCCGCGATGCGTGTCTCGTTGAAGGTCTCGTGCGCGCTCAGCAGCCAGCGCGTGCGCATCGGGGCGGGTGCACCGAGCGCATCGGGAGAGAGCACCACGAGCTCGCCGGCGCCTTGGGCGGGGAGCGTCTCGACCAGCGCATCGGCGTCGCTGGTGAGCGAGCGGAGCGCGGGCGCGAGCTTCGCGAGGTCTTGGCGCGTGGTGACGCGACCGAGGGCCCACGTGCTCACCTGCGCGAGCGCCTTGTAGTCGAGGTCGCCGGGGTTCTGCGTCGCGAGCAGGCAGCCGACGCCGTACTTGCGCGCTTGTTTGAGCAGGAGCTGCAGCGCGTCCTTGCACGCGGGCTTGCGCACGGGCGGCAAGAAGGGCGCGACCTCGTCGACGTAGAAGAGCGCTTGGGGCGCGACGCTCGGACTCGCGAGCATCCAGGCGTAGAGCCGTTCCGCGAGCGCGGCGAGGAAGAACTCCTTGTCCTCCTGGGCGTCGAGCGTGTTCAGGTAGATCACGCTCACGCGCGTGCGGCCGGGGAGGGCGGTGGCGTCGCGACCGAGGAGCACGTCGACGTCGAGCGGCACGCCGCTGCCGAAGAGCAGCCGACGCGAGCCGACGTCGAGGCGCGCGAGCCGCTGCGAGGCGCTCTCGATCTTCGTGGGCTTCGCGAGCGCCGCGTAGCGCGAAGGATCCGCGAGGCGCGCGGCGAGGCTCGCGATGGACGGGCGCGTGCCCGACGCGACCAGCTCGCCGAGCGCTTGGTCGACGACTGCGGTGATCGCGGCGCCATCGTCGGTGTCGAGGTCGAAGCCGAGGAGGCTCGTGATGCGCTGCGCGGCGCGGGTCTGCGCGCGGACGCGCTCGTCGCCGCCGAGCGAGAGCAGGTCGCCGTCGATGGGATCGACGCAGAGCGGGATGCCTGCGCTCGACGCGGGCGTGAAGATCACGACGTCCGCGCGCTCGCGGTACTCCGCCGCCCACGCGGGATCGACGCCGCGCCGCGTGAGCTCGGCCTGCAGAGATCGCCTTGCGGGTCGACGCAGATCGTCGGGATGCCGTGGCGCACGGCTTCTTCGACGACCGCCTTGCAGAAGACCGTCTTGCCCGAGCCGCTCGCGCCGAGCGCGGCGACGTGACGCACGAGGATCTCGGGCGGGAGCTCGAAGGGAGAGTCGGAGTCGCGGCGTCGGCCGAGCTGGAGGCTCATCGGGCGCGGAGTGTCGGTCGCGGCGCTTCGACCTGCAACGCGGGACGAGGTGAGTGCGAACGGAGCGTCACGCGAGGAGCGAGGGCTCGTAGGCTTCGGGGGCCGCGAATCCGAGGAGCTGGAGCACCGTGGCGGCGACGTTCGCGAGGCCCGGCTCCGCGACGCTCGCGAGGCGGAGCTCGCGACCCGGCGTCCAGACGTGGAAAGGCACCGGGTTGAGGGTGTGGCTCGTGCGTGCGCGGAAGGAGCCGTCTGCGCGACGGAGGAAGCCGCCCTTCTTCTCGTCGATCTCGTACATCTCGTCTGCGTTGCCGTGATCGGCGGTGACGATCAGCGCGCCCTTCGCCTTCGCGATCACGGGGAGCAGCCGCGCGAGCTGAAGATCGACGGTCTGCACGGCGTGGATCGCGGCCTCGCGGTGGCCGGTGTGGCCGACCATGTCGCCGTTCGCGTAGTTGATGCGCAGGTGCCGATGCGCGCCGCTCTGGATCGCCGCGATGGTCGCGTCGGTGATCTCGGCCGCCTTCATCCACGGGCGCTGCTCGAAGGGCAGCACGTCGCTCGGGATCTCGAGGTACGTCTCGAGCTTCGCGTCGAACTGTCCGCTGCGGTTGCCGTTCCAGAAGTACGTCACGTGGCCGTACTTCTGAGTCTCGCTGCACGCGAACTGCGAGACGCCGTTGCGCGCGAGGTGCTCGCCGAGCGTGCGATCGATGAGCGGCGGCGTGACGAGGTAGCGCTCCGGCAGGTGCAGGTCGCCGTCGTACTGCATCATGCCCGCGTACAGCACGTTCGGGCGCGCGCCGCGATCGAAGACCGCGAACGCGTCCTCCGTGAACGCGCGGCTGATCTCGATCGCGCGGTCGCCGCGGAAGTTGAAGAAGATCACCGCCGCACCGTCGCGGATGGGGCCCACGGGCTCGCCCTTCTCGTCGACGATCACGAAGTCCGGCAGGAACTGATCGATCGCGCTCGTCTCTTCGCGGAGCTTCTCGACCGCCTCGCGCGCGCTGCGGAACGTGTGCGTCGAGCGGCCGTGCACGTGTACGTTCCAGCCGCGCTCCACCATCGACCAGTCCGCTTCGTAGCGATCCATCGTCGTGGTCATGCGGCCGCCGCCGCTCGCGATGCGGTAGTCGGCGCCCGCGTCGTTCAGCTCCAACAGCAGCGCTTCGAGCGCGTCGACGTACTCCAGCGCGCTCGTCTCCGGCACGTCGCGGCCGTCGAGCAGCACGTGCACGCGCGCCTTCTTCACGCCCTCGGCGTGGGCGCGCTTCAGCATCGCGTGAAGGTGGTCTCGATGGCTGTGCACGTTGCCGTCGGAGAGCAGCCCGAGGAAGTGCAGCGGCTGCCCGCTCTCGCGCACGCGCGCGACGCTCGAGGTCCACACGTCGCCGCGGAAGAGCTCCTCGCTCTCGATCGCGAGCTGCACCCGCTTGGCGCCTTGGTCGAACACGCGGCCGGCGCCGAGCGCGTTGTGGCCGACCTCGCTGTTGCCCATGTCCTTGTCGCTCGGCAGCCCGACCGCGAGCCCGTGCGCACGCAGGCGCGTGGTCGCGGCGATCTCCGCGAGGCGGTGGAGCGTCGGCGTGCGCGCGAGGTGGACCGCGTCGCCTTCGTCGCCCGCGCCGATGCCGACTCCGTCCATGACGACGAGGAGGACGGGGCCTTCGACGGCGGCGAACGTGGGGTGCTTGGCGAGGTGGAGCGAGCTCATGGCGCGGAGGGTGGCCTCGATGGCGTGCGGAGGCCAGCGCCTCTCGCAGGAGAGTCACGCTGCGTTCGATCGGGCGGCGTGGATTTCTCGACGTGCTCGACGAGTCGGCTGCCGGCTCGGGGGCGGCCGTGCGCTCACATGCCCGCGTCTTCTCCAGCGTCCTCTTCCATGCCTGCGTCGACGCCCGCGTCCATCTCTTCCATGCCCGCGTCGACCCCTGCGTCCATCTCGTCGGGGCCCGAGTCGATGCCCGCGTCGCGCGGACCAGCGTCCACGCCGGGCCCGGCGTCCATCCCCGGTCCGGCGTCGACCTCGGGCCCCGCGTCGACGTCGCCCGCGTCGAGCATCTCGCCCGCGTCGACCTCGCCGCCCCCGTCGAGGCTCGGCACGGTCCCCCCGAGGCCCGTCGGGTCCGGAGAGCACATCCCCATCACGCAGGCGAGGCCGGAAGCGCACTCGATGCTCCGCGCGCAGACCTCCCCTTCATCCTTTTCGAGCAGCGTTCCGCCGCAGCCGATCGCGAGGAGGCACGTGAGGGTGAGGGTCCGCACCGCCACAGCGTATCCCCGGCCGCGGGTCGGTGACCAGGGGTCCCGATTGGGGCGACCCGACGTGGGTGTGCAAACTGTGGGCGCCTGCCCAAGGATCGCGACTCCGAGGGGTCCATGACGAGCGACGGCAGGCTCGCCGTCGTGCTTCGATTCTTCGAAACGCTTGTGATGACGCGCGCCTGGCGCTCCCGACCAGGGTTGACGACCGGGTTCGCCGCTTGCTAGTTTGCCCACTCCGCGCGGCGGATTTCGTTCGCGCGTCGCCCCTACCGCCCTGCCCCCAAGAGCCCTCCTCCACGGAGCGCCCTCCCCAACGGAGCACGCCGAGATGTCCGAGCAGAAGGAATCCTCCGTCCTCTTCAACCTCAAGGAGCTGATGAACCTCGAAGAGGATCGCATCCGCGACGAGGAGGAAGATCGACGCAAGAAGGAGGAAGACGAGCGACGCAAGCGCGAGGAGGCCGAGCGCCGCAAGCGCGAGGAAGAAGAGGCGAAGGTCCGCGCCGAGGCAGAGGCGCGCCTCGCCGAGGAGCGCCGGGTCCGCGCAGAAGAAGAGCGCAAGCAGCGCGAGAAGGAAGAGGGCGAGCTCCGCTTGCGCCTCGAGGCCGAGGCCAAGGCCCGCGCGGCCGAGCAGGAGCGTCTGCTCGCGCACGAGCGCCAGATGGTCGAGATCAAGGCCAAAGAGAAGAAGGGCATGCACCCCGGCATCATCGC